>CAYGBY010000036.1:0-21624 GCA_964348115.1 uncultured Pseudomonadales bacterium
CACGGGCGCCTGGATCGGCGGGGCGGTGAACATGGTGGCGGTTTCCGAAGCGGTGGAGATGAGCGACACCGAATTCTCCGTAACCCTGAGCGCCAGCAGCCTGGTGAGCATACTGGCGCTGGCAAGCTTGGTCGCCCTGCCAACCATGGGTTTCCTTGCCCGGTGGCTCAAGCCCGACGGGCAGCCGGCGACTTCCCCGAACATCCAGCCGCTTGAGGAGACGCCTGCCCAAGGCGGGCCAGACAAGCCGTCTGGGCGACGGCTTGGCGGGGCCGCAGCATCGCCGGGGGGCGATGAGGGGAAAGGGCCGTCAGCCTTGGAGTCTGGGCGACGGCCTGGCGGGGCCGCGGCATCGCCGGGTGAATTCAGGCTCACCCACATTTCCGGGGCGCTGGCGCTGAGTTGGTTCATCTGCTGGCTGGCGGAAGCGGTTTGCGTGCTGCTGGGCGTGGAGCGCTACGCCATCCTCGTCATCACCATCCTGGCCGTCGCCGCCGCCAATGTTTTCCCCAAGACCCTGCGCAGCCTGAAAGGGGATTTCGAGCTGGGCATGCTGCTGATGTATCTGTTCTTCGCTGTGGTGGGCGCGGGCACGGACGCCACCCTGTTCCTCACCAGTGCGCCCATCCTGTTGATCTACGGGCTGCTGATCCTGGCGGTTCATCTCGCCCTGGTGCTGACTGCCGCGAAGCTGCTGCGCATAGACCTGCCCCAAGCCGTGGTGGCCTCCGGCGCCGCCTTGGTGGGGCCGGCGCCCACCGCCGCCATCGCCAGCTCCCAAGGCTGGCTGCACCTGATCACGCCCGGCATCATGTGCGGCATATTCGGCTACGCCATCGCCACCTTCATCGGCGTGACGGTCACCGCCCTGCTGAGTTGAAGATGCGCCGCCAGTCCTTGACGCCTGCGGCGCACGGAACCGACAACGAAAGCACCTGCCGGCAATTCTTATTCCGGAACCGCGCCGGCGCAGCCGTTGGCCCGGAGATCGTCGTACTTGTTCAACTTTTTCAGGCGCTCTGCCGCGGCGGGCGGAAGCGGGGCCTCATCGACGGCGAAACTGCGGTGCGATCTAATCCGCATGGACTCAATGTTCATGGATCGGTCTCCTTCCTCCGATGCTCCCAAACCCAAACCGTTCAGGCTTAGGTCACGTGCGAATCACGCACCTCGTTCAGGATCATCTTTCATGGAGCAAGACGCAGCCTTGCAAATGCCCCCAATTGGCGCGTACACTCGCATGTCGTTGAAAATAGCCCCACCGGGCCTTGCTTCGGAAAGCCAACAACAGCCTTAGGAGTCTCCATCATGCAGGACCGCCGCTTGTTCCGGTTTGTTTCTTTCCCGCTAGTCGCCTTGTTCGCCGCCACGCCGGCCTTTGCGCCCCCCGTGCTGGCGCAGGAGGGCGTGCTGGAGGAGATCATCGTCACCGCCCAGCGGCGGGAGCAGAACGTGCAGGAGGTGCCCATCAGCGTTTCCGTGTTTTCCGGGGAGCGCATCGAGCAGGGCAACATAAAATCCGCCATCGACTATCTGGCGCTCACCCCCAACGTGGGCTTTACGGAGGACGGGCAAGTCGGCAGCCGGGGCCTGGGCATCGCCGTGCGCGGGGTGAACAACCTAGTGTCGGGGGAGAACGCCTTCGTCAACTCAGTGGGCATCTACTTGGATGAGTTCAGCGTGGCCTCGGTGCCCAACCAGGTGGCCAACCCCATGCTGCCGGACATGCAGCGCGTGGAGGTGCTGCGTGGTCCCCAAGGCACCTATTTCGGCCGCAATGCCCTGGGCGGGGCGCTGAACTTGGTCAGCAACAAACCCACGGACGAAATGGCCGGGCAGGTCAGCCTAGGCGCGGAGAACTACGAAGGCGCCGGGGAGATGTACAGCTTCACCGCCATTGCCAACGTGCCGGTGTCAGACGTCTTTCGACTGCGCGGCGTCGGCTATCTGGAGGATAGCGACGGCTTCGTGAAGAACGCCTGCGCTAGGGGCGCAAGCGCTGCGGACTGCCCGGCCGCGGCGGAGAACGGCTTCACCCCCAACGGGGCTGACGGCAGCGGCCATGTGTACCGGTTCTTCCGCCTGCACGCCGCCGCGGATCTGAGCGAACGCACCTCGATGCTGGCCACCATCGTCTATACGGATGAGGATCAGGACGCCGACGAAAACGTGCCCTCCGGCGTGCTGGACATAGACTCCATAGACACTTTCGGCTTGGCCAACGGCGCCGTGGATCCCGGCACGGGCTTCTGGCCACGCAACCAGAACACCCTCAGCCACGACTTGCCGGAGATGACCCGCAACGAATCCACCGCGGCCATCCTGAACGTCTCCCACGCGCTGAGCGAGCAGGCTTCCCTGACTTGGATCACCGGCCTTATAGACGCCAAGACCACCCGCCTGTTCGACAACGACTTGGCCGGCGGCGCAGACACGCTGCAGCGCACCAATACTTACGACGGCAAGTCCTGGAGCACGGAGCTGCGCTTGGACATCGCCCGGGACGATGTGGACATGGTGTTCGGGGCCCTGTATGCGGACGATGTGCAGAAGCAGGACAACGACGTGGCCACGTCCAGTCAAGCCACCGCCACAGTTGGCGGCGTTGGCTGGCTGCCGCCCTTTCCAGCCGGCTTAGGCCTGGCCCGCAACAACAAGAAGTGGGCGGTGGAGAGCTTCGCCGCCTTTGCGGACTTCAACTACCACGCCACGGAGCGGCTGGACCTCATCATCGGCGGCCGCTACACCCGGGATGAGGTCAGCAACGACTTGACCGCCTTCGGCATTGCCCCGTTTGTCAACGAAGGGGACAGCTTCTTCGCCACCTTCGGCAATGTGCCAAGGCCCGCTGTCCACGCCGAGGAGGACTTCACCGACTTCGCCCCCCGCGCCGTAGTCACCTACCAGGCGGCGGACAACTTGAACCTGTACCTCAACATCTCCAAGGGTTACAAGGCGGGCGGCAACTCCGTAGGCAACAACACCAACGCGGACGGGCAGCCCGCCTTCGTGGTGCCCTTCGACAAGGAGCAGCTATGGAACTACGAGCTGGGCTTCAAGAGCGAGCTGCTCGATGGGCGCATGCTGCTGAACGGCGCCATCTTCTTCCTCAGTTGGGAGGACCTGCAGATGGAGTCCTTCCGCTTCCTGACACCCGGAGATCTTTCCTCCAACTTCGAGCAGACCATCAACATTGAGGATGCCGAGGCATTCGGCCTGGAGGTGGAGATGCTGGCGGCGGTGACGGAGCGCCTCACCCTGAGCGGCAGCTTCGGCTACTTGGACACCGAGATAACCAGCGACACCGTGGCCGAAATCACCGGCGGCTTCAAGGTGAATCTGCAAGGCCTGGAGATACCCAAGGCCCCGGAATTCACCTTCAACGCGGTTGCCGAGTATCGTTTCCCCATGGCTGCTCACGAAGCCTGGGTGCAGGCGGAGTACATCTATCGGGATGGCCAGTTCTCCGATGTGGAGGCGCTGACCTACGAGCAAACGGACGGCCCTTCCCCCAACGGCGGCTTGTCTCGCAACTCCATCGCCACCTTCGGCAGCTTCCCCTTCCGCACCCCCAACTACGGGGTGGTGAACCTGCGCGGGGGCTTCGACATGGACAGCCTGCGCTTCACGGTGTACGTGCAGAACCTGACCGACAAGACCTACTTCACGGGCACCCAGGAGAACTTCGGCGTCAGCGGCTTCCGCCTGCGCCCGCACCCGCGCATCATCGGCGGCAGCGTCAGCTACAGCTTCTGAGCGCCGGCGGGCCTTGTACCTGCGAGGGGTGGCCCCCTCGCGCTCCCCGGCTGAGGGCTCCACGGGGCGCCGCTGCGTTCGTCCGGCGATGCAGCCCGGTTGACGGGGCTGTGCGCCGGGCGAACAGGGGCGCTAGTGTGCTGTTGGCCCCGCCGCCAAGCTGCCAGATCGGCGGACAGTTCGTTGCAAAGGGAGAACATTTTGTGACTCACCAAGCGGCTGGGCGCCATGGGCGGGCTGTTGCGCTAAGGGGTGTGCTGGTTGGTGTAGGCGGCTGGGCGCGGTGAGCACAGCTGGCGTCGTCCTAGCCACCCTTATCCTCTACAAGCTGATGCTGCTGGGCATCGGCCTGTGGGCTACGCGCAGAAACCGCAGCGAAGCGGACTTCTTCCTGGGCGGGCGCGGACTCGGCGCCTTCGTGGCCGGGCTTTCCTATGCAGCCAGCACCTCCTCGGCTTGGGTGCTGCTGGGCTTTTCCGGCTTTGTCTACGCCACGGGCTTGAGCGCGCTCTGGATGGCGCCGGGCATTTGGGCGGGCTATGCGGTGGTGTGGCTGTACTTTGGGCCGCGGCTGCGGCGGGAATCCGCGGCCCAGAACCAATTAACCGCCACAGACTTCATCCTGCAGGATGCCGCGCAGCGTTGGCGGGGGCCGGTGGCAGCCGTGGCGGCGCTGCTGATCGTCGGTTGCTTCGTGTTCTACATCGCGGCGCAATTCGATGCCGCCGGCAAGGCGCTGGCGGAGCACTTCGCCCTTTCGGTGGGGCAGGCGGTGGTGCTCGGGGCGCTGATCGTGGCTATTTATTCGCTATTGGGCGGTTTTTGGGCGGTATCCGTCACGGACACCCTGCAGGCGGCCGTCATGATGCTGGTGGCCATCGGCGTGCCCATTGCGGCTTTGGTGGCCGTGGGCGGGCCCGGCGCGGCCTGGAGCAACCTAGCGCAGACCATGCCGCCGGCCTACCTGGAAATCACCGGCGGCCATGCGGGCTTGGTGTTGGCGGGCTTTGTGCTGGGGGTCATCGGCATGTCATTGGGCACCTTGGGTCAACCCCATCTGCTGGCCCGCCTGATGGCGGTCAAGGATGAACGGGAGCGGCGGCGGGGTTTCGCCATTGTGTTCGGTTGGGGCGTTGTGGTGATATCGGGCATGGCCGTGCTGGGGCTGGCCGGACGGGCCCTGTTTCCAGATCTGGTCACTGGTGAAGTGCTGTTCTACCGGGCCGCGGCGGAGCACTTGCCCGGCGTGCTGGCCGGCATCGTGGTGGCGGCCACCCTGTCCGCGGTGATGTCCACGGTGGACTCCATCCTGCTGGCCGCTTCCGGCGCCGTGGCCCATGACTTGGGGGTCAACCGGCATTTCCCGCGCAAGGAGCTGCTCATCTCCCGCGGCGCCACCTTCGCCGTGGCCACCCTGGCGGTGGCGCTCACCCTGAGTTTGCCGGACAGCATCTTCAACCGGGTGCTGTTCGCCTGGTCGGCCCTAGGCGCCGCCTTCGGGCCCCTGGTGCTGTGGCGGGTAAGTGGACGGATGCTCAGCGGCCCTGTGGCGCTGGCCAGCATGCTGGCCGGGTTCGCCACCACCGTGCTGTTCTACGCCTTGGGCGCGGCGCCGGCCTCCGATGGCCTGCTGTCCCAAGCCGCCCACCTGCCGGGAGATCCGTTTGAGCGCATCATACCCTGGCTGCCCAGCTTGCTCATTCTCATCCTTTGGGGGCGGGGCGGCGTGAATGTGCGCTAAACTCGCCAACTCCTGATCGGCAGCAGGCAATCGCAAGTGGGACGCATCACGCCGGGCATTCGCAACTTCATCGCCTTCGCCGCGGCCATGCTCGCTTCCGGGCTGATCGGCGCCTTGGTGACGCCCACCTGGACAGTCAACCAGACGGCCTTGGATGTGCTTGAAGACGCAGACGGCCTGTACTTCATGCGGCAGAATGACGCCGTAAGGTTTACGCCCACGCCTTTCGCCGAGGCGGCGCTGCACCCGGAGCGGGTGGCGCAGCTGCAGGAGGCGCCAGCCGCAACGGTGGAGTATGTCTCCAAAGTTGTGCTGCGGGACGGCCAGCCGGAAACGCAGTACCACCAGCTCACCGCCTCCCGTCACTGGGGCTACTGGTCTCTGTTGCCGGCCTTGGTGGCGGTGCTGCTCTGCTGGCTGACCCGGGAGCCGGTGACCTCGCTCCTGGGCGGCATCGTCTCCGGCGCCCTGATACTGGCGCAGTACGACATCACCGGCCAAGTGCTGATACCGTCTTTGGCCACCACTGGCGCCGCCGGCATTCTGGTGCTGTACCTATGGCTGCTGGGCGGCTTGATGGGCGTCTGGTCGCGCACCGGCGCGGCCTTGGCGTTTGCGGAATTCATGACGCGGCGCTTCGTGCGGGGGCCAAGGACCGCCAAGCTCGCCTCCTGGACACTGGGCGTCATTTTCTTTCAAGGCGGCACCATGAGCACCGTGCTGGTGGGCACCACCGTGAAGCCCATCGCGGACAAGGAGCGGGTCAGCCACGAGGAATTGGCCTACATAGTGGACTCCACCGCCTCCCCCATCGCTTCGCAACTGGCTTTCAACGCTTGGCCGGGCTATGTGCAGGCGTTCATCTTCGTGGCTGGGGTGGGTTTTCTTGCTACGGAGACGGACCGCATCGCGTTTTTCTTCCAAAGCGTGCCCTTCTGCTTCTACGCCATCTTCGCCGTGTTGGGCACCTTCCTGATCAGTGTGGAGAAACCGGTTTTTCTGGGCAAGCAGCTTGGCGCGGCCATGCAGCGGGCCCGCACGACCGGCGCCCTGGACGCCCCGGGCGCCGCCCCTCTGAGCACCAAGGAGCTGCAGACGGCCAAGATGCCGCAGGGCTATACACCCAAGGTCGCGGAGTTCTTTCTGCCTCTGGCGGCGCTTATCGGCATCGCCATCGGCACCTTCATATGGAGCGGCTCGCCCAACGTGCATTGGGCCTTCGCCGCCGCCCTGCTGCTGGCCGCCGGCATGGCCCTGGCCAGGGGCATGAAGCTCAGCGACCTGATGGGCGGCTTCCACGAAGGCATCAAGGGCGTGGTGCTGGGCTCGGTGATCCTGCTGCTGGCCATCACGGTAGGCGGCATCACCACGGAAATCGGCGGGGCCGCCTTTCTGGTCGATCAATTGGGTACGGCCATCCCCTACTTTCTGCTGCCGGTGCTGCTGCAGCTGATGACCATCGTCATCGCCTTCTCCACAGGCACAAGCTGGGGCACCTACGCCGTAGCCTTCCCGCTGGCCATGCCCCTGGCCTGGGCGGTGGCCACGGGCAGCGGCCTTTCCCACCCGGAGTTGTTCATGACCCTATGCTTCGCCGCGGTCATGGACGGCAGCGTCTATGGCGACCAATGCTCCCCCATCTCGGACACCACGGTGCTGAGCTCCATGTGCACTGGCTGCGATCTGATGGATCACGTCAAGACGCAAATCCCCCAAGCCTCCGTCGCCGCCATCCTGGCCGCCCTGGGCTGGACCCTGCTGGCCTGGTTCACCGCCTGATGCGCGAACCGCCCTTGGCGGCCTAGCCGACTTGGCGGTTCGCCGAGTCGAATGCGGATATCTCCACGGGCTTGTCCTTCCGCCCCTGGCGGTTCGCCGGCCCGCCGCAACGCGGCACCCCTTCCCGCAAACTGATATGCTGCCCATCCCATCTGCAGGCGAGGCCCCATGGCGGACTACCCCCTTCCCAACACATCCAACGACCTAAGCGGCCAAGCGGCATTGGTGACCGGCACCACTTCCGGGCTGGGGCGCCGCTTCGCCCAGGTGATTGCCGCCTGCGGGGCCAAGGTGGCCGTGACTGGGCGGCGGGAGGCGCGGCTGCATGCTCTGGCGGAGGAGATTCGCGCCGCCGGCGGGGTTGCCGAACCCATCGCGCTGGACATGCGGGACAACGACTCCATCCTGAACTGTGTGCAGCGCGCCGAGGACGCCCTAGGCCCCATCAACATCCTGATCAACAATGCCGGCATCCCGGATGCGCAGCGGGCGCACAAGATGTCCCTGCAGCTCATAGACGATGTATTCGACACCAACCTGAGGGGGCCTTACGTCCTTTCCTGCGAAATTGCCCGCCGGCTCATCGCCGCCAAGCGGCCTGGACGCATGGTGAACATCTCCTCGGTCGGCGGGTTCAACTACAGCGGCAACGGAGCGGCGCTGTACTCCATCACCAAATCCGCCATCGTGCGCATGACGGAGTGTCTGGCCGTGGAATGGGCGCGCTTCAACATCAACGTGAACGCGATCGCGCCCGGCGCCTTCTCCTCAGAGATGATGGACGGGATGCTGCAGCGCATGGGGGACATCACCCAGCACTTCCCGCGCAAGCGCATCTGCGACCCGGCGGAAATGGACAGCACCCTGCTCTACTTCCTGTCCCCTGCGTCCAACGCAGTAACCGGCGCCTACATCAAGATAGATGATGGGCAGGGGCCGCGATAGCGGGGGGTTAAGGCGCGGTTTCCAACAGCACACTAGCACTTAGTCGATAGGGCGGATCGGCAACGGGGGTGCGTTGCGCCGCAGCCTAGTGCGCCTCATCCCAGTTGGCGCCGACGCCGCAGTCCACAAGCAGGGGCACGGCTAGGTCCCCGGCGGCGGACATGCGTTCGCGCACAGCCTCAACCAATGTCTCCACCGCGTCCTGCGCCACTTCGAAAACCAGTTCATCGTGCACCTGCATGATCATCAGGGCATCGACGCCGCTGGTCCGCAGCCAGGCATCCACGCTGAGCATGGCGCGCTTGATGATGTCCGCGGCGGTGCCCTGCAGGGGGGCGTTGATGGCCGTGCGCTCCGCCGCCTGGCGTTGCCGGGCACGGCGGGCGTTGATCTCCCGCAGGTACAGGCGGCGCCCGAATACCGTCTCAACGAAGCCCTGCTCGTGGGCCAGCTTGCGTGTTTCGTCCATGTAGCGGGCCACGCCGGGATAGCTTTTGAAGTAGTCGTCGTAGTGGCGCTGCGCCTGCTTCTGATCGATTCCCAACTGGCGGCTGATGCCGAACGGAGACATGCCGTACATCAGGCCGAAGTTGATGGCCTTGGCTTGGCGGCGCTGCTCCCCGCTGACCTGCTCCAAGGGCACCCCGAATACGCCGGAGGCGGTTACCCGATGCACGTCCGCATTGGCCGCAAAGGCCGCCAGAAGGGCCTCATCCCGTGACAGGTGGGCCATGATGCGCAGCTCGATCTGGCTGTAGTCCGCCGCCACGATGCACCTTCCCGGCGGGGCGATGAACGCTTGGCGCACCCGGCGGCCCTCCGCCGTGCGGATGGGGATGTTCTGCAGGTTGGGGTCGTTGGAGGCAAGGCGCCCGGTGGCGGCGCCAGCCTGGTTGTAGGAGGTGTGGATGCGCTTGGTGTTGGGGTCCACATCCAGCGGCAGCTTGTCTGTGTAGGTGGTTTTCAGCTTGCTGCAGCCGCGATAGTCCAGGATCACCGTAGGCAGTTCAAAGCCCATGTTGGCGAGATCCCGCAGCACCGGCTCCGCCGTGGACGGCTGCCCCTTAGGTGTCTTGCGCAGAGGCGGAAGCTGCATGCGTTGGAAGAGAATCTCCTGCAGCTGCCTGGGGCTGTCGAGGTTGAAGCGGTCCCCCACCAAGTCCCAGGCCAGGGCCTGCAACTCCGTCGTGCGCACGGCCAGCTCGCCGCTTTGCCGCTTCAGCAGCGCAGGGTCCAACAAGGCGCCGTTGCGCTCCACGCGCGCAAGCACGTCGATCAGCGGCAGTTCAATGTCCTTAAAAACCTTGGTCAGGCTGGGCACGGCCTCCAGCTTGGGCCAAAGGTTGCGATGCAGCTGCAGGGTCACGTCCGCATCCTCGGCGGCGTAGTCGCTGGCCTGCTCAAGGGGCACTTGGTCGAAGCTGAGCTGCTTGGCGCCTTTGCCGGCTACGTCTTCATAGTGGATGGTTTGGATGTCCAGGTACTTGCTGGCCAAGTCATCCATGCTGTGGTTGCGTGTGGCGGTGCTGTCCAGAATGTAGGACTCCAGCATGGTGTCATAGGCGACGCCCCGCACCTGCACGCCGAACCTGGACAGAACATTGATGTCGTATTTCAGGTGTTGGCCCAGTTTGGCCTTGTTGGCGTCCTCCAGCAGGGGACTGAGCTTTTTCAGCACTAGGGCCAGCGGCAGTTGCTCCGGCGCCCCGGCATAGCGATGGGCCACCGGCACATAGGCGGCGCGTCCGGGCGTAACGGAGAAGGATATGCCCACCAACTCCGCCTGCATGTAGTTGACGCTGGTGGTTTCGGTATCGAAGGCGAACACCTCCGCCTGCTTAAGGCGCGCGATCCATTCGTCGAGGGCGGCCTCCGTGGTGACGCACTCATAGTCGCGCTGCCGCGGCGGCCTGGCCACGCCCCCCAACTCATCCAGCCAGCTATTGAACTGCAAGCGTCGGAACAGCTTGCGCAAGGCCTCCTTGTCAGCCGGCTGATGGGCCAAGTCCGCTAGCTGCACGCCCACCTCCACATCGCACTTGATGGCGGTGAGCCTGCGCGACCTTGGCAACTGCTGCAAATGCTCACGCAGACTTTCCCCGACCTTGCCCCTGATCTGATCCGCCGCCGCCATCACCCCATCGAGGGAGCCGAACTTGTTCAGCCACTTGGCGGCGGTCTTCGGCCCCACCTTGGGCACCCCGGGGATGTTGTCCACGGCGTCGCCCATCAGGGCCAGGTAGTCGATGATCAGCTCAGGCGGCACGCCAAACTTGCGCACCACCCCCTCCCGCCCCATGAACTGCTCGCCCTCCTTGCCCATCGTGTTGACCAAGGTGACGTGCTCGCTGACCAGTTGGGCCATGTCCTTGTCGCTGGTGGAGATGAGCACCGCACGACCCTGGGCGGTGGCCTGGGCGGCCAGGGTGCCGATCACGTCATCGGCCTCCACGCCAGCCACAATGAGCAGCGGCAGGCCCATGGCCCGGATGATCTCATGGATGGGTTCTATCTGCTGGCGCAGATCCTCTGGCATGGACGGGCGGTTGGCCTTGTAGTCCGGGTAGATGTCGTCGCGAAAGGTCTTGCCCTTAGGGTCGAATACGATGGCGAGAGGACTTTGCGGGTAGTCCTTCTCCAGCTTGCGGATCATGGCGATGACGCCCCTGACGGCCCCGGTGGGGACGCCATCCGTGGTGGTCAGCGGCGGCAGGGCGTGGTAGGCCCTGAACAGGTAGGAGGAACCGTCCACCAGAATTACGGGTTTGTCGTTCGTCGCGGTCTCTGACACTATTGAACCCATCGGAAACCCTTCGCAACAGGAGACGAACAGTGTGGCCCGCACAGAGCCAATTGGCAAACCGCGCCGCCGCGCCGCGCCGCCCCGCCATCATGCTGACGGCGCTGCTGCTGTGCCTGGCGGCAAGCGTCCACCCCGCCACTCCGGAGGATGAACTGCGTGGTCCTGACGTCACCATCATCGCCGACGAGGAGCGCACCATTTACGAGTACCGCCAAAACGGCAACCTGCGCATGGTGAAGATCGTCCCCAAATGGGGACGCCCTTACTACCTGTACCCGCGGGACCAAACCACTGGCTTCGGGGATCTGGAGCAGGCGGACATGCTGCTGCCCACTTGGGTGATCGTCGAGTTTTAGGCTGCATATTGCATCAAGGGCGGTGATGCTGGCGCTGGATTTGGGGCTTTGCCTGCGAGGGGGGTTCCCCTCGCGCTCTCTGGTTTTCGGGCTTTATCTGTGGGGGGGATTCCTCCTTGCGCTCCCCGGCTGAAGTCTTTACCTGCGAGGGGCTCCCCCCGTGCGCTCCGCGGCTGCCGCTTTGGCGTGCGCGGGGATTCCCCTTTGCGCTCCCCGGCTGAGGCTTTTGCCTGCGAGGGGATGCCCCCTTGCGCTCCCCGGCTGAGGCTTTTGCCTGCGAGGGGGTTCCCCCTCGCGCTCCCTAGCTGAGGGCTCCATGAACCCGATCACCCATCTTGGACGTGAAGATCTGGAGGCGCTGCTTGGCCAGTATGATCTGGGTGCCTTGGTGGACTATCGCCGCGCTGTCCTGGGCATAGAGAACACCAACTATTTTGTGCGCACCCGGCGCCAAGGAACGGACGCCGAGTGGGTGCTCACCGTTCAGGAGCAGCCCTCCTACAGCGGCGGCCTGCTGGTCCCCCTGCTGCGTCGTTGCCAAGACGCCGGCCTGCCTGTGGCCCCGGTAGTGGCCACCAAGGACGGGCGGGCGCATGTCGGGCTGAACGGCAAGGCCGTGCTGCTGACCCCGATGCTGCCAGGCGCCCACCCGGACGCGCCCACCAAGGGCCAAATCAAGGCGTTGGGCAAAGCCATCGCCGAACTGCACGAAGCCGCCGCAGGGCTGCTGCTCCAGGCCACGCCCCCCTACCCCCGAGACGCTGCTTGGCTGCAGCAGCAGGCCGCCGCCGTCCACCCGCACTTGACTTCCGCAGACGCCCAGCTACTCGATGCCTGCCTGCAGCCGGCGCTGCAGGTACTGCGGCAGGCCGAGACGGCGGCTTTGCCCTGGGGGCTGATCCACGGCGACCTGTTTCGCGACAACGTCCTGTTTGACGGGGAAGCCCTGACCGGCCTGCTGGACTTCCACCACGCCGCGGCCAGCTATCTGGTCTATGATCTGGCCGTGGCCGCCAACGACTGGTGCAACCATACGGACAAGCGCCTGCACGAAGCGCACGTCAAAGCCCTGCTGGCGGCCTACAGCGAAGTGCGCCGGCTGACGGCGGCGGAGCTTACCGCCTTCCCGGCCTTCATGTGCTGCGCCGCCTTGGCTTTTTGGCTGTCAAGGCTCGCGGCCGCCATTCAAGCGCGCCAGGGGCGTCCTGTTCGCGTCAAGGATCCTGACGAGTTTCGGCGCATCTGCGCCGACCGTCTGGCGCGAACGGCCAGTTTGCCCAGCGCGGCGGGAACTCCACAGTCTGCCCACCGCTGAACTGCTGCCGGATAGCTTGCGCAGCGCATGGCTTGGTGCATTATGCGGGCTGTGCGGCCAGCGTGATGCAGCGGCCCACCAAACGCAATGGAGAGTGCCCATGAATTTTGGCGCAGCCGCCCCTGCGCAATCCGCGCCGGTCCCCAACTTCCGCCAGGAGGCGTTGGCCCTGCTGCGCCTCGGCGCCCCCATCGTGGCCACCCAGGTTTTCGTCATGGGCACGGGCTTTTCCGATGTGGTCATGTCCGGCCACTACAGCACGGTGGACTTGGCCGGCGTGGCCTTGGGCGGCGCGGTGCTGTGGCCAGTGTTCATGTTCATGACCGGGCTGACCATGGCGGTGACGCCCATGGTCTCCCAGCTCGTGGGCGCCAGGCGCACGGCGGAGTCCGGCGGCATCATTTGGCAGGGGGCATGGTTGGCCCTGTTCGCCGCCCTGGCCACCATGGCCATCATCCGCAACGCCGCCCCCATCTTCACCCTGATGGGGGTGGAGCCGGACGCCGCGCAGGTGGCGGTGGAATACCTGCAGGCCGTTTCCTGGGGCATGCCGCCGGCGATGATCTACATCGCCCTGCGGCAAGGCTCGGAGGGGCTGGGCCACACGGTGCCGCCCATGGCGATTGCGGCCTTCGCGCTGGCGCTCAACGTGCCCTTGAACTATCTGCTGATCTTCGGCGCTTTGGGCTTCCCGGAGCTCGGCGGGGTGGGGTGCGGCTGGGCCACGGCCGCAGTGATGTGGTGCGAGCTGGGCATGATGGCGCTGGTCACCCGCCGTCCCTACTTTCGCGCCGCGCAGATTTTGCGCGACGGCATCTTGCCAAGATGGCGCATCAATTGGCGAATTCTGAAGATTGGCGTGCCCATCGGCGCCACCATATTCCTGGAGGCGGCGGTGTTCTCCGTCATCGGCTTGTTGGTCGCCCGTCTCGGCAATGCGCAGATGGCGGCCAACAGCATTGCCGGGCAGCTGAACTGGATGACCTACGTAATTCCCATGTGTCTCGGCAGCGCCGCGGCCATCCGCGTGGGCTTTCAAGTGGGGGCGGAAAATCTGTCAGGCGCCCGGCGGGTTGCGGCCACTGCGGTGAAGATGTCGCTGGCCTATGGGCTGGTGGCCAGCCTGCTGCTCATCGCGTTCCGCCACTTGCTGGCCGGCTTATTCACCCCGGACGCGGAAGTGGTGGCCATCGCCGCCAACTTGCTGGTGTTCATCGCCATCTACCAAATCTTCGATGACGCCAACGCCACCTTGGCGGGCGCCCTGCGCGGCTACAAGGACACCCGGGTGCCCATGATGTTCTCCTTGGTGGGTTACTGGGCCATCGCCCTGCCCATCGGCGAACTGCTGGCCCGCGGCGGCGCGCATTGGCCGGCCTACGGCGTCTATGGCTATTGGGCCGGCATGACTTTCGGCCTGTTTTTGGTGTCCCTGTGCATGGCCGCGCGCCTGTGGCGCACCAGCAGAAACGCCGCCCGCATCGGCCGTCTGGCCTTGGGCTAGGCACTTGGTGGTTAGCCGCACGCTTTTCGTCCCAATCGCCCCAAGCCCATAATGTCCGATACGCCTTCCGCCTAACAGGACATCCAAGACATGACAGACTCTGCCGATACCCTCCAGCTTGAGCGCGGAATGCGCCTGCGCGGCTTGGCCATGACCCGCCTTGAGACCTTCGTAGACGCAGCTTTCGCCTTTGCCGTGACGCTGCTGGTGATCTCCGTCGACGACGTTCCCAGGTCCTTCGAAGAACTGGTGCTGGCGCTCAAGAACATTCCCGTTTTTCTGGCGGCGTCGGCGCAGCTATTCCTCTTCTGGATAGCGCATCGCAGCTGGAGCCGGGTTTACGGCCTTGATGACGGCGTAACTGTGGTGCTCACCCTGCTGCTCGTTGCCAGCCTGCTGGTGATGGTGTTTCCGCTGCGCATCGTGTACAGCTTTGGCGCTGCGGATATAACAGATGGCTGGATACCAGCACCTTTTGAGCTCGACGCCGCAACTTGGGGGGACCAACTGCGGCTCATGTTCGTGATGCTGGGCGCGTCTTGGGCATGGCTGGCCGGCGTCGTTGTGGCGATGTTCGCCTACGCGCTGAGGCAGGGCGACGCATTGGACCTGAACGACGCCGAACGTGCAAACGCGAGTATGTACATGCGGAATTTTGGCTTGCTGGCATGTTCCGGCTTGCTGTCCATCGCGCTTGCAAGCACCATGCCGGACCATCTGGTGCCACTGGCTGGATACCAGTATTTCCTATTGCTTCTCCTGCCCTTCTTCGCAAGGGCGCTGCCCAGCCATCGTGGTGGGCGCAAGATGCAGCCAAGGCCGATGAGCGATTGAGGCGGGCCCCGGAAGCGTCCTCGCAGGCGGACGATGGAGATGGCGGCGTTGCACAGGCTGGCGAGTTTGCGGGGCGGCTTGTCGCTGCGTACGCGTGAGTGGCCCTCGTCGCAGGAGAAATCGACTGACGGGAGGATGGGGTGGACGCTCGCCCGGTAGCCGGGCTGCGGAACGCCCGCACCGCCGCAGGAAGGGTTTGCCGGTCGGTTTGGCCGGAATTAAGACGGAAATGCTAAGTGTTAAGCGCCGAACAGTGCAGTTGGAGGCAAAATGAGAATTGCCGGCCATGGCGACCGGAACTTTACTTGACGGGTCGCCTTCGAATACCGTGATCGTCTTTGGTGAGATACGTTCGGCAGCGGCGTCGCGACTTATGAGCGGGGAATGGAACCAGATATGACTGAACTGGCGGAAACACGCAGATCCATACTGCCGTTGAGCGATGACACTTGGGAGAGCATAGCGGCAAGGGAACTCCCGGATTTGCCGACGGAGGAAGCGGTGGCCCGGCTCCAGAGCTGGAACCTGCACGTCTTCATGAGGCCGGCGGCGCCTGAGGGCTCCGCAAGGGCGGGCAATCCCATCCTGCCCAGTGACATCATCTTCATCGAGGCGCCGCTCGTCTGATGAGGCCGGCGGTCATCAAGGATGCCAAGGTGGCGGCGGCCCACGAGGGAATAGCCGAACTGATCGTGTCCATTGAACATGACAATGGCGGCGTCAGCGAAGTGGCGCTGGACCAAGCCGCCGCCTCGGCCCTGATGCGAGCCTGCCGGGCGACAACCCTGGAGGACGTCAAGGGCCATCCTTGGGAAAGGGTTAGGGATGCGCTCCAAGTTTCATACAATAGGTATAGGCAAAAGGCGGAAGACTATGCTTGATCTCATTATCAGGAACGGCGCCATCGTCGACGGCACGGGCATGCCCGGATTCATCGGGGATCTAGGCATCAGGGACGGCAGAATCACCGCTGTCGGCAGCATCCCGGATGAGGCGGCCAACGAAATCGAAGCAACCGGCAGGGTCGTGTCGCCCGGGTTTATCGACCCCCATACCCACTTCGACGCGCAGCTGCTCTGGGACGGGCGGGCCAAGCCCGCCATCGAGCACGGCATCACCACCATCGTGCCCGGCAATTGCTCCCTGTCGCTGGCGCCGCTGCGGGCGGAACACCGCATGAAGCTGGTGGGCATGTTCAACCAGATCGAGGAGATGCCCATCAAGGCGTTCACGGAGGGCGTCGAATGGAACTGGGAAACCTTCGAGGAGTTCCTCGCCCGCATCAAGCGGGACCTCAGCATCAACGTCGCGCCCTTGGTCGGCCACAGCGTGCTCAGGCTCTGGGTGATGGGAAACGCCTCCATGGAGCGCACCGCCACGGATGAAGAGGTGGAACAGATGCAGGCGCTGCTTCGGGAGTGCCTGGAAAGCGGCGCCGTCGGGCTTTCCACCAGCTTCGTCGATATGGACGAGACGCTGCAGCCGGTGCCCAGTCGGTACGCGGACCAGCGGGAACTCCACGCCCTGTGCGAGGTGCTCAGCGACTTCAACCGGATTCTACAGGTCGTGCACGAGTTCTACGATGCGGACCTGACGGTGGCGCGGGTGGACCAATTGGCGGAAATCAGCCTCAGGCACAGGATACCGACAACCTTTTCGCCTCTGTTCGTGAATGCCACGGAAAGCGACAGTGTCGCCAAGGTCATGGCCCGGGTTGACGAGCAGTTCCAGCGCGGCGCGCGGGTATGGCCGCAGGTGCAGACCCGCCCGATCGACATCAGCTTCTGCTTCGACGTGCCCAGCCTGCTGTTCATCAGGCTGCCTGGCTGGTACCAAGTCATGCGGTTCGGTGCCCATGACGAAATCCTCGCCGCCTTCCGGAACCAGGAGAAGCGCAGGCAGTTGGTCGCGGAGGCGGAGGCCCTGTCCCCCCTTTGGAGCCAGCTGGTGCTGCGCCAAGTGACCACGGAAGCCAACCGGAAGTTCGTGGGAAAAAATCTCGCGGAGATAGCCGCTGCCCGCAACAGCGGCGTGATCGACACCATGATCGACCTGTCGCTGGAGGAAGACCTGCAGGCGCATTTCCTGGCGGCCAACATGGGTCACACGGACGCCGAGGTGGTCGGTCGCCTGCTGGCGAACCCCAGGGTTCACTTGGGCGCCAGCGACGGCGGCGCCCACATCCTGTCTTTCTCCACCTATGGAGACACCGGCTACCTGTTCAGCCAGTTCGTGCGCAACTGCAAGGCGCTGGGCTTGGAGCAGGCGGTCAAGAAAATCACCTTGGATACCGCCAACATCTGGGGCCTAAAGGGCCGGGGCATGCTGCGGGAAGGCTATTTCGCCGATGTCACCATCTTTGATCCGCAGACCATCGACCGGGGCCAGGAATACTATGCCAATGACGTTCCCGGCGACGGTTGCCGCTACTTGCGGGACGGCGTGGGCATCGATACGGTGATTGTCGGCGGGGAAATCGCCTATAGGGATGGCGAGTACACGGATTCAACCAACGGCGCCATCGCCACCGCCGCCTGATGCGCCGCCCGGCCACTGCCGGTTCAGTGCCATAGCGCCGAAATCGGAGCAGCATACAGCTTCTCCCCAAAGGGAACCGTCCTGTCATGGTCATGCAGGACCAAGCCCATTACAAATTCCTGCGCATGTGCTTCGGCGAGTTTGCGCAGCCCGGAGAAGTCGCGGCCGGTAACCGTGGCCGACGCCTTGACCTCGATTCCCACCATCTGGCCGGCCCTGTCCCGGATCACCAGATCGACTTCATTCTTCTGCTTGTCCCTGAAATGCGCAAACTCGAACCTGTCCTGGTGCCAGCTCGCGGACTTCTGCAGCTCGGAGAAAACGAACGTCTCCAGCAAAGAACCCAGCAAATTGCGATCCTGCTTGAGTTTCTCCGCAGACAGGTTCCGTTCCGCGGCCAGCAGGCCGGAATCCAGAAAATGCAGTTTGGGTGTTTTTGTGACTCGCTTCAGGCGATTGCTATGCCAGGAAGGCAGGGTGCATACTAGGAAGAGCTGCGCAAGAACACCAACATACCTTTGGATGGTGGCGTAGCTGAGCCCCAAGATCTTGCCGACCCTGGAGAAATTGATCAATTCACCGGAGTGATGGGCAAGCACCTGGATCAACCTAGGCATCTGTTGCGTGTGCTCGAGGTTAGCCAGTTCGTTGACGTCGCGTTGCACGATGGCGTCGATGTAATTGAGATGCCAGTCCTGCCGACGCCTGAATGAGTTGCGGGCAACGGCTTCCGGGTAACCTCCCGCCAGCAGTGACTCAAGCAGATCATTTGCGACTATGGCATGTCGAACTTCGGGAAGTTCACCGCTGAATACGCGGTCCAAAAACGTTGGGGGTTGATCCAGCAGCTCGGACTGTGACAGAGGCAGCAGGCGGGCCACTTCCATGCGGCCGGCTAGGGAATCGGCAACGCGGGGCAGTGTCATCAGGTTAGCGGACCCGGTGAGCAAAAACCGCCCGGGCCTAGGGTCAGTGTCAACACTTTCCTTGATGGCAAGCAGCAGGTCAGGCGCACGCTGGACCTCATCGATGACCACCTTGTCGACGCTGCGAATAAACCCAGTTGGATCCTGTCGCGCCGCTTCCAGCGTGGTAGCGTTGTCAAGGGAAAAAAAAGGGCGGTCTCTCCCGGCAATTACCTGCGCCAGCGTCGTTTTGCCAGCTTGGCGAGGGCCGGCAATGAGAACCACCCTAGTATCCGATAGCGCGGTTTCGATGCGCTGCGTCAATAACCGTTTGTACATGCCGTGAATTCCCAGTTGCAGAACGCTATCGGGTTGACCAATTAGCATTGGAATGGTGACTAATTATAAGAGCCAAGGTGACCAATTAGCAACATACATGCATGAGTGACTGCGTGAAGGTTGATGGCCAGGGGTTCGGTGAGGGCGGCGTGAAAGGGGTTTAGCAAACCCGCTTGCCAACGGAGAGCGTTTTCAGTTGCCTTTGAATTCTCCGGGTCGTTTTTCCATGAAGGCGCTGATGGCCTCACGGAAATCCTCTGTTTTCGTGCTCAGCAGCCATTGGTCGCTGTCGGCGTGCATGATGGCCTCGTCCAGGGCGCCGGCAGCCTTGTTTATGCTGCGTTTGATCATCTGCACCGCGATCGGCGGCAGGCCGACGTATTCCTCGGCCCAACGCAAGGCAAGGTTGTCCAAGTCCTTGCGCCCGCAGAGTTCATCGATGAAACCCCACTGGGCCAAGGTTTCCGCCGGGATCAGCTTGCCGGTCATGATCAGTTGCTTGGCCCGGGAAGGTCCCACCAGATGCACGCAGACAGGGACAGCGCGCCACATCAGGTTGATGCCGATTTTAACTTCCCCATAGCCCATGCGTGCGTCCGTTGACGCCATCCGGTGGTCGCAGGCCGAGGCGATGCAGGTGGCGCCGCCGGTGGATACACCCTGAATTGCGCAGATGGTGGGCTGAGGAATCTCTTGGATGGCCCGCATCATGCGTCCACCCAGTTCCGCCCGGCGGCGGACCATGAGGGTGCTGCGTGGCTGTCCGCGGCCGCCCATCTCCTTCAGGTCAGCTCCGAAGCTGAAGTTGTCTCCCTCGCCGCGAAAAATCACCGCACGGGTTTGCTCGTCCTCCGCGAAGCTTTCGGCAATCTGCATGATCCGCGCCAACATTGCGCCGTTCAGGGCATTTCCCTTCTCGGCACGGTTAAGGGAGACCGTGCTTATGCGTCCGCTGCGTTCGACAGTTACGAGATCACCCATGAGACTTGATGCTACCGGCAGTTGGCGCTCAGAAGTTTACCGCTTGTGCCGGGCCAAAGCTTGTCAGGCGCCGTTTGCGCAGCAATTCTCATTATGGCGATTGTGGAGACATTTGTGGAGCCGTCGCGTTTCAAGGACTGCTGCCGCCTGTTGCTGCCGGCAGGCCAAACAGAAACAAATCTCCAACGCGACTCTTTAGAGAATAATTATCTGGAAGAAAGAAATTCGTCGCTTGTTTGGTCTGACCTTCTCGACGCACAACCAGGCATGTATATCCCCGATATTTCCCAAATAACCCCTCGTAGTCGGTAGAAACATTGAAAGGGCCGCGAATTCGAGGGAAAGTAGCAATATTGACGTTCGTGCTTTGCTGCAATCTTTGCAGATCTCCATTCGACAAGCCGATAGTCGCCATACTGTTGCAGTTCTGGATGAATTCTCGATTCTTCTCGAAAAACGTGTCGCTGAGAGACGACATTCCGTAGACAAGTGATGCAGCACTTACCACAAACGCCAACATCAAACCAGCGGTGCCCACCACCTTGTAGGAGGTCCTGTTTGCCAAATATCCCCTAACAAAATCTCCCAAGCAGATGGCAATGACGAAACTCATGACGACATACACGGAAGCAAGGTTGCGTTTCAATAATAGCGCCGCATTGGAGAAACCTCCAACAACAAGAACAACACTTATCGCCAGAATGTAAACCCAAGCAAGTTGACGCCTCGGCGACCTAGCCTGCCACAGCAGGCCCGCCAAGAACAACGCAACAGTAAGATAGCCCAAATGACGGAGAATTTTCATAAGAAAGTCAACTCCACCTTCCGCAGTGCCCTCGTGTCCGGTCTTGTAATGATAGACATTTACCAGTGTTTGACTGACGAAACTAGATATAGAGCCACTGGGCAAATTGATAAGTGCAAGAAACGTCAGAAAAGACAGGAGATAGATTTCGATACGCCATTCTGCCTTGTGCGGCCGATGTTGCACGTTGAATGTGAAATAGGCGAACAAGGTAGCAACGATAATAATGCCAGTCATCTTGGTGGATAGAGCAGCGGCGGATAGAATGCCAAGGTAAGCAGCCATGCGGTACGACGACATTTCGCGTCGAAGACAGAGAAATGCCGCTAGGTTGAAGATCGCGAACAGTGTTGTTTCGGAATAAAACATCAGAAATTGATCGAATACGAGCGGGCTGCTCAATATCAGACTTCCGTAAACGGCCGCAGCGGCCAACCCGAAGCGGCTGAACAAGGCCCACAAAACTAGGCAAAAACAGCCGACGGCCAGCAACCCGAAGGCGACTCTCATAAAGAAAACGAAGTCCTGAATGTTGGGGTCGCGCTGAATAGCGTCTACGGTAGTAAAGTGCTTTCCTAAATAAGGGCCACCTGAATACTCCCAACCTGTTAGGAGGATATCGCCTCCCATGTGGCTGTTCATATAGTAGATCGCACCCGGGTAGAGAAGCCGCACAAACCATCTGTTCATTTCTCCAACACGAACGGTTGGGACGGGTTTCGAGAATGGGTCCAGATGCCTCGAACCCAGAATCAGCGTATGCCATTCATCAACATGCCCAAAATCAATGTTGCGACTGTTCAGGTTGTAAATCCATGTGGATGACGCTGCAAAAAACACAACTAACAAAAAGACGGTGGTGTATCGTGAAACGGATACCCGTGCTCCTATGGACAGGAAATCGGGCCTTCGCTCACGTCCCTCTATCGAGTTGTGCATATTTTAGAGCCTTTCCGTTTGTCTGCTAGCTTCTACGCGGTATCGCTCCGCCTCCCAGTGAGTCAGATCGTCTCTGTCTTTCTG
>CAYGBY010000037.1:0-21206 GCA_964348115.1 uncultured Pseudomonadales bacterium
AGCGCGCCCTTTAGGCCCTCCCGAAGGGCGCCCCGCGGCGCACGGACTGTGGAATACCTGCTCTGCGGGTCGCCTTCCCATGGCCGCAACGCCATCTCCGCCCGCAAACAGCGGGGCGCTGGGCGAACGCGACTTGTTCAGAGGTTCCTTAAGCCAATGCGGCGACCTTTGCGGACGGCGCAGGCCCCATGGCTGCGCACCGGTGAGGTCCATCAGCACATTCCAGCGCTTCACCGCGGGCTATAATTCCACGATACACGCCTGCATGAACCCATGCTGCTCACACTTTCGACCACGCACCGACCGGCGACGGACCTCGGCTACCTTTTGCACAAGAATCCGGCCCGGCTTCAGGCGTTCGACCTGCCCTTCGGCAAGGCGCATGTGTTCTACCCGCAGGCCACCGAGGAGCGCTGCACGGCGGCGCTGCTGCTCGAGATCGATGCCGTCGCTCTGGTCCGGAGCCGCGGCGCGGCGCTCGCAGACTATGTCAACGATCGGCCATACATTGCCTCGTCTTTCCTGAGCGTCGCCATCGCCCGCGTGTTCGGCAGTGCGCTCGGCGGGCGCAGTTCCGAGCGGCCGGAACTCGTTGCCCAGGCGTTGCCGCTGACGGCCGACATCGCCGCCCTACGCTGCGAATCAGAGGCTTCGCTGCGGGAGCTCTTCGAGCCCCTCGGCTACCAGTTGCAAGTCGACCCGCCGGATGCCCATGTGTCCACCGGCGGCTATCGCAATGTCCGGCTTGTCTGCCGCAAGCCCATCAAGGAGCTGTTGACGCACCTTTACGTCCTGGTGCCGACCTTGGACAACAGAAAGCACTACTGGATCGGCGACGACGAGGTGGAAAAGCTGATTGCCCGCGGCGAAGGCTGGCTTGAGGCGCATCCGAACCGCGACTTCATCGTGCGGCGCTACCTCAAGCACAGGCGCAACCTGACCGAGGAGGCTCTGGCTCGCCTGCGCGACAATGGCGACACCGGGCTGGATCCACAATGCGCAGATAGAATCGCTGCGCCGCCGCTCGCGGATCGCCGCATCGGGGCGGTCGTCCGTGTCCTCCAGGACCGGGGCGCCGCGCGGGTGCTGGACCTCGGCTGCGGCGAGGGGCGGCTCATCGAGGCGCTCCTGGCGCTGCCGCAGTTCACCGAGATCGCGGGCGTCGACCAGTCTGTGACGGCCCTACGCCGCGTCGAGCGGCGGCTGCGGCTCGAGCGCATGCCCGAGCTTCAGCAGCGGCGCCTGAAACTGCTGCAGGGCGCCCTGACCTATCGTGATGCGCGGCTCGCCGGCTACGACGCCGCCGCCGTCATCGAAACGCTCGAACACATGGATCCGGCGCGCCTCGGCGCCTTTGAGCAGGCGCTGTTCCACCATGCCAAGCCGACAACCGTGGTTGTCACCACGCCGAACCGGGAATACAACGTCAACTACGCCCAACTCGCCGACGGCGGCCTGCGTCATTCGGATCACCGCTTCGAGTGGTCGCGCCAAGAGTTTGCGGCCTGGGCGGCGTCGGTGGCGTCCGCGCACGGCTATGCGGTCACGCACGAACCGGTCGGCGATGTCGATCCAGCGCACGGCGCCCCGACGCAGATGGCGATCTTCCAGCGATGCAGCTAGAGATCCCGGACTATTGCCTAGTGCTGCTGGTCGGCGTTTCCGGCGCCGGCAAGTCCACCTTCGCTCGCCGGCACTTCGCCGACACGGAAGTCATATCGGCGGATGCCTGCCGCGGCATGGTGAGCAACGATCCAACCAGCCAAGCCGCCACCAACGACGCCTTCGATCTGGTGCGGTTCATCGCCCGCAAGCGCTTGGCCGCACGGCTGCTGACGGTGATCGACGCCACCAACGTGCGGCCGGAAGATCGGCGCGACTTCACGCGCCTTGCCCGCGAATACCACGCCTTGGCCGTTGCGATCGTCCTGGATCTGCCGGAACGCGTCTGCCAGGACCGCAATGCGATGCGCACTGACCGCAATCTCGGTTCCCACGTGGTGCGCGGCCAAGCGCGTGCGCTGCGGCGCTCAATCAGAGGCCTCGGGCGCGAAGGATTCCGCTACCGCTTCCGGCTGCAGTCGCAAGAGGAGATCAACGCCGTCGCGATCGTTCGGCGGCGCCTGTGGACGGACCGGCGCAACGACGCCGGGCCGTTCGACATCATCGGCGACCTGCACGGCTGCTTCGACGAGCTTTTGGCCCTGCTTGAACGCCTTGGCTATCGCGTACAACGTGCCGAGGGACGCTTCGCGATCGCGCATCCGGAGGGCCGTCGCCCCATCTTCCTAGGCGACCTAATCGACCGCGGGCCGCGAAACGTCGACTGCCTGCGGCTGGTCATGGACGCCGTGGACGGCGGCCACACGCTATGCGTGCCCGGCAACCACGAAGTCAAGCTGCTGCGCAAGCTGCGCGGCCGCAATGTGGGCATGAGCCACGGCCTCGCCGCCACCGTCGCGGAACTCGATCTGGAGCCGCCCGAATTCCGCGAGCGCGTGGCTGCCTTCATCGATGGACTGGTAAGCCATTTCGTGTTCGACAAAGGAAGGCTTGCGGTTGCGCACGCGGGCATGAAGGCGAACCTCCTGAACCGCTCCTCCGGCGTGGTGCGCGACTTTGCGCTGTTCGGCGAGACCACCGGCGAGACCGACGAGTTCGGACTGCCGGTGCGCCATGACTGGGCCGCCGAATACCGTGGCGACGCCGCGGTCGTCTATGGCCACACACCGGTGGCCGAAGCGCAGTGGGTCAATGGCACGATCTGCATCAATACCGGTTGCGTGTTCGGCGGCAGCCTGACGGCGCTGCGCTATCCGGAGCGGGAGCTGGTCTCCGTTCCTGCGGCGCGGACCTACTACGAACCTGTCAGGCGCCCGCGGAGCGCACCCGCGAGCGCCGCGGACCCGTACCTGCTTGACGTCGAAGATGTCCGCGGCAAGCGCGTGATCAATATCAGGCACACGCCGAACATAACGGTGCGGGCCGAGAACGCGGCCGCTGCGCTTGAGGTGATGAGCCGATACGCCATCGATCCGCGCTGGCTGATCTACTTGCCGCCAACGATGTCGCCCTGCGAAACCAGCGCGATGGACGGGCTTCTTGAGCATCCCGCCGAAGCCCTCGACTACTATCGGAGGAACAGGGTCGAGCGCGTGATCTGCGAAGAGAAGCACATGGGTTCACGGGCCGTCGTCGTGCTTTGTCGTGACGAGGATGTGGCGCGGAAGCGCTTCGGCGTCGAAGGGCAGGGCGCGGGTGCGATCTACACGCGCACGGGGCGCACCTTTTTCGACGCCGGCGGCGGCGCGGGCTATGAAGAGGCCCTGCTCGGCCGTCTTCGCAACGCCGCCGATGCCTGCGGCCTGTGGGACTCCTTCGCGACCGGCTGGATCTGCCTCGACGCGGAGCTCATGCCCTGGTCCGTGAAGGCCGGCGACCTGCTCGACCAGTTCTACCGCCCAGTGGCGGAGGCGGCGCGCCTAGGACTCGATCAGGCGACAGCCGCCTTGCAGCAGGCAAGCAGGCGCGGCATCGACTGCTCTATCTTGCTCAAGGGGATGCGGGAACGCTCGGCGATGGTCGCCGAATACGCCGCCGCACTCCAGCGCTATGAATGGCCCGTTGCCGGCGTCGGCGATCTGCGTCTCGCGCCCTTCCATCTGCTCGCCACGGAAGGCGCCGTCCACTCGGGTCGGGATCACGGCTGGCACATGGCGCGCCTCGCTGAACTCGGCGCGAATGACGGCCTTTTGGCGCCGACGGCCCACCGGGTGGTCGACCTCGCCGACAGCGGGAGCTGCGATGAAGCGATCGCCTGGTGGGAATCCCTGACCGCCGCGGGGGGCGAAGGCATGGTGGTCAAGCCTTGGGAATTCGTCGTCAAGAAAGACAACGGGCTGGTGCAGCCGGCGGTGAAGTGCCGCGGTCGCGAGTATCTGCGCATCATCTATGGCCCCGAATACACGGCCGAAGCGAACCTGGTGCGCCTACGCCAGCGCGGCCTCCGCCGCAAGCGGTCGCTGGCGAGGCGCGAATTCGCACTGGGGCTCGAGGCCCTTGCGCGGTTCGTTGCGCATGAACCGCTCAGGCGAGTGCACGAATGCGTATTTGCGGTCCTTGCGATGGAATCGGAACCGGTGGATCCGCGCCTGTAGGCGCCGTGCATGGCGTACGAGATGGGTCAT
Organism: uncultured Pseudomonadales bacterium; assembly: GCA_964348115.1. GTDB lineage: Bacteria > Pseudomonadota > Gammaproteobacteria > Pseudomonadales > Azotimanducaceae > Azophilus. Next base: position 4,188 of record CAYGBY010000037.1, read on the forward strand.
TGGCTGATCGCCTGCTTTCCACCGCGATCAGCTAAGGCCCTGATCCCGCCGCTCCGGCGCGGGCGCAGCCGTCGCGACGAATCGCCTAAGCCGTGCGAGGTCCTCAGGCGACTGATCCTGCCGCTCCGGCGCGGACGCCGCCGTAGCGGGCGCAGCCGAGGAAAGGAAGCCCCTTATGGCTTGGTTCACGGCCTGGGGATTCTCGATGTGGGTGAAGTGGTTGGCCTGCACGAACTGCACCCTGGCGTCGGCGACGAAGTCAGGTGCGTTGGCGTACTCCTCGGGGTGCTGCCCGGGATCCCAACGGCCTTGCAGCAGCAGCATGGGCATGGACATGTGCGCGAACAGGAAATCGTGCCGGTCCTTTAGTTCTATGTCGAAGTTGTTGAACTGAAAGTAGCGGCTGACCGCCTTGGCCACGCCCTTGAACTTGAATTCGTAATCCAGGCGTTTCAGGGTCGAAGGCGTCAGCCCGGCGGGCATCACCTTCTCATAGATGATGGGGATGATGCCCTTGCTTTGGAAATTGCCCACGCCCAGCTTGGTGGCGAACATCGCGTGCGGCGGCGCCGGCGCCCCGTGGGGCTCGTTGAAGGACTGCTGCATGCGCACGTAACGCAGAATTCTGCCCTTCAGGGATGCGACGCTGGTCATATGGTCGGCGATGACGGCGCCGCGGTCATGGGCAATCAGGTTGAAGGCATGGATGTCCAGCTTGTCCAGCAGCACCGCCGTCTCCCGCGCCATGCCCGCAGCGGTGTAGTCAAGGTCAAGACGCTTGTCGCTCTGCCCATAGCCCTTGCAGTCAAGGGCCACCACGTAGTGGTCCCGGGCGAGATCGGCGATTTGATGGTGAAACGCCCACCAGGATTCGGGCAGCCCGTGCAGCATCAGGACCGCCTCCCGGTGCGGCGCCCCCGCGGTCACGAAGTGCCAGGTGACGCCGGCGGCTTCGGCGTACCAATGGGTGGCGGCGGCGCCGTCCGCAAGCATCTCGATCTCGCCATGCCGGTTCGCCGCATTGGCAGGCGGCGGCGTTGGCGGATAGCGCAGGTTGTCCGCCATGCGGGGGCTTGGCGTCGGCTTGCCGGTGTGGAAGTCAGGCCGCAGCAGCCCGTAGACGGCGTTGACCAAGTGGTAGATGGGGGGCGGCGGCCGCCGGCTGCCGAGACGCATCCAGACCAGAACCAGCCCGATGATCAGCGTCAAGGCAAGATTGACCAAAACCATCCTGGCGCTCCTACAGGCCTGCGACCTGCGCCAAGGTGGCGCCCTGCGCCTCCTGTTCCCGGTGCATGGCCGCCCTCGCCTCGCCAAGTTGCGGCGGTTCCGCAACTTCCCGGTTGAACTCCGGGCGACCGTCCAGCCCGTCGAACCAACGCCCCATGCGCGGATGCAGGCGGTGCAACGGATACCCTGCCCCGCTCAGACGCCCACCATAGATGTACCAGGCGATATCGACCAGGGACAGGGCGTCCCCCAACAGATAGGGCCCCGCCGCCAAGCGCCGCTCGAGGCCCGCGAAAGCCGACTTGAAGTGCGCCGCCGCCGCCCGGATGCGCTGATCGGAGACGCCGCCGTTGGCCAGCAGGTCCCGGTGGAAGCCCACTTCCACCGCCTTGCGCTGGTCCGCCACGCCGCCCACAGTGCCCGAACCCAAGCGCTGGTATTGCTGCAGCAGCGCCTCCGGGCGCTCGGCGACCCCGGGGAAGAAATAGCGGAAGGAAATGGCGCGCAGATCTAGATGCAGTGCGTCCTCTTCAGCCAACAATTGCCGCACCTCCTCGCTGCGTCGATCCGGGATCAGGCGCGGCTTGGGAAACCGCGCCTCCAGATAGTTGAGGATGTCGTTGCTTTCAATGATGACCTTTCCGTCATCCACCAGCACCGGCACCAGTCCGCGCGGATTGATGCCCATGAACCACTCGCTGTAGTTTTCCCGGGCGGCTAGGTTCACCGGGTGGGACTGCCAGGAAATTCCCTTCAAGCCCAAGAAGATGCGCGTCTTCTGGGAGCATGAGGAGCCTGCGAAATGCAAAAGGTGGATGCCCCGCCAGCCGCGCACTTCGCGGGTCAGGACGTCCTCATCGTTGAGCATGACCATTGCGGCAACCTCCCTTCACGGATCTGCCAGTGATTTCTTTGCGGCGCCGGAAACCGGTTGACCCACCATCAACGTCCGCGTAAAATAATTTGCATGATAGCAAATTTATTGGAATGTTCGTATGAATTCCAGCCCGTTGGCCAACTGGCGCACAGGCAATGCAGCCACCTGAGAGCAGCATCGATCTGTTCAGCGACGAAACGCTGACGCACACGGAGACCTGCTACCGAGCGCTGCGGGAGCTCGGCCCCATCGTGCATCTTCCCGCCAACGACCTTTACGCGGTCACGCGATTCGCCGCGGTCAGGGCGGCGCTGCGAGCGGACGATGCGCTGATCAGCGGCAAGGGCGTTGCGGCGAACGACGTCATCAACGGCGCTGGTGCGGAAACGACGCTCACCAGCGACGGGCCGGTTCATCTGCGGCGTCGCGCCAAGTTGATGAGGCCCCTGACCCGGTCAGCGCTGCAGCAGGTGAAGCAGCGCATCGCGGACAGCGCGGATTTGCTGGTGCTTGACTTGCGCTCAAGAGGGGACTTTTGCGCGGTGCGGGACTTCGCCGCCCATCTGCCGGTATCCATAGTCGCCCAGCTTGTCGGACTGGAGGAATCCGGCCGGGAAAGCATGCTGCAATGGGCCGCCGCCACCTTCGATGCCCTTGGGTCCCTCAATGCGCGCGCCCAAGCGGCGTTTCCGTGCGCCTTGCAGCTCATTCGCTATGTCAGCGAACTGCAGGCGGAGCACACAAGGCAGGGCGGCTGGGCCCACGCCATCCTGCAGGCTGCGGAGAACGGCGAGCTGACCCGGGGGGAAGGCGCGATGATGGTGGTCGACTATGTGGCGCCCAGCCTGGACACGACCATTTTGGCCAGCGCCCACATGTTGTGGCGGCTCGGCGTTACGGAAGGCGCGTTTGCGGCGCTGCGCCGCGACCCGGATCTGGCCGCGAGCGTCGTCAACGAAAGCGTGCGCCTGTCTTCGCCAATCCGCGGCTTCACCCGCTTTGCAGCCGCCGACTACCAAGCACAGGGCCTAGCCATCCCCGCCGGCGCCCGCGCCGCCATTCTCTACGCCAGCGCGAACTGGGACGAACGCCACTATGCGTCCGCGCACCAGTTTCGGGTGGATCGCAACCCTCGTGACCACGTGGGCTGGGGTCATGGCGCACATATCTGCGCCGGCATGCATCTAGCCCGCATGGAGATGGAGGCGCTGCTACAGGCGCTGATCCGCCACGTGACGCGGATCGAAGTCGGGACGCCTGTGCCCATCCTCAACAATGTCCTACAGGGATTTCAATCCTTGCCGGCGAGCCTGCACTAGGGCCTTAGCCCGCATCTGGCGCCAAGCCCGCAGCAGGGGCGCAGGCAACGTGCCGCCCGCATTCCCCGCAGTGGGGCGCCTCAGACGGCGCCTGCGGCGCGCGCCGGCGTTGCGCCGGGCTCCTTCATGCCAAACAGGACAATGACCAACCCGAAGCCGGCCGCCCCTAGCGCGACATAGGGAACCGCCTGAATTCCGTAGGCTTCGGCGACGGCACCAGCCAACGCGGGCGCGCCGGCGCCGCCAACGATTTCACCGAGGCCCGCAACCACCCCTGTGGCCGTTGCCGCCAGCGAACGGGGCACCGACGCATTGATGAACGGGCCTACGGTGATGGCCACCACACCGGAAATAGCCGCGCTGACCACGAACAGGCAAAGCGCAGGAACCAAGGCGCCGCGGCCCGCGGCAAGAACCGCAACCAAGGCGGCGACCGCCAGCCACATCGCGGCGGCCATCACGCGCCTGCGCCCGAACCGGTCCGACAGGGCGGGCACCACCACCATGCCGATGACGCCGCCGATTCCCAGGCAGGAAAACACCACGCCCATCTGTTCAAGCGACAAACCCAGATGATCGGTCAGGTAGCTTGGCATGAACGCCGACAAGGTATGCAGGCTGGAAAGAAACCCCAGCATCCCCAACCCGCCATAGATGACGTTGCGGTATTTGAGCACTTCATTGAACGAAGCCTTGGCCGCCGCCTTCGGCTGCGGCGGCGCCGCGCCGGGACCCGACCGTCCGGCGGACGCCTCCCTGAGCGTGCGGGCCAGGAGATAGGCGACCAGGAAGCCAGGCAACGCGACCACCGCGAACACCCATTCCCAACTTGGCAAAACCCGAAGCAGGCCAATGGCGATCAACGGGCCCAGAAAAAGGCCAACCAGCGGCGCCGCCATCTGCTGGATGCCCACCATGGCGCCAACGCGGTCCGGTCTGGACGCCCTGACGGTTGCGACGATGCTGGCGGGGACGAACCCGCCTTCCGCGAAGCCCATCAGCCCGCGAATAAGCAGCAGGCTCAGCAGCCCTGTCGCCAAGCCGCTGGAGGCGACAAGCAGGGAAAACAGAATGGTTGTGGCCACCAGAACCCGCTTGTAGCCCACATGGTCGGACAGCTTTCCGGTCACGACGGCGGCAACGCCCCAGGTAAGGGCCAGAATTCCGGCGATGAGCCCCATATCCTGGTAGCTGAGCCCCAGATCCTCGGCAATGACCGGGAACAGCGGCAGGATGATGAACCGGTCCAGCCCCACCAGCCCGAAGCCGATGGCAAGCAGGCTGACCGCCTTGATTTCGTATGCCCTATCCCAACGGTTGTTGTTTTCCATTGCGCCCCCGCCCGGCAAACCAAGTTGATGAATCCACACCCTTGGCGCCCCAAAACGCTAAGGCGCCGACGACTCTTGCCTAAGCCCTATAGGACCTCTTGTGATTATTGTAAACGCTGGGCATCGGGGCGTTAGCGGGAATTGCTGCCGCAATGGCCACACCGTTGCAATGTCGGAGCAGCTAGTGTTTTATGGTGTTGGAAGAGCATCGTCTCCGGTGGGGCGCGCGGCCTTCAAAGCCGTTGAGGCGCGATAACGCGCCTGGTGGGTTCGACTCCTACCTCTTCCGCCACTTGCTCGTTTAGGGGTTGCCTACAACGGTATAGCCAACGATCAGGAGGAGGTCATTGCCGAGGTCATAGTAGGCGTCAGACGAGGGGGCCAAGGCAGCTTGGCCAACAAGGACGACCTAGCGCAGCTTGCGATTCGACTGATCAAGTGGATGGTCGCCCAAGGCCTCGTCACCATCGGCCTGAACGTCGCCGCCCTGAAGCTATTGGGGCAGCGTCCGGCAATAGGTGCGGTCAGCATCTGGCCCTGAGCCGACCAGATGACGACCCCTGACCATCGTGCAGCGGATGTGCTCGGAACTCGGTGATGAAACAGAAGCTGTTGGTTCGTCGCCAGCTTCTTCCAATTGGTCCGCAACCAGGGTGTTGCTCCTATAGCGCCCGGTTTCGCCGTCGATGGTGATTTCAGCGACCAAGCGATATTCGCCGGGGGCGGAAGGCGTATAGGCGCAGATTTCCCCCGTGGTTGCCGTTCCCTCAACATCCGCCCAGTCGCCGCCCGCGGCGTCCCGCGTCTGCCACCTTGAACCGCCGATGCTGTAGGTGACCCCGTCCAGGGTCGTATCGACCAAGCCTATGCAGCCGCCAGTGGAAAGCGGGCCGAACGAAACATCGCCCGAAGATACCGACAGCACATCCAGCCGGACATGGCCGTCGTCCTCCGTCGCGCCGGCATCGGCGACCGCGTTACCGATCCGCTCGAATATCAGGATGCCGTCGTTCTGGGTGGCAAGATAGACATGCCGGCCGTCAGGGCTCGCCGCCATGCCCCGCGCGTAACCGAATCTGGGCACAGGGTTGTTGAACCGGTCCGGCTGCCAGGCCGCCACGTAATCGGTTGCCGCGAGTTCATTGGCATCCGGCCGCCATTCCACGCTGAAGGCCGCATTGCCACAGAACACATCCACGGCCGGGGCGGCATTTCGTGCGGTAGCGAAGCAGCTTCCTATGGCCCGATTCCGCCATGACAACGATGCGTCGACTGGTGGTAGGAATCCGAGAAATAGCGGATCCGCGGATTCGCGCTCAAGTTGGAAAAGATTGGTATCCGGCACCCCCGAATTAGGGCCAATGGCGAACAGGTAGCGGTCGTCGGCGCTGATGTCCATCGACCTGGACACCCGCCTTTGGTCCGACTCCCCGATTCGGGCAAGCTTACCCGTTTCGTCATCGCGCGCAAGAACCACCAGAGAGTCATCGAATGTCGCCGCATAGACGCGGGCATCATCGTTCGAGATCAGCGCATTCCGGATCCCGTCGATTTCCAAGGTCTGAACATGCCGCAAATCGCCCTCCGCATCAAAGGCGAAGACCGAAATCCGGTCCCAACCCCAAACAACGTAGATGAACTCTCCATCGGAGTCCATGAAAGCGTCGTCCACGCAGTAGTACACATGGCTGTCAACCGACAGCGTCCCCCTATCACCGAGTCGTTGGTGGGTTCCATCTATGGGCGAGAACCTGCGCCAAATATTACAATCCACCGCATACAATTGAGCCCGGCGCGGATCCCAAATCAACGGTGCATGCGCTAGGCTGCCCTGCATCTCCAGCAACTGAACAGGCGCCAGATTGCCGGTCGTTGCGTCCCGCTCGAATACGTGCAGCCCCAAACCCGAAGCGGTGTAGAGCGCCGTTCCGAAGTCATTGACGACGAGCCTAGTCAGTCGGCCCTTCGAATCCGTGTCGTAGGCCACGCGCCCAGTGTATCGCAGCCAGACCGGCGGCTCGGCTTCCTCCCAATACAGGCTGAAGCGGCCGCCTTCATCGGCGCCGACGGTGCCGAGCCGGATCGTGTAGCGGACGCCGGGTTCGGCGTGGAAAAGAACCTCAACCACATCCGATTCCAAGACCTTCGGGCCGTGGCGGCTCGTGGTGACAAGCTCAAGCGAGCCCGGCCCGCCGCCGGCATCCACATAGACGGCCAGCACCATGGGGGGCTGGGATTCCGCCACACGGAAACGATACCAGCCGGCGGCTGGGGTCTCGTAGCCGTACCATACGGACGAGTGGCCAAGCCCACCGCGCTGGTCGGGCTCCGTCGTCGCAAATCGGCCCAGGCCGGTGATCGAGCCGCTGGCGCCCGCGAGCGAGGTGGCGCGGTCAAGATCGTCGTTCTCCGGCGTCGGCCCCCAACGCAAGATCCCCCTAGTCCCCCAGAATGAAAACGCACCGTAGTCGCCCTTTGGGAGCCCAACCGAAATCCAATAGCGCTCGCCCCGTACGGCCTGGAAGGCGAGTTCGGTTGAAGTGACGACAGGGCCGGTCGCGCCAACGAGTTGCAAATTTTCGTCGGCATCGCGGAAAAACACGGCCACCTGCGCTTGGGTATACGCGGTTTCCGTCAGCCGCCACGTAAAGCTGCCGTCTTCTGGAGCGGTCCAAACCCACCATCTGGTTCTGACGCCGGTTGCAGCCGGCTCGCCGGGCTCGACGCTCGCGCTCCTGTAAGGTGATGATGAGATGTAATGCGAACCCGATGCCACACTATCAATTGCCTCTGCCGCCTCAATATTGTCGTTGTCCGCCGTGGGATCGGTCATTGTCCAAACCAGATCAAAGAGGCCGGAGGCCGCATACACACTCGGGGACGCGACAGCGATGTGGTATTCCCCTCCAGCGACCGCCGGAAACCTCGCCAAGGACTCTGGAAAGCCGGAGACCAGCCGCAATTCACCAATGCTGTCGCCGGTAAATGCGAGCACACGCAGTTGCTCGTTGCTCGATTCGAACTTCCACCAGCCGTCGCCCGGCGCCGTCCACCGGTACCAGACGGTGGACGCCAAGGCTCCAAACGACTCCCCCAGCTCCAGGGTGGCGCCCTGGCTGTCGCCTTCGACAACGCCCTCGGCATCCGAAATGGAGAGCGCCGCGCCGAAGTCATCGTTGGCCGGGCGCGGGCCTTGTGACCAGCGGAGAACCAGCGGTACTGCCTCCCAGTAGTTGCTCACCCGGATGCGGTAGGACCGTCCAGCCTCGGCGAAGAACTCCACCCCCCAGGGACCGGAGGCCACATGTTCCAAGGTACCGATGCGTTCGCCCCTGAAGACGTCGACCCGTACTTTCAGGTAGTCGACGTCCATGTCGGCGTTTCGGGTGGCACCGAATCGCGACAGGCCCTCCTCGGGGGCCGTCCAGACATACCAGACGGAGCCGAACGGACGCCCAAAATAGCCGGGTTCAAACACGGGTTCGCCGGGCTCGGGCACCGCCAGCAGAAGGTCCAATTCCCGGATCCCCTCGCCACCCTTCAGCACGGAGGCAGCGACGAACTCCGCGTTCGCAGCCGCCTCGGCCGCTGGCGCATCAGACCTATCGGCACCATCGTCTGACAGCACGTCCACCGAGACCGAAGCCGCCTTGGCGTTCCAAGCGCTTGCCGTGAAATGCAGGTGTCGGCTGGGTTCTTCGCTGCCTAGATAAACCTCAAAAGCAATTTGCTGGGATTCACCCGCGGCAATTTCGCCGAGTTCTATGGGTGAATGATTCCACCAACGAAGATTTCTCGATACGATGTCCTCCCGGGTTGCAGTCGCTCCGTAAACGATATCCGGACAAACACCGTCGGGCGTACGGCAATCCATATGCAGCCGCGTTCCGGCGGCGACATAGCCGTCCGCGGTCAGCGTCAGCCGCAGTGTGTCCCCGTCGGCGAGCGATGTCCGGTCGGCGTCGATGGCGAGCCGCGGCGTGGAGGGGCCGCGTATGACCGTCCACGCCAGCCCGGCGCGCGGCGCGGCGGTGTAGACCCGGTGCGGAACCACCCTGGCCCGGTGGGTTCCGGGCGGCGGATTCCGCACGATGATCCACTCCACATTGTCCCGGCGGGAGGTCGAGGAGTACCCGCCGCAGGCGCCCGCCCCGCAGTCGCCGTCCATATCCAGATAAAGGTCCAGGTCGTTCAGCACGGCCTGGGCGATGGTGTCCGTGGGCGGCTCGTCCCAAACCATCACCAGGTCCAGGCGGCTCGCGCCCTCCGGCACGACGATCTCCCGGTGGGCGTACTCCCCGTCCCGCAGCTCGGACACCGCGCCGCCGCCGACCCAGCCGTCCGGCCCGTCCCGGCTGAGCACGGCGGTGCGCGCCGACACCTTGCCGAGCCCGTACCGGTTCTGCAGCGCGCCGGGGCCGTTCGAGTTGTTCGGTGGAAACCGCCCGCCGGCCTCGAGCCACGCGTCGGGCCTGACGGCGCTCGCCATCAGCCGCGCCCGCACCAGGGCGGGCTGTTCCCGGTGCCCGGGAACGGCGTCCATCAACAGCGCCGCAACGCCGGCGACCGCGGGGGAAGACATGCTGGTGCCGCTCTTTACCGAGTATGCCGAACGGCTCCCTTCGCCCTCGGCCGAGTATAGACTGACGCCGGTCGCGACGACCTGCGGGGCCAGGCGGCCATCGGCGGTGGGCCCGAGGCTGCTGAAGCTCGCGAGTTCGCCGCTGTCGAGCGCGGCGCCCACCGACAGCGAATTCTTGGCCGCGCCGTAGTTGGAGAACCCGTGGACGCTACTGTTGGACTGGGCGACAACATAGAGCTGCCGGTGGCCCCAAACGACGGAGTCGAGCTTGCGCGCCCCAACATCCCTGCCCTCGTACAATCGGTTGGTTGACGCCAAGCTCATGTTGACGACCAGCGGCCTGACCCGCTCGGCGCTCCATCCCGCGTTCGCGCAACCGGAAGGCCCAGCCAAGAAGTCCATGCCCCGCACGATGCTGTCCGCGCTACCCCACCCCCGATGGCTGAGCACCTTAGCAAAACGGATATGGCGCACCGACGGCGCCATGCCGGCGTATTGCGGCTTGACATGGCCGTTGCCGGCGATGGTGCCGGTGACATGGGTGCCATGCCCATTGTCATCCACCCATAGATCCTGATCCTCGACGCGTGGCTCGTACCACACAAAATTGGCGCCGCAGATGCTCTCCCGGTTCGCGGAGATGTCCAAATGGTTGATGTTGAGCCCCGTATCCATGACGCCGACGGGGACGGAAGCGCCGCCAATGCCGGAAAAGAGCCCCGGGGAGGCCAGATACCGCCGCAGCGCGTCGGCGCCCATGGCGGGAACGGCCGTATCGTGGGCGGCCTCCACGACCCCGACGGGCTCGACGGCCAGTACGAAGTCCGCCTCGGCAATGGCTTCGAGGGCGGCCTGATCCACATTCGCGGCGTAGACGCGAATGGCCGGGTCGAAATGGCCCACCACGGCGCCGAGGTCCTGCAGCGACCGCCGCCAGCGACCGTCCGGATCATCGGTCATCAGGGTAATGAACACAGGTGTCCGTTCGTGCCCAGGCTTGGCGAAGGCTTCTTCGGCGAACGCCGCCGAAAGCTTCTTCTCCCCGGGCATGGCGCCGAGCCCGGCGACCTCCGGCAGCGCTGCAATCGCCCGCAGGCTGTCCTTGTCGCCTGGTAGCTGAACGCGAACCAGATGGCCCGCGGCGCCCAGGACCTCTCCGCCCAAGCGTTGCAGCGAACGCCGCAGATCGCCCGCCCGCGCATCCGGCTGAAGCTGTATCCAGCCGAACGTCCAGCCGCGGCCGGCGGTGGCGGCCTGGCCGGCCAGCGCAGCGACGGCGTCGGGCGCGCCCAGCCAGGCGGGACTAGGCTCGACGGCGTCGGGTTGCGCGTCCGCGCCGCGCTCCAAACGCCCCTTGGCCATCTCGCCGTGGTCGGTGACGAACGAGTAGCCCTCCGGCGGGGCGGGCCGGTGGTCGGCTGGCGGTTCGGCGGGCAATGCGTTGTCGGCGCCGCGGGGCGCGGCCTGCACGGATGGCGCCGCGGACGCCCCCCGGCTTTCCGCCTCAATCCGGGCAAGCGCCGCCTCGTTGACCACCCGCTCGTCGTCCGCCAGTCCGCCGGTTGCCTCGCCTTCCCCGGAAGGGAGCGGAGATAGAAATAGCGCCAAGGCGGCAACCCCGGCCATCCCGGCGACCAAGCTCAAGGGCAGCCAGAGACTCCTGCGGCCCGTTTTCGACATGTTCACACCTCACCCGCAGTATAGCCCTTGTCTTGCCCCCGGCAGGATATTTTTTCCGGTTCACAGATAAGGATCGGGGGTGAACAATAATTCCAATTCCCCCGAAAATCCTTGTTGGTTTCACCGATGCGCCATTGACCAGCCAAGGTGGCTGGGCGTTGTTGGCGTAGGCGGCTGGACTTCGCCAAATCCAACTTCCGTCTCGACTGGCTGCTCTACGCCGCCTCCTATCCCATCTTCATCCGGGGATCTGGCCTTGGATTGAATAAAATTGTTCAGTGTCGTATTTTAGCCTCATGCAAGGCTTTCAACGGTCTCAAGTCGATACGCTGCTGCGTCGACTCGACGAACAACCGCACCGCATCATCGCCGTGTTCGGCCCCCGCCAGACCGGCAAGACGAAACTCGTGCGCCAAGCGCTCCGTCGCACTGCGCGTCTTCCCATCTACCACAGCCTGGACGAGATGGACGCCGCGGAGTCAGACCCGCTGGGCACCGAACCCATGTTGCCGTTGCCCCAAAAGCCGAACGCCGAGTGGCTGGTCCGGGTTTGGCAGCACGCCCGTCAAGAAGCGGAAAAGCACCCATGCGGGGTCGTGCTTGCATTTGACGAAATCCATGCGCTCCCGCAGTGGTCCACCACCATCAAGAGCCTTTGGGACGCCGACCGCGCCAATAACCGCAACATGCATGTCATCATCCTTGGCTCCACACCCCTCCGCATTCAATCTGGACTGAATGAGAGTCTCGCTGGCCGCTTCGAGCCGATCAGCGTCGACCACTGGTCCTTTAGCGAGATGGCGGATGCATTCAACTTCGACTTGGCCGAATACATCTATTTTGGCGGCTATCCGGGAAGCGCCCATCTCATCCGCGAAGAGGAGCGCTGGCGTAGCTACCTGCTCAGTGCCCTAATCGGGCCAAACATCGAGAAAGACATCCTGGCCATGACGAAGGTCGAAAAGCCTGCTCTGCTCAGGCGGCTCTTCGAGCTTGGCGCGGACTACTCTGGACAGATCCTGTCGTACAACAAGATGCTCGGGCACCTTCAGGATGTGGGCAACGCCACAACCCTCGCCCGGTATCTCGATCTTCTCTCCACTGCGGGCCTCCTAGCCGGCCTGCCCAGATATTCGACGTCGCCCCATCAAGTGCGAGCTTCAAGCCCAAAGCTCAACGTTCTCAACACCGCCCTGGCGACTGCCGATTCCGGCTACAGCTTCGCTGAGGCGCAAGCCGACCGCTCGTTCTGGGGCCGCCTCGTCGAAAGCGCGGTCGGCGCGCACATCCTCAATGCCGCCACCGGCAATGTGCGCGCCTACTACTGGCGAAAGGGCTATCTTGAGGTCGACTTCGTCCTGCGCCGCGGACCGCGCACGATAGTCATCGAGGTCAAGAGTGGCCCGCAACGATTACGCTCGCCGGGCATGGGCGCCTTTGTGCGCCAGTTCAGTCCGCACCGCACCATGCTGGTCGGCGACGGCGGCATTCCGTTGGCCGACTTTCTGACCTCGTCCCTTGACCGATGGTTCGACGACCCATGACCATCGTGCCGCGAACGTGCACGGAACTCCGTGACGAAGAAGGGGCCGTTGGTTCGCCGCCTGTCTCTTCCAAGCCCCTCGCCGCGTTTCGCGACTGTCCCGCATACGTCCTACTCGGCGACCCTGGCATGGGCAAAAGCACAGCCTTCCACGAAGAGGCGGCCGCTCTCGGGACGCAGGGGCATTTCGTCACCGCGCGCGATCTGGCAACCCTCCACGCCGACAGTCATCCCGAATGGAGGGGGAAGACTCTGTTTATCGACGGCCTGGACGAGATTCGCGCCGGCCAACCCGACCCTCGAACGCCGCTGGACCGCATCAGGTCCACTCTCGAAAGGCTCGGTAATCCCCGCTTGCGGCTGTCGTGCCGGCATGCCGACTGGCTTATCACCGACCAGCGGAGCATCGCTGCGATCTCGCCCTCGGGCAAAGTGACCGTGCTGAGTCTCGACCCGCTCAACCGGCAGCAGGCCGCTGAGCTCCTGAAGGCCGATTCTAGCGTCCGCGACATTCCCAACTTCATCGAGGAGGCAGAAGCCCGCGGCATGGAAGGCCTCCTCCGCAACCCGCAGACACTATACCTGCTCGCGCGCGCCGTCCACGACGGCGAATGGCCCAGGGGACGCAAGGAAACATTCGGGAAGGCATGCCTCGCCTTGGCCGGCGAGCACAACGAAGAACACCTAAGCATAACTCCACGACAGGATCCGAAACGAATCCTGGATACTGCGGGCCGCCTGTGCGCCGCGTTGCTTGTCTCCGGGGCTTCTGGATGCGCCACGATCACAAGCAAAGCCGATGATGCCGACAAGGCCGATGCCAACTACCCCTTGATGACGGATTGCGGGCCTTCGGACAACGATTGCCGTCAGGCGGTTTCATCGCGTCTGTTCCGCCACGCCCAAGAGGGCCGGGCCGAACCCGTCCACCGCCAGATTGCGGAGTACGTCGCAGCCCGCCACATCGCCAAGCTCATCGAAGACGGCCTTCCCGCCCTGCGGGTGCTCGCCCTCATCTCCGGCCGGGACGGAACCGTCGTCTCCGAACTGCGCGGACTGTCCGCCTGGCTCGCCGCCCACTCACCACACGCCCGCCCGCACCTAATCGAACGAGATCCGGTCGGTGTCGCTCTGTACGGAGATATCACGGCGCTCGCCGATGAGGAACGCCGGGCCCTGTTCGACTCATTGGTCCGGGAGCCCCGCAAACTTGCGCCCACGTACCGAATCGCCCCGGCTTTCGCGTCGCTCGCCACTCCGGCCATGGCGTCTGCCCTCGAACACAGCATCCGCAAACCGCCCAGCGGACCAGATGGTGAGCTCGTCGCCGATTTCGTGTTGCGGCTCCTGCGTGAAGCGCCCCCGCTGGCCGGCCTTTCGGATACCATCTTCGAGGTCGCACGCGACGACAGCCGGTGGGCCCGCGTGAGGCATGCCGCGCTCACCGCCTTCCTGCACTACAACAAGCACACCGACGACAGGTCGAACCTCCTGCCCCTGCTCCACGACATTGCAGAACGCCGCATTGCCGACCCAAACGACGAACTCCTCGGGCAACTCCTCACGGTGCTATATCCGCAGCAGGTGCCACCGGGTTCGGTCTGGGACTACATCAAGGAGCCCAACGAGGACTATTTCGGCGCATACTGGTGCTTCTGGGTCTTGCACCTCTCCTCGCTTTCGTCCCAGAGGGACTTAGCGCAACTCCTCGACCTCTGCTGCCACCGCCTTCCCAAACTTGAGCAGGCGGGCAGTTCAATGTTGGAATCCTGCATTGCCCGTTTACTTGTGCGGGGTCTCGAGACCGACGGCGACGAGCTTGAGGTCACCCGACTCTATAGCTGGCTCGATGCGGGGGTGCGGCTTCGTGTGGGCCAACATGCCAGCCGGGACGATGCCGCATCCATACGCGACTGGCTCGAAGCACGTCCCCATCGGCACCTCGACCTCCTTCTTGAAGGAATGCGGCGACTTCCAGATGACCATTGGCATGCCGGGTACGAAGCATTCCAACGGCTCTTCGGCGCATCCGTTTCCGCCGAATTCTTCTGGGAATGCGCCACCCGGGCGAAGTCGATGTACCACCGCCAACGCTCACGCGCCGAATCGCTGCTCAGGTTCGCCGCGCAGTATGGCAGTCTTGATCCTGAACGACTGCGCCACCTGCTGGTGGACAACCCTGGCCTGTCCGCCTTCCTGCAGCCGTTGCTCGCCCCACCGCCTCCCTCCCCAGGTCTCGATCGGGTTAAGGAACAGGAGCAGCAATGGCGCCAAGACCGCCTCCGAAAGGCCCAGCGCGAACTGAAACACCTGCAGGACAACGAGAGCGCGTTGCGGAACAACAGGGCATCCCCGGCGTTGCTCAACAGGCTGGCTCGAACCTATTTCGGTGACTGCATGGGCTTCACGCCCGACTTGGGCATCAGGCGTCTTAAGGAACTCGTCGCAGGGCGCAAGCCCTTGCTCGATGCGGCCAAGACTGGATTGCGTCTGACCTTGAAAAGACAGGATATGCCAGATGCAGAACAGATTCTCGAACAACGCCTTAGATCGAAGACGCACTACCTGTGCTGGCCCTACCTGGCGGGCTTGGCCGAGGCGGAACGAACGGGCACCCTAACCAGCGACTGGTGGACCGACGCCCGCATGCGCAGGGCAATTGCCATCTACTACGGCTACGGCCACGGCGACTACCAACCATCGTGGTACAAACACCTTATTGCCGAACACCCAGCCACCGTCGCCAGCGTCCAAGTCCAGTTCGCAGGCGCCCTGTTCTCCCAGGGAATCGACAACACCGGCAACACCAACATCTGGCATCTGGCGTTCGACCGCGCCCATGCCGAAGTCGCAAGACAGGCCTGCCTGCCTTTGTTAAGGGCCTTTCCCGCTCGCGCCAGAAGCAACCTCCTCGGCGCTCTTGAATATCTTTTGCTCGCCGCGGCGCAACACGCTGACCGCACCGAGTTCGAGCGATTGATCGACCTGAAGCTGTCGCTGAAGAGCATGCCCGCGTGTCACCGCGGCCGCTGGCTCGCCGCCGGCTGCTGCATCACGATGGCGAAGTTTGCACCTTCCGCAAGAAGGTTCCTGGGCGCAGGCCGCCAGCAGGCGCGCACACTCCATTTCGCCAGTTTCTTCTGCCCCCAAGACCACAGGAGCCGTCCGGTCGACAGCGCTGGCGCCGACTTGGCTGCGCTCCTCATCCGGTTTGTCGGCCGATTCGTGGAGCCGGACAAATTGAGCGAAGGCCTCGTGACGCCGGTCATGGAGGCATCCACTCTGGTCGGCCACTGCATCCGCGTGATCGCCGGCTACCCGGATCCTCACGCCACCGACGCCCTGGACGCTCTTCTCCACGATCCGCAACTCTCGAGTTGGCGACCCGCATTGGCTCGCGCCGCGGACGACCAACGAGCAATCCGGCGTGATCACGAATACCGTCACCCGACCGCGGCGCAGGCGGCCGAGGCGTTCCAGGGCGGCGCGCCGGCCGGCGCCGCCGACCTCACTGCTATAGTGCTGGACCGCCTAGCCGCGCTGGAGCTTCGAATGAGGTCCGGGAGCACCGACGGCTGGAAGGCATTCTGGAATGAGCGCGGCCACAGCAAGCCAACCGAGACCAAGCCCGAGGAATCCTGCACGCGGGAGCTCGTGGAGCAGCTTCGTCACATATGCCCGCCGAACACCAACATCGACCGCGAGGTGCGCTATCCGAATGATACCCGGCCCGATATCAGCGTTTCCCACCCCCGAATAAGGGGAATTTCGATCCAAGGGGATCGGCCGAATGATCTCCCGCCCGATATCAGCGTTTCCTACGGCGATTGCCGAGTCCCCATCGAGGTGAAGCGAAACGATAACCGAGACCTGTGGCGCGCCGCGAGAACACAGCTTGTGGCCAAGTACACGAGCGATCCAGCCACAAACGGCAACGGCATTTACGTCGTTCTATGGTTTGGCCGTAACTGTACGAAGTTTTCTCCAGCCGGCACGCGGCCCGCTACGCCCACGGACCTGCAACAGCAGTTGGAAGCCACGATGGACGACCGCGAGCGAGGAACCGTCCATGTTCGCGTGATCGACGTCGCTCCACCGCCAGACCTTGCAAAGTAGCATCGGGTGGAGCATCCGGGCGCACGGCGGTCGGTCAAGCGTTCCCACATGGCCGGAGCACAGCCCGCATGGATCACTGGCCCCCGGCTCCGAATTAGCGGGGCGGCGCAAGAACTTTGCGCTTGTTTCCCCGTCCGGTCATACTCGCATGCGCGGGATCGACAGGGAGTTCAGGTGTCCCGGGCACTCAGCAACGCGGCCAAAGTGCTGCGGCTCTTGCGGCTTCTCGGAGAAGAGGCGACTGGCCCCGGGCGGGTGTACCTGACGGGAGGAGGCTCCGCCGTCATCGTCGGATGGCGGGAGAGCACCATCGATGTCGATCTGAAGCTCGACCCGGAACC
>CAYGBY010000038.1:0-21172 GCA_964348115.1 uncultured Pseudomonadales bacterium
TGGGACGTAACACTAGGGAACCTCTGAACAAGTCGCGTTCGCCCAGCGCCCCGCTCTCAGCAGCTGGAGATGGCGTTGCGGCCATGGGAAGGCAACCCGCAGCGCAGAGGGCATTCCACGGTCCGTGCGCCGCGGGGCGCCCTTCGGGAGGGCCAAAAGGGCGCACTGGCTGTGTTGCGGCTCATTGTGTGGTGCCTGCCACACGGCTTCGCCGCGCCTTGCCATCATGCCCTTTAGGCTCCTCTGGGCTTCCGGGACTTGTTCGCCCCGCGCCCCGCTTTTTTTTTGCGGGGGAGATGGCTTGGGGGGCTCGTTCAGAGGTTCCTTAGCAGCGGTTTCTTTAAATTAACCCGTTGTAAATTTGTCCAGAGACAGATCGATATGTTACTTTTGGTAGCATTTTATGCCGCCCCACCCATGAGGATGCGCGAATGGGCCACCAGCATCCGGCTTGTGGCGGTGTTTTGATGGACGGGCAGCATAGGACAACGCAATGCGCTCCACACATTTGACCGCAATCGTCATCGCCGTGCTGATAGCCGTTTGGCTGCTCAGCGGGCAACTTGGCTCGGAAGCGCCGCCGCCGCAACTGACCCTGGCCGAACAGGCCGGGCTGCGCGCCGCGCAGCGTGCGGACGCCGCCCTCACCAGGGTGCGCGGACGCATCATCAACGCCTCGCGCCAAGTGCGCCAGCTGCGCATCCGCGGCAAGACGGAGAACAAGCGCACCGTAACCGTGCGGTCGGAAACGGTCGGCACCCTGGTGGAGCGGCCGGTGGAGCGCGGCGCCGAGGTGGCGGCTGGGGACCTTCTGTGCCGCCTTTCCCTGGAGGATCGCCAAGCCGGCGTGCTGGAAAGCCGCGGGGCGCTGCGCCAAGCGCAGATCGAATACGAAGGCAGCCTCAAGCTCAAGGCCAGCGGTTTCCAGTCCGAAACCTTGGTGGCCCAAGCCGCCGCCCGTCTGGCCGCAGCCGAGGCGGAGTTGAAGCGCAGTACGCTGGATCTGGCCCGCATCAACATCAAGGCGCCCTTCGCCGGCATCGTCGAGGAAGTGCACCAGGAGATGGGCGACTACCTCACCCCAGGCGCCAGCTGCGCCACCATCGTGGACTTGGACCCGATGTTGCTGGTGGGCCGCGTGCCCGAGAAAGACGTGCTGAAGGTCACCCCGGGCATCCAGGCGGTGGGCCTGTTGAACGACGGCTCCCAAGTGGCCGGACTGGTCAGCTTCGTGGGTCAGCAAAGCGATCCGGAAACGCGCTCCTACCCCTTGGAGATCCAGGTTCCCAACGCGGACCGCCGCCTGCGCAGCGGCATCACCACGGAAATTCTCATTCCGGTTTCCGAAGTGATGGCGCAGAAGGTCAGCCCGGCCCTATTCGCCCTGAACGATGAGGGCGTCATCGGCGTGCGCACGGTGAATGGCAACCGCCGGGTGGAGTTCAATCCGGTGGAGATCATCCGCGACGACGCCGACGGCGTCTGGGTGGCCGGCCTGCCGGACATGGCCACCCTGATCACGGTGGGCCAGGAGTTGGTGGTGCCGGGTGAAGAGGTGGAGGTGGACTACGAACCCGCCGCGGAGATGCCCGCCGCAGCGCCCCCGGCGCAGAGCGCGCGCACTGCCGATCTGGCGGCCAAGGCATGATCGGCATCATAGACGCGGCCATCAACCGCGCCAAAACCACCCTGCTGGTGCTGCTGATGGTGCTGCTGGCCGGCGGCGCCGCCCGCGTGGCCATCCCCATCGCCAACGACCCGGACATCCAAGTTCCCTTCTACGTCATCACCATCGTACACGAGGGCATCTCCCCTGAGGATGCCGAGCGCCTGCTGGTGATGCCCATGGAGATCGAGCTGCGCACCTTGGAGGGCGTGGACGAGTTCGTGGGCTGGGCCTCCGAGGGCGCCGCCACCCTGATGGTGGAGTTTGAGGCGGACTACGATCTGGATCAGGCCTTGGCGGATGTGCGGGAGGCGGTGGACCGGGCCAAGCCGGAAATGCCGGACACCATAGAGGAGCCCATCATCCAGGAGACCTCCGTGGATGACTTCCCCATCCTGCAGATAAACCTGGTGGGCAACGGCGCATCGGAACGCCTCATCTACAACTTGGCATTGGACCTGCGCGATCGCATCGAGGCCATTCCCACGGTGATGGATGCGCAGATCCAGGGCCACCGGGAGGAACTGCTGGAGGCGATCATAGATCCGCAGGCCCTGGAGGCCTACCGGCTTTCCAACGACGAGCTGATCAACACCCTGGTGCGCAACAACCGCCTAGTGGCCGCCGGCAGCCTGGACACCGGCGCAGGCCGCTTTTCGGTCAAGGTGCCCAGCCTCATCGAGGAGGCCCGGGATATCTTCGACCTGCCTGTGAAGGTCGACGGGGACACCGTTATCACCCTGGCCGATGTGGCCACCGTGCGCCGCACCTTCAAGGATCGCGTCACCCACGCCCGGGTGAACGGCGCCATCGCCATCTCCCTGAACGTCATCCGCCGCACCAACTCCAACATCGTGGAGACCATAGAAAAAGCCAAGGCGGTGGTGGACGAATTCCGCCCGCGCCTGCCGAAGCAGGTGGACATCTTCTTCACCCAAGACCAAGGGCCCTGGGTGCAGCAGCAGGTGACGGAGCTGCAAGGCAACATCTTCACCGCCCTGGCGCTGGTGATGGTGCTGGTGGTGGCGGCCATGGGCGTGCGCAGCGGCCTCATCGTCGGCATGGGCATCCCCGCCTCCCTGTTGTTCTCCCTGATCTTCGTTTACCTCCTGGGCTACACCTTCAACTTCATGGTGATGTTCGGCATGCTGCTGGGGCTTGGCATGTTGATCGACGGCGCCATCGTGGTCACGGAGTACGCAGACCGCAAGATGACGGAGGGGTTCGACAGGCGCAGCGCCTACGCCCTGGCGGCAAAGCGCATGTTCTGGCCGGTGGCGGCTTCGGTGGCCACCACCTTGGCGGCCTTCCTGCCCCTGATCTTCTGGCCTGGCGTGCCGGGCAAGTTCATGCGCTACCTGCCGGTGACCGTGTTCGCCGTGCTCACCGGCTCCCTGCTTTACGCCCTGGTGTTCGGCCCGGTGCTGGGCAGCCTGTTTGGGCGCGCCGGCAGTCGCGACGCCTCCTCCGTGGAAACCCTGCGGCAGCTGGAGGACGGCGATCCCAGGCGGCTGAAATCCCCAACTGGCTGGTACGCCCGCCTGCTCACCCTTTCCACCCGCTACGCCTGGGTGACGCTGACCATCGTTCTGGCCGTCGTGCTGGGCGCGTTCGTCGCCTATGGCCAATACGGCAAGGGCCTAACCTTCTTCTCCGAAGCGGAGAGCAAGTGGGCCATCGCCAGCATACGCGCCCGAGGCAACCTTTCCGGGCAGGAGATCAACACCTTGGTGCGCGAAGTCGAGGAGCAGATCCTGGAGATTGACGGCATCCGCGACCTGAACACCTTCACCACCCTGCCCGGACGCCCCTCACGGGAAGGGTCGCGGGACGTGATCGGGCGCCTGTTCCTGGAGATGCACGACGAGGGCGTGCGTGGCCGCTCCGTCGCATCCATCATCGAGGAGATGCGCGCACGCACCGCCCACCTGGCGGGCATCAGCATGGATGTGCGCGCCATGGAGCCGGGGCCGCCCACCGGCAAGCCCATACAGATCGAGTTCGCCAGCCACGACAAAACGCTGCTCGGCCCAGCGGTGGAGCGGGTGCGGGCCTACATGGAGAGCCAAGTCACGGACCTGCGGGACATCGAGGACACCCGCTCCCTGCCCGGCATCGAATGGAGCCTGGACGTGGATCGCGCCCAGGCCGCCCTGTACGACGCCGACGTCTTTCAGGTGGGCATCGCCGTGCAGTTGGTCACCAACGGCCTCAAGGTCGGCGAGTACCGCCCCAACAAGTCCGATGACGCCGTGGACATCCGGGTGCGCTACCCGGAGGAGTTCCGCCGCATGAGCATGTTGGACGAATTGAAGATCAACACCCGCAACGGCATGGTGCCCATCTCCAATTTCGTCCGCCGCAGCGCAGTCGCCAATGTGGACACCATCCAGCGGGTGGAGGGCATTCCAGTGCTCTACATAAGGGCCGACGTGGCGCCGGGGGTGCTGGCGGACGACAAGGTGCGGCAGATTCAGTCCTGGCTGGCGCATCAGGACTTCGACCCCGCCTTGAGGGTGGCCTTCCGCGGCGCCAACGAAGAGCAGCAGGAGTCCATGGCCTTCGTGCAGATGGCTTTCCTGCTCTCCCTGCTGCTGATGTTCGTGCTGCTGGTCACCCAGTTCAACAGCTTCTACCAGTCCAGCCTGATCCTATTCTCCGTGGTGCTGTCCACCGCGGGCGTTCTGCTGGGGCTGTTGGTCACCGACAGCCCGTTCAGCGCGGTGCTCACCGGCGTCGGCGTGGTGGCCCTGGCCGGCATCGTGGTGAACAACAACATCGTGCTCATCGACACCTACAACCATCTGCGCCGGGAGCACCCGGAGCTGGACTACCTGTCCCTGATCGTGCGCACCGGCGCACAAAGGCTGCGCCCGGTGATGCTGACCACCGTAACCACGGTGTTCGGCCTGCTGCCGCTGGCCAGCAACTTCAGCATAGACCTCATCAACCGGGAAATGGTGTACGGCGGGTCCATGTCCATGTTCTGGATGCCCCTGTCCCAAGCCATCGTGTCCGGGCTGACTTTCGCCACCCTATTGACCTTGGTGGTCACCCCGGCCATGCTGGCGCTGCCCCACCAGCTGCGTGCGGTGCGGGTGCTGCTCTGGCGCCGGCTGGGGCCTCGGCTAAGGAGATCCTGGCGCAAGGTTGCGCCAAGTCCAGCCAAAGCCTGATCGCCTTCGGGGGGGAGACTACACAATGACGCTATCGCTCGGCGCCCATGTGGGCCAGCAGAATTTGTCCATGGCTGAGATGCGCAAGCTGTGGCGGCGGCTGGACGCCTGCGGCATGGACTGGATCTCCGCCTGGGACCACTTCTACGAGTCTCCCTACCGGAACGGCACCGACCCGCACTTCGAGGCCCTGGCCACCCTGGGCGCCCTGGCGGCGGAGACCAGCCAAGCCCGCATCGGCTGCCTGGTCTTCTATGTGGGGTACCGCAACCCCGCCCTGTTGGCCAAGGCCGCCACCACCTTGGATCACATCACCGGCGGACGCTTTGAGCTGGGCCTCGGCGCCGGCTGGCATATCTGGGAAGCCACCGCCTACGGCTACGCCTTCCCGGACATCGGCACCCGCCTGGACATGCTGGACGAAGGCATACAGATCGTGCGCGGCCTGCTCACCGAGCCGCGCACGGACTTCAACGGCAAGCACTTCCAAGTGGTGGACGCAAGCTGCGCGCCAGCCCCGGTGCAAGCGCGCCTGCCCATCTGGGTGGGCGGGCTGGGCGAAAAGCGCACCTTGCGCATCGTCGCCGAACACGCCGACGGCTGGAACGCCGCTTATGTCTCCGTGGATGAGTTTCGCCGTCTCAACGCCATCCTGGACCAATGGTGCGAGACGGCGGATCGGGACCCAGCCAGCATCCGCCGGGCAGTGAACCTGATGTTCAACCTAGGGGTGGACGAAGAGGATGTGGACCATCAGCGGCGGCAGATCGCCAAGGACTGGGGAAACATGGCGGGCCGCACCATGGGCGGCGCCCTGCTATGCACGCCCGATCAGGCCGTGGAGCGCTTGGCCGAATACAAGGAGGCCGGCGCCCAAGAGATCAACATCGCCCTGCGCGCGCCCTGGCACGACGACGCCTTGGAGGCCTACCTCAGCGAAGTGATGCCCCAAGCGCGGGCGCTGTAGCCGTCCTCACGCCCAAGGGAACCCCCCTTCCCCACCGCCGCAGCTAAGGTCCCCCGAAACTGGGCCTGCCCAAGCCCCGATGTTCGGACGGGGCTCTTCCCTTCTTGCCAAGCCGCCCAAGCCCCAGCAAACCTCTGAACAAGTCCCGAAAGCCCGGAGGAGCCCAGACCCATCCCCAAGGGCAGCGCCCTGCGGCGGACTACGCAATCCCCAACCCGCTGCGGGTCGCCTTCGCATCGCCGCAAAGCCATCTCCGCGCAAACAGCGGAGCGCTGGGCGACCGCGACTTGTTCAGAGGCTCCCTAGGCGGGTCAAGGCACTGAGAAGAAGCCTTTGGCCCGGCCTGTCTCCAGGGTTTTGGCGCACTCCGCCTTCATGAGGCAACTGTACTCCGACAGCACCGGAATCATGGAGAAGGCGCCGATAAGGCTGCACAAGGAATGCAGATTCATCGACCACCATGCGTCCCGCAACCGCGGCGCCATTTCGATGAAACAGGCGAAATAGAAGAACATGGTGGCAGTGGCGCAAACGGCCAGAAAGCGGGCCGTCCACTGGCCGATGCCGGGCACCAGCGTGATGAACGCCAAGGCGCCGCCACATAGAAACATGCCCATATGCAGATAGCGAACGCCAGGCATCGCCAACTGCGCCAATGCCAGCAACACCAACGCACAACCGATTGGCCCATTCAAATAACCCATTACCCGATCATTCCAAGCACTCCACCTGTCGGTGTTACGAATAGTGATAAAAGAACCAATCCCGGTCAAGCCGTTTGTTACCAATAGTGACGTAAACGGCCATTCAGACCTCCCAACCCGGCAAACCCGGGTCCGGCTGCACGCCGAAGCTGTTCAGCGCCATGGACACCAAGTTGTATTGACCCACCGTAAACACCAGATCCATTAGTTGTTCGGTGCTCAGCCGTTCTGCAAGGCCAGCCCAGGTGGCGTCGCTGATGTGGGCGTCCGTGTGCAGCTCCTCCGCCGCCTTGAACAGCAGCCGGTCGAGTTCGCTCAAGCCAGGGGTGGCGGAGCCGGTTTGGCAGCTACGCAGCTCGGCATCGCTCATGCCCGCATCCCGAGCGATGCGCACATGCTGCCCCCACTCATAGCCGGACTGGCACAGGTGGCCGATGCGCAGGATCAGCAGTTCCCGCTCCCGCACCGCCAAGGTGGACTTGCCCAATATGTGGTTGGCGAAGACCATCCAACGGCGCATCAGGCTGGGATGGTTGGCCAGGGTCTTGAAGATGTTGTAGGTGCGCCCGTCCGCCACCATGGGGGCCATGAGCGCTGCAGCCTCCGCACTCCACTGGTCCGCCTCAAGGGGCGGCACTCGGGGTTTTTGCACACGCATTCGGGACGCTTTCCTTGATTTGGGCGCCCGCCCGCCTCAGCCGCGCGGCCGGTAGCGGATGGGCAGGCGCGGCACGTTGCGCAGAACGAAGCTCGGCTCCGCTTCCGGGTCGGCGTCTTCGGCCAAACGGAAGTCCGCAAAACGGTCCAGCAGCGCTCTAAAGCCCAGATTGAGTTCCTGGCGGGCCAGAGGCGCGCCGATGCAGTGGTGCACGCCAGAGCCGAAAGCCAACTGCATGCCCGCCTTGGGCCGACGCACGTCCACTTCGTCCGGATGCGCAAACTGGCGCTCATCGCGGTTGGCCGCGCCGAAGCGGGCCATCACGTAGCTGCCGGCCTTAAGCGGCTGGCCGCCAAGCTCCGTATCCTTGGTGACCAACCTCGGCAGGCCCTGCACAGGCGCTTCCAGCCGCAGCGCCTCCTCCACGAAAGTGCGGATGAGGCCCGCGTCGCCGCGAATCTCGTCCTGCAGTTCCGGGTTGCGGCACAGCAGCAGCATGCCCCAGCCGAAGGCGCTGGTGGTGGTTTCGTGGCCGGCCACCAGAAATTGATCCAGAATGCTGATGGCCTCGCCGTAGTCAAGCAGCCGGTTCTCCCCCTCCAGGGTGCTGTTCGCCAAAATGCTGATCATGTCCTGGGCGGGCGCCCGCCGACGGGCCTCCACCAAGGAGATGAGCAGCTTCTGCAGGCCCACCGCCAGCTCCGCACGGCGAATCAAACCCTCGGGTGTCAAGGGCGCCAGCCGCAGGCCGGAAGCGGCGGAGGTGGCGGCCGCATCGAAGAACGGGCGATCCGCCTCCGGGATGCCCAGACGGTCCCCGATGACCCGCAGCGGCACGGGAAAGGCGAATGCGGACATGAAGTCCGCCCTCTTTTCTCCCTGCCCTCCTGCAGCCTCGGCGGCCTGCAGATTGAGGATGCTCCGGTCGATCACGGCCTGCACCCCAGGCTCGGCCTTCCTGACCTCGGAGACCGTAAAAAGGCGGCTGACCAGACCCCGGTACAGATCGTGCTTGGGGTTGTCCAAGGTCACCATGGTGGGAACCACCTCGATCAGTTCCGCGCTAAGTTCCCGCACCCGTTGCTGGGTCTCCGGCGGCGCGGCCTGAAAGGCCATTTCGCGGCTTTTGTTGAGAAAGTCCCCAACCTCGCTGGAGTAGGTCTCAGTATCCTTGAGCACCTCGCGCACTAGGTCGTATCTAGTGACCACGTAGATGTTCAAGGCGCGTTCGTGGTGCACCGGCGCCTGATCGCGCAGGGTTTTGTAGGCCTGGTACGGATGCACCAGGTTCTGCTGATCAAACAGGGAGATGTCGGCGGCTGCTTGCAAGGCGGCGGCTCAGGCGATCCACTGGGCCAGCAGGCTGTGGAAGTGGCGCAGTTTGGTCTCTTGGTAGTTGGCCAGCATCACCTCGTCGTACTGCGCCGCCTCCAGGCCCTTCTGCACCTCGGGCAAGTTGAAGGTGTCCTGGTTGAACACCTTGGCCAGCAGGCCGAGTTCCGGGGCATCCGTCCAGGGCTGGTCCTCATCGAGCAGGTGCATGGGCGCCGGATCCGGGCGCTCCCCGGCGAAGGGGCTTAGATAGTAGCACTCCATCAAGGATCTATCGCAGCGGTTCTGATAGGGGCGGAAGCGATAGACGATGCGGTTGTAGCCGCCCCAAGGATGAAAGTTGGGGAATAGGGTGTAGTAGATGCTGTCCGAGACGCAGGCGTCGGAAATGACCGCGTCCTGTCCGACCACAGGCTGCAGGCCGGCGCGCGCGGCCTGCGCCATTAGGGCGCGGGCGGTGGTTCCTGGCGGCACCTCCGGGGCTGGCGGATCATCGAGGTGGCGCATCATCACGGATTCAAGCATCTCCTGCTCGCTGGGGGTGCGGCGCAGGTGCGGGCTGGGGGTGCCGTTGGGCGTGATGGCCCGCGAGAAGTTGTCCCACGCGTCGTACTGGGAGTTCTCATCGCCGATGCCCGCCAGAATTTGCGGATGTGTGTGAATGACGTGGAACGCCTCCATGAAGGCTTCCTGGCAGAGCTTCCAGTTGCAGCGCATCACCTTGGCCACGTGGGCCTCGATGTAGCGCTGCTCCGGCTTCCACACGGCGAAGTGGTCCGGCAGGTCGCCCAGGAAGTCCTCCAGGGGCGCCGCGTCCATGTCCATGTTAATGAACACCCAGCCGCCCCAGGTGGCGCAACGCACCGGGGTCAGGGTGAAGTTGTTGCGGTCGATCTGCGGAAAGTCCCAGGCTGAGGTGATGCCCCGCAAGCTGCCGTCGAGGTGCCAACTAAAGCCGTGGAAGGGGCAGATGAAGCTGGCGGCGTGGCCGGCGCGGTCGCATAGACGCC
The DNA here is from genome assembly GCA_964348115.1 of uncultured Pseudomonadales bacterium. Taxonomy (GTDB): domain Bacteria; phylum Pseudomonadota; class Gammaproteobacteria; order Pseudomonadales; family Azotimanducaceae; genus Azophilus. The sequence goes on from CAYGBY010000038.1 coordinate 9,514, forward strand.
GGCCGCGATGGCGGCAGACATTATGGTGCGCCCGGATGCCCTGGGCGGTGCGCACCACGATGATGGAGAAGCGGCCGATCTCGTAAACCTGGTGGTCGCCCACCGCCGGGATCTCCTCCTCCCGGCAGGCCATCTGCCACACCCGGGGCCAGAGTTTCCGCATTTCCAAGTCATGGAAGGCCTGGCTGGTGTAGCGGGACACCGGCACGGACACCAACGGGGAGCGAAAGACGTTCTGCAGCCGCAGGGTCTTCGGCGGCGGCACCACGTCCTGGCTGACCAACGCCTGATAGCTGATGCCTTCGGAACGCAAGTCTTCTGCTGCACTCACAAGATTCACCCCCTGTTGGTTGCCTGGATGCGACGCCCGGCTCAGCCCCGGTTTCTGCGGATGTTGTGCTCCGAGGGCAGCTGCGGCCCCGCCAGCCAAAGCAGCATGTGCGGGTCGGCAAAGCGCAGCTCCCCGCAAACGTGCTGGCCGTCAAAGCGGAAGTTGCCCTTAAGGCCGTTGCTGTCCACCTCCACCAAGCCGTCTTCCCGCAGGCTGTAAAGCGCCCCGGTGAGTGGATGCCTCAATTGCGCCATGGCGGCTGCCTCCTGATGCGGTTTCCTGATGCGGACAATTGCGCACGGACATGATGATAGCGCAAGAAACCATCGAGGGCGACTGTTTGTTTCGAATGGTTTGGCCGCGGGCGCTGGGCAAACGCGACTTGTTCAGAGGCTCCCTAGCCCTTACGTACGCGGGCGGCGTAGCCGGCGCTCTGCAGGGCGGCGATCACTTGATTGCCCTGCTCTTCGCCACGCATCTGCAGCACCACCTCCACCACGGTCGCCCGCACCGAAGATGCGCTGAAGGCCCGTTGGTGCACGATTTCAACGATGTTGCTGTCCACCTGCCCCAGCACGGCGGTAAGCTCCGCCAAGGCGCCAGGCAAATCCGGTATCTCCACCACCAGGCGGGCCAAGCGATGGCTGCGCACCAACCCCCGCTGCAGCAGCAGGGACAGGATCATCATGTCGATGTTGCCGCCGGAGACCAGCACCACCACGTTTTGGCCGCGGAACCGGGCGGCGTTGGCGCACAGCGCCGCCAAGGCCGCGGCGCCAGCCCCCTCCGCAAGGGTCTTCTCCACTTCCAGCAAGGTGAACACGGCCTGCTCCACCTGCACCTCCGACACCTTGAAGACATCCGCCACATGGGCGGCGATCAGGGGCCAGGTTTTCCTGCCCGGCGACTTCACGGCAATGCCCTCCGCCACCGTGCCCTGATGGGGAGGCGGCCCCGCCCGCACCTGATGGAAGCGATCGTGGGCGGCGGCGAACCGGGCCATCTGCACCCCATAGACCTTAACCCGGGGCGCCAACGCCTTCACCGCCACGCCGATGCCGCCAATCAGGCCGCCGCCGCCAATGGGGACGATGATGGCGTCCACTTCCGGCGTCTGCTCCAGGATCTCCAGACCGACGGTGCCCTGCCCCGCGATGATCCGTTCATCATCATATGGATGCACCAGGGTCCGGCCCTGCTCCTGCATCAGTTGCCGGGCAAAGGCCATGGCCTCATTCAGACCCTCCCCTTGCAGGTGGATGTCCGCGCCAAACACCCGGGTTTGCTCCACCTTGGCGTTGGGGGTGGAGCGCGGCATGACAATGGCCGCCGGAATGCCCAACCGAGAGGCATGGTAGGCCACCGCCTGCGCATGATTGCCCGCCGACGCAGCGACCACCCCCGCCCCCCGCGCCGCCTCCGGCAGACCCAGCAGCCAATGCAGGGCTCCACGCTCCTTGAATGAGGCCGTGAACTGCTGGTTCTCAAACTTCAGGAAGACATTGGCGTCCAGCATTGCGGACAGCGTCTGCGAATGCGGACAGGGCGTGCGCCGCAGTTGCCCGGCGATGCGCTGCGCGGCCGCCTGCACAGCCGGCAATTGCACCAGTGGCGAGGCTGCATCCATGGCGAAACTCCGACTACTGCGGCTGGCGAGTATACTTCCCAACCAAGCCGAGGTTGCAAACGGAGGGGCCCATCAAGCACCTTATGATCGTGTACCACACCCAAACCGGCAACACCGGCCGCATGGCCGAAGCGGTCTTGGCGGGCGCCCAAGCGGAAGAAGTCACAGGTGTGCAGACCAAGAAGCTGCTCTGCTGGGATGCAAGGCCCGAAGACCTGCTCTGGGCCCACGGCCTGCTGCTGGGCACGCCGGAGAACTTCGGCTACATGTCCGGGGGCATGAAAGACTTCCTGGATCGCACCTTCTACCCGGTGGAGGGCAAGCTGCAGCCCCTGCCCTACGCCATGTTCATCAGCGCCGGCAACGACGGCACCCAAGCCCCGGACGCCATTCGCCGCATCGCCCGGGGCTATCCGTTCAAGGAAGTCCAAGCCCCCATCATCGCCGTAGGGGAAATCACCGAGCTTCACCTCGGCCGCTGCCGCGAACTGGGCCTCGGCATGGCCTTAGGCATTGAAATGGGAGTGTTCTAATGAGCCGCCCCTTGCGCGAAGGACGCAGGATGGGCCAGAATGCGGGCTGTCGCTGCGAACGAGGCAACCTGAGGGTACCCATGGACATCTCCATCACCTACTGCGGAGTCTGAAACTACAAACCCCGGGCGGTCAGTTTGGCTGCCTTGCTGGAGGCGGAATTGGGGGCATCGGCCCGGCTCATAGAGGGCGGCGGCGGCGTGTTTGACGTCAAGGTTGATGGAAAGCTGGCGTACTCCAAGCACGCCACCGGGGAATTTCCGCAACCGCAGGCCCTGCTGGAGAGCCTTCGCTAAGCCCCCCTTGGCGGGGCCCGCTGCGCTGCGCCTTGGCCACTCCCACTACTCCCCCCGCAACGCCCTCGTGATGGGCAGCTTGGCCGCCCGCACAGCGGGAAACAAGCCGCCGACCAGCCCTAGGACCATGGCCCAGGCGAGGCCTTGGATCAACAGTTCTGGGGTGACGGCGAAGTCGAAGGCCACTTGCGAGAAGGACGCTTGGTTGAGCGTGGACACGGTCAAGCCGTTGAAGCCGAAGTAGGCCATAAGGGCGCCGAGGATGCCGCCGGCCAAGGCAAGGCCAAGGGCTTCAATCAGCACCGAAATGATGACCGCCAGGGCGCCGAAGCCCAGCGCCCGCAGGGTGGCGATCTCCACCGTGCGGGCGGACACTGCGGTGTACAGGGTGTTCAGGGCGGCGAAGAAAGCGCCAAAGGCCATGATGACGGCTACGGTGTAGCCGAAGGTGCGGATCAGCGCGTTCAGGTCATTGGATTGCTTTTGGTAGAACGCCTGTTCGCCCTGAGCCTCCAGGTCCAGCCGCCGGTCATTGCGCACCCGTTCAACGAAGGACTGCAAGGCGTCCGGCGAGGTCAGGCGCACCCGCACGGACTGCACTGTGGCGCCGCGCCTGTAGGTGGACTGCGTAACCGGCAAATCCGCCCAGAGCTCGGACTCATAGGCGGAGCCGTTGGCCGCAAACAGGCCCACCACAGTCCACTCACTCTCGCGCAGAGCCACCTTCCCGCCAAGGGTCAGGCCAACGAATTCGGAGGCGGCGTTGCGGCCGACGATCAGCTCCCGCTTGCCGGGCGCGAATGACCGGCCCTCCACAATGCGCACTTGCGGACGAATCTGGAAGGCCCCCTGCCCAACCCCGCGGATGACCAAGTTGGCTGGCTGCCCAGTGGAGTGTTTGGGCACGTCGGCCACCACGTAAAGTTCCGGGCTGTAGGCGTCCACCTCCGGCATGGTGGAGAGGATGCGCACAGCCTCCGGCCCCAGCGTACCCGTCATCTCGCTGGTGGCGCCGCCGCGCAGCACCAAAGCGCGCTCTGGATCGCCGCCCCGCTCCAGGGCGGCGGCGAAGCCGCCCGCCATGGCCAGCAGCGTGACCAGCACAGCCACCACCCCGGCGATGCCCACCACCACGACCGAGGAGCTGCCCAGCCTGGCGGGCAGATTGCGGATGTTCATCAGGGTGACGGCTGCGACCTCGGCCAACATTCGGCAGATCTCCTAAAGGGACCTCAAGCCACCAAGGTCATTGGGCAAGGCCGTTGCAAGAAGGACGATTGCATCCTCAAGGCTGAGGGCGGAGACCAAGCCACCAAGGTCATTGGGCAAGGCCGTTGCAAGGGCCGTCAATGCGCACGCAGGGCGGCAACGATGCTGAGCCGGCGGGCGGTAAGGGCCGGAAATGCGCCCACCGCCAAGCCGAGGCCGGCGGACAGCGCCACTGCGCTGGCCATGGTCGCCGGCGTCACTTCGAACAAACCCATGAACTGCTCCATGGCCGGGCCGATGACAAGGGCCACAGCATAGGCCGCGGCAATGCCCAGCAAGGCGCCAAGCACACACAGCAGCACGGCTTCCCCCAGCAACAGGGCGGCGGTGGCGGCATCCGTGAAGCCCAGGGTCTTGAGCACCGCCAACTCCGGCACTCGCTCGCGGAAGGACTGCGCCATGGTGTTGCCAGTCAGCAGCAGGATGGTGAAGAACACGGCCCCCAAGATGCCGTTCATCATCAGGCTGATGTTCCCAATCTGGCGCATGAACTGGCGTTGCTGCTCCGCCTCCGTCATGGTGCGGGTGGGGTTGGCGGAATTGGCGAAAAGGGCGTCGATCTCCTGGGCGACTTCGGCCGCCCGCTCGCTGTCCTTTAGGCGCACCACAAACCAGCCGACCATGCCTTCGCCGAAATCCCGGGCCTCATCGAAGTAGTCGTTGTGGATTAGGAACACCCGGGGCGGCTGCGCCTCTTCCCCGGAATAGAAGCCCACCAAATCGAACTCCCAATTACGGCTGCCGTCCTTCTTGGCGTAGATGTCCCCCTGTATGGGAATCTTGTCTCCCAGCTTCCAGCCGAACTGCTCGGCAAGCGCCCTAGGCGCCAAGGCGCCTGTGCGGGTCTGCGCAAAGGCCTGCAGATGCTGCGCCGAAACCACCAGCTCCCGATGCAGGTCAAAGTAAGGCAGGGGGTCCACCGGATAGGTGGGGAAGAAGTTGGACGGATCCTGGTAAACGCCGCCAAACCAATCCGCATGGGTGACCGCATCCACCCCCTCCAGCGCCTGCATCTGCTGCATCGCGCTGATGGGCAGCGGGTCGATGATGGAGTACTTGGGCACCACGCTCAGCCGCTCCACGCTCGCCGCAACGAAGGCGCCGCCCTCGGAGAAGGTGTGCGCCACCGTACGCAGCAGGACAAACAGCAAAAAGGCCACCAACACGGACAACAGGGTGAGCAGCGTACGCGTCTTGCGGCGAAACAGATAGGCCCACATAAGCCCAAGCTTGGTCATGCCCCAGCCTCCGCAATGAGTTGGCCCTTGTCCACATGCGCCACCTTGGCGGCATGCTCGGCGGCCTTGGGATCATGGGTGACCATGATGATGGTCTTGCCATGATCCCGATGCAGGGCCTCCAGCAGGCTCAGTATCTCATCCGCCGTCTCCCGGTCCAGATCGCCCGTGGGTTCATCGCACAACAGCAGGGTGGGATCGGCGACGATGGCGCGGGCGATGGCCACCCGCTGCTGCTGCCCCCCGGACAGTTCCCCAGGCTTGTGCCGGGCGCGGTCGGCAAGGCCGACGATGCGCAGCGCAGCGGCCGCGTTGGCGCGCCTTTGCTTGGCGGAAAGGTTGGTCAACAGCAACGGCAACTCCACATTGCGCTGCGCATTCAGCACCGGCAGCAGGTTGTAGAACTGAAAGACGAAGCCGACGTTTTCCGAACGCCAGCGCGCAAGCTGCCGGGAAGACATGCCGTGCAAGGAAACGCCGCCCACCGCCACTTGGCCGGAACTGGGATGATCCAGCCCGCCGATAAGGTTCAGCAGGGTGGTCTTGCCGGAGCCCGAAGGCCCCATCAGCGCCAAAAAATCCCCCTGCTCGACCGCTAGGTTGATGCCGTTGAGCACATCCACCCGCTCCTTGCCCTTCACAAAACTCCTGCGCAGATCCTGGCAAAGCACTAAGGGCATAGACCACTCCATCACCGCTCCGGCGCCTCATTCTAAAGCATAAGTTCGGGCCTGTTTGCGCCGTCTGCGTTGGTTTCCAGGACCATCCCAAAGTCGTCCACCAGCCCTCGGCAAAGCCCCATATAGATGGTTTATGACTAGTTTTCGGAATATTCCACAATATTCTGCGGTATCTAATGACCTTTCAGCAATTTTCTTTCAAGAGCGGACTCTTTGGGATGGCCCTGGCGTTGATTCCAGGACCATTCCAAAGTGTTTGCGTCAGTTCCGCACAGACACGCTGGCGCCGTCGGGCAGGCTTGCCAACAGATCATCCGTCAAGCCCGTCACCACTCGTTCACCGGGCGCAAGCCCCTCGAGCACGCGCCGGCGGCCGCCCTGACCTTCGCCCAAATCCACCACGCGACGCTGCACCTTCCCACCAGCCACGACCAGCACATAGGCGGCTTCACCCTCGCCCGCCACCGCCCCCTTGGGCACGAACACCCCGGATTGAACGGGCGCTGCGGACGTCTCAGCCGCAAGCCCTAGGAAAGCCACCCGTACGCCCATGTCCGGCAGCACCCGGCTGTCCCGCTCGAGGAAGCCCACCCGCACCCGCACAGTGGCCTTGCTGCGTTCGGCGGCCGGGATGATGGCGATGACTTCGGCGGAATAGTCATCCTGTGGATAGGCATTCAGCCGAATGCGCACGGGCTGCCCGGAATGCACCCGGTTGATGTACGCCTCATTGACGTCCACCTCCACTTCCAGGGAGTCCATGTCCACGATGGTGCAGATGCCGGTGCGGGTGAAGCCGCCGCCGGCGGACACCGGCGAGATCATCTCCCCGGGCTGGGCCGCCTTGGCGATGACGATGCCGGCGAACGGAGCGCGTATCTCCATGTCCTCAAGCAGTTGCCGCTGCACGGCCAGATAGCGTTCCGACACCACCGCCTCCTGACGCACCCGGGCCAAACGCGCCTCGGCCTCCTCCACCGCCAGACGGTTGCGGTCCAGTTCCGCCTGGCTAACCAGATCACGTTCCGCCAGCCCTTCACTGCGGGTCAAGTCCAGCCGCGCCTGCTGCAATTGCGCCTGCACTTCCCGCAAGGTGCGCCGGGCGGCCTCCAACTGACTTTCCGCCAACGCCAACTCCGCCCGGGGCACGCTGTCATCGAGCCGGGCGAGCAATTGGCCAGCGGCGACCTGCACGCCTTCCTCTATGAACACCTCCACCACCTTGCCGGTGGTCTTGCTGCTGACGGTGGCCTGCCGGCGGGCCACCACATAGCCGGTGGCGTCCAGCACGCTGAAATCCGACCCTGCGCGATCAGCCGCCTGGGCGGCCGAGGTGCTGACCAAGGGGACCCCTGGCGCGCCCCGGCCAGCAAAGAACCACGCCACAAAGCCCGCCCCCGCCAGCAAAGCCGCCAGCACGAACCACCGCCAAGGACGGACGGAAGCCGCCGACGGCGCCGAACGGTCGATGCGCAGCTGGTTCAGCAGCGATGCCTTGTCTTCCTGCGGATCCACAAAAACGTCTTCCGGTTGGCGCCGGCAATTCCAATTTTGGCGTCCAACTTCACTGTTCGCCGCCTAACACCCCGCATTTCCAGCTCAATTGGGGCTAAATCGACCGGCAAATCCTTCCTGTGGAGGGGCTGAAAGCCATAATGAGAATTGCTGGGCTGGTGCGGCGGCAAGTGTAACAGATAGCGGAATCTGCTCTAATGCGTACTTCCGTCGGCGCCGAGCAGGGCGGCGCCTCTTGTGAGGCCCCATTTTTGTCTGCACCCGCACGCACAGGCCAGGTGCTGCACAGCATCGCTGAAATCGCCCCGACGGCATGGGACCGCTGCGCCAATCCCAAGGGCGCCGTCTTCAACCCCTTTCTGACCCACGCCTTCCTGCATGCGCTGGAGGCCAGCGGCAGCGCAACGGCGCAAAGCGGTTGGCAGCCCTTCCACTTGGTGCTGCGGGAGGATGATCGCGCCATCGGCTGCATGCCGCTGTACCTAAAGGGGCACTCCCAAGGGGAATATGTTTTCGACCATAGCTGGGCGGAAGCCTGGCGCCGCGCCGGCGGCAGCTACTATCCCAAGCTGCAGGCCGGCATCCCCTTCACTCCCGCCACCGGGCGCCGCCTGCTGTGCGCGCAGGCGGATGCGGCTGCGCAGCATCAGCTGCTGAACCTGTGCGCCAAATTGGCCGAGCAGCTGCAGGTCTCTTCGGCGCACATCACCTTCATGCCCGAAGATCAATGGCTGGCGGCCGGCCGGCGCGGCTACTTGCGGCGCATGGATCAGCAGTTCCACTGGCGCAACGCCAACTACGACTGTTTTGCCGCCTTTCTGGCCGATCTATCCGCCAAGAAACGCAAGAACCTCAGGCGGGAGCGGCGCGAGGCGCTCAAGGCAGGCGTGGAGGTGGAATGGGTGACAGGCGCGGATCTCAGGGAAAAACACTGGGACGCCTTCTACAGCTTCTACATGGACACCGGCGCCCGCAAGTGGGGCCGTCCCTACCTGACCCGCCGTTTCTTCAGCCTGATCAACGAATCCCTAGCGGAGCACACCTTGTTGGTGATGTGCCGACGGGCCGGGCGCTACATCGCCGGGGCGCTGAACTTCATTGGCGGCGACACCCTGTATGGACGCAACTGGGGCTGCATCGAAGATCACCGCTTCCTGCACTTTGAAGCCTGCTACTACCAAGCCATTGACTTCGCCATCGCCAAGGGGTTGGCGCGAGTGGAGGCCGGCGCCCAAGGGCCGCATAAAGTGGCCCGGGGCTATCTGCCGCAGCCCACCTACAGCGCCCACTGGATAAGGGACCAGGGCTTCCGTGACGCCGTGGCCCGCTTTCTGGAGGAGGAACGCGAGCATGTCCGGCAAGACATCCACTGGATGGGACAGCACAGCCCGTTCAAGGAAGGAAGCGGGCACACCCCGCCGAGCTCGGCGCGTAGCGATTAAGGAACCCCTGAAAACGGCCGACAACGCAGACGCCGACGGAAGCACCCACTTCCCCGCGCGTCAGCACACCCGACGCCGGGGAAAATTCCTAGGGAACCTCTGAACAAGTCCCGGAAGCCCAGAGGAGCCTAAAGGGCGTGATGGCAAGGCGCGGCGAAGCCGTGTGGCAGGTCCCACACAATGAGCCGCAACACAGCCAGCGCGCCCTTTAGGCCCTCCCGAAGGGCGCCCCGCGACGGGCGGACTGTGGAATCCCCGCCGCGCTGCGGGTTGCTCTTCCATGGCCGCAACGCCGTCTGCGGCGGCAAATAGCGGGGCGCTGGGCGAACGCGACTTGTTCAGAGGTTCCCTAGTGGTTGAATCAGACCCGTCTGGCGCGGCGGTGGAAATACGCAGAAAAGACCGGCAATTCACCAAAGCGGAAGTCGGGCAGAATAGGGTGGATGAGTCCGGTGTGATAGTCGGTACGACACCGTCCTCGTTTCGTCTAAAGAGGGAAGGCAGCTACAACGTAGTCGTGTCTAAGGATGGTTACGAAACGGTCGAATCCTCAGTATCTCACAGCGTTGCGGGAGGAGGTGCTGCAGGCATGGCGGGCAACGTTCTGCTCGGCGGAGTAATTGGCGCAGTTGTGGATTCGAATACGGGCGCCATGCACAACCTGATGCCAAACCCGTTGAAAGTAATATTGAAGCCGAGGAAGGAACCCGGTGAAGCTGGCGGGCAAACGCGGGTGAAAGTCGTCACGGCTGCTTCCGCCGAGGTTCGTCTCTAAGTTTCTACGGATGGCGATGGAACATCCGACAATCGTGAGAACGCGGACTCGGAGGATTCGACTGCCGATACGCCGGAGCCTTGAATTCCTGCGTTGATGCGACCCTCGTGACCTTATTTCGCTCAACCCCGGCGCATGGGCGGCGCATTACGGCCCGCGCCGCCGCCATAAGGGGCAACTTGGGTATAATCGGGAGTCTTTGGCGAAGTTTGCCCACTAGGGAAGTTTGACCCATGACCGTTGAACTCAACCACACCATCGTTCCCGCCCTTGACAACAAAGCGTCCGCCCTGTTCTACAAGCATCTGTTCGGCTTCGAATATGACGGTCCGTTGGGCCACTTCGCACCGGTGCGGATCCCGGGTCAGTCGCTCACCCTGGATTTCGATACCCGCACGGATTTCGAGCGCCAGCACTACGCCTTCAAGGTCAGCGAGGCCGAGTTCGACGAGATTTTCGGGCGCGTCAAGGAACAGGGCCTCGTCTACGGCAGTGGGCCGGCTACGCCAGAGGACGGCAACATCAATCATTGGAACGGTGGCCGGGGCGTCTATTTCCGCGACCCCAACGGGCACCTGCTGGAACTCCTGACCCGGGACTACACTGCGGAACAGTTTCAAAGTAGCTGACTGTGCAATCCCCGCCGCGCTGCAAGCTGCGGCTCAACTTTGGCCGTGGCGTGGCCGAAGCGATGGCGTCAGGCGTGGCGTCGTCGCTTGGTAGTCCGCATAGGTGGGGTGCTTGGCTAAGGATATTGACTCCCCGAACCGGGTTGATGCGGCCATCAACAAGGTCAGCAGAAGGAAGCCGAGGGCGCTCCAGTGCAGCCATTGGCCTGAGGCCGCGACGGCGAAGAGGTAGAAAACCCACCACATGCCTATTTCGCAAAAATAGTTGGGGTGACGGGAATAGGCGTACAGTCCCGACCGCAGGAACGGCTGCTGAATCGGCTGGCTGGCGGCCATTCTGCGTTTCTTGTCCTGCTGGAAGGCCCACATCTGTTCATCGGCGATGGTTTCGCCGGCCAGCAACAGGAGAAAAAGCGCGGCGGCAAGGGCATCGACCCAGGTGAGCGCTGCGTTCCGCCACAGCCAGGCTTGGTGCATGGGGGCGGTGAACAACCAGATCAGCAGCATCTGCCCCGGCGCGATGAACGTGATGTTGAGAAGCTGGAAGCCGACGGGGCCCAGCTTTTGGCGCAGGATGGCCCAGCGATAATCTTCGCCGCCCTTCCAGTAGCCGCCTTTGCGGGCGTAGTTGAAAGTCAGCCGCATTCCCCAGAGCGTGACCAAGCCGGCCATGAGATTCAGCCGCGCTGAGGCGAAGCCCGCCGCCCCAGCGACCAGCAGGCAGTACAGCGGTGGGCAGATGGACCACAGGCGATCCACCCAGGAGTATTCGCGTGTGATCACGGAAACCGCCCAGGCCAGCACCGCCAGGACCAAGCACAGGTCCAGGGCGGCGCCGAAGGGCGTGCCCGTCAGGGGATGATTGACGAAATTCAGGTCCAGCATGTCTTGCGCATCTCCAAGGAGTTAAAGGCCCGCCCGCGGTTGGCTAGGGGCTTGGACAGTTCACGCACGGATAAGGCAAAAGCCCTTCGTCGTGCGAAAATAGTGTTTCCCAACAAGCAGTTACCCGAACCGAGGTTTTTATATGCCCCACGATACCAGCAAACAAGGTGTTCTGTTCGGGAATCTGTCGAAACCTGTCCAGCGCCGCCACCTCCATCGTCCGCCTGCGCGGAGGCTTCCGGCGCCAGCCCAAGGCCCACCGGCACTATACCGCCCGCCAGTGCGAAGCCGTGCGCGGGGCGCCCGCCGCGAAATAGCGCAATCCGCCGCGCCTTCCCTCCCGCCGCTCAGCGCCGGGACGGCGGCCCTCGCCCCAGTGGTAGCCGCTAGCCCGGATATTGCATGAGTCGTAGTTGAATGACGGCGGAATGCCCCTGAT
>CAYGBY010000039.1:0-21157 GCA_964348115.1 uncultured Pseudomonadales bacterium
AGGCCATGCGCGCCTGCCCGCAGCCCATCATCGCCGCGGTGGATGGCGTATGCGCCGGCGCGGGCGCGATCTTAGCGCTGGTGTCGGGCTTCCGCTACGCCACCCCGCAGGCGCGGACAGCCTTTCTGTTCGCCCGCGTCGGCTTGGCGGGCTGCGACATGGGGGCCTGCAGTTTCCTGCCGCGCCTCATCGGGCAGGGGCGGGCGGCGGAACTTCTGTACACCGGGCGCAGCTTCTCCGCCGCCGAAGGCGAACGCTGGGGTTATTTCAACGCCGTGGTGGCCAAGGACGCGCTGATGCCGCACGTGCGCGAACTGGCCAGCGCCATCGCCCAAGGCCCGGCCTTCGCCCACGCCATGACCAAAACCATGCTGCACCAGGAGTGGAGCTTAAGTGTTGAGCAGGCCGTGGAGGCGGAGGCCCAGGCGCAAGCCATCTGCATGCAAAGCGAAGACTTCAAGCGCGCCTACCATGCCTTCGTGGCGCGCCGCCGCCCCGTTTTCCAAGGCGACTAGGGAGCGCTCATGAGCATTGAGGTTCTGTCCCCTGCGCAGCTTGCCCGCCCGAAAGGGTACGCCCATGGCGTGGCGGCCAGCGGCCGCTTGGTGGTCACCGCCGGCCATGTGGGTTGGAACGACAGGGGCGAATTCGCGCCGGGCATGGCCCGGCAGGTGGAGCAGAGCTTGCGCAACATCGTCGCCGTTCTGCGCGAGGCGGACGCCAAACCCGAGCACTTGGTGCGCCTGACTTGGTATGTAACCAGTCGGGCGGCCTACTTGGCGGAAAGCAAGCCCATTGGCGCGGCCTACCGCAAGATCATCGGTCGTCATTACCCGGCCATGGCGGTGGTGGAGGTTTCCGCCTTGATGGAGCCAGAGGCGTTGGTGGAGATCGAAGCCACTGCGGTGGTGCCCCAGCCTTAAGGTGGCCGCGCCAAGGTGGTCCATCCCGTTCCGCCCGCCGGCTTTGCGTAGGGCGTAGACTGGCGTGCTGTCCCGCAAGTAAGTGTGATTATTCGTGGCCCTTTTGGCCCCCCGGCCGCGTTGCTCCTCCTTGTGTGGGGCCTGCCACACGGCTTCGCCGCGCCTTGCCATCACGCCCTTTAGGCTCCTCTGGGCTTCCGGGACTTGTTCAGAGGTTCCCTAGCGACTAAAACCCACTTACTTGCGGGACAGCGCACTAGGTTGTAGTTGTGCGCGTCGTCCGGGTGGTCCTTCCGTCCCGTCCGCTGGCCTTGCGCTGGGCGCCGGATGTTCCGCACCCCTTGCGGCGGCGCCGCTCAGTCCGGCATTGCGGCCAGCGCGTCGCGCATGGCCTGCGGTATGGGCTGTGATTTCAGGTTGCCGTCGTCCTGAATCTGTGCGTACACCCGCACGGCGTCCCCTTGGGTAACCTGTTTGCCGGTGTTCAGGTTCACTGCCGTGCAGCGCCAGTGCAGGGTGCGTTCGCGCATCTCCTGCAGGGTGAGGTTGCAGCGCACCCTGTCGCCGTAGGCAGCTGGCCCCAAGAAACGGAAGTGCACCTCGCCCATGACGAAGGCGGTGCGCGCCTCCTTGATCATGCGCTCCACCGGATAGCCCAGCTGGCGGAACAGGTCGTGCTCGAGGTCGTTGAACCAAGCTAGCTCCCTAGGGTAGTACACCAGCCCGAATGGGTCGGATTCCCCCCAGTTCACGTGAATCTCCTTGGTGAATGTGGCCACGGCGACGCCCTTCCCGCACGATGAGTTGGCTAGTTTCCTGTACCGCGGGATGGGTTGCAAATTGCCGGATGAACCCACTTGGGCCAAGTGCTACCCTATTTTCCCATGAGCGGCGCCATCCCCAATGCCTTCATCACCGAACTGCTGAGCCGTGTGGACCTAGTGGGGCTCATCGGCAGCCGGGTGCAGCTTAAGAAGGCTGGCAAGGATTTCCTGGGTCTATGCCCCTTTCATGAGGAAAAGACCCCTTCGTTCTCCGTCAGTCCCACAAAGGACATGTACTACTGCTTCGGCTGCGCCGCTGGCGGTGACGCGATCAAGTTCCTGCAGGAATACGACGGGCTTTCCTTTGCGGAAGCCGTGGAGTCATTGGCGGCCGGCGTTGGCCTCGAGATTCCCCGGCAGCGTTCCGCCGCCCCACAGCGGGATTTGCGCCCCCTTTACGAGGCCATGCGCATTGCGGAACGCTACTATCAAGCGCAGTTGAAGCATGCAACCCAAGCCGTGGAATACCTGAAGCGCCGCGGCCTCACCGGCGCGGCGGCGCAGACCTTTGGCCTCGGCTACGCGCCGCAGGGTTGGGATGGCCTGTTCAGCGCCCTGTCCAAGGGCGACGCCGCCATCAATCCCAAGGTGCTGCTGGAGGCCGGCCTCATCGGCAGAAACGATCAGGGCGGGGAGTACGACCGCTTCCGCCACCGCATCATGTTCCCAGTGCGGGACATCAAGGGACGCATCGTCGCCTTCGGCGGGCGGCTGCTGGGGGATGGAAAGGGGCCGAAGTACCTGAATTCCCCAGAGACGCCCATATTCCGCAAGAGCCATGAGCTCTACGGCTTGTTTGAAGCCCGTCAGGCGATGCGCCAACTGCCCTCCCTGATCGTTGTGGAAGGCTACATGGACGTCATCGCCTTGGCCCAGGCGGGCATTCCCAACGTGGTGGCCACCTTGGGCACGGCCACGGGGGAGGGGCACTACCAGAAGCTGTACCGCTACGCGGACCAGGTCATTTGCTGTTTCGATGGCGACCAGGCCGGGCGGCGCGCCGCAAACAAGGCGCTGGAGGGTGCGCTGCCAAGCCTGACCGGCGGCCGCGGGTTGAAGCTCATGCTGCTGCCGGAAGGGGAGGACCCGGATACCATGGTGCGTCGCCACGGCGCCGAGGACTTCCGGCGCAGGCTGGACCAGGCAACCCCGGCCATCGAGCATCTCTTCACGGCGCTCGCCAAGGGTTTGGACCTCAACGCCATCGATGACCGTGCCCGTCTGGCGGACTTGGCCGCCCCCTACATCAGCCGCGCCCCGGCGGACAGCCCGCTGCGGCGGATGATGCGCAGCCATCTAGGCAAGCTGACAGGCTTCACCGAGGGCGCCGCCGGTGGAGGGGCCCAAGGCATGCCGCCCGTTCAGCGCCGGGGTGCGCCGCAAGGGGCCCCAGTCCCCCGCCAAGCGCAGCTAGGCGGACTGGGGCAAAGGATGTTGGCCCTGTTGCTGAAGATGCCGGCACTGGCCGCCGCACTGGAGGCGCAGGCGCTGGAGGCGCTGGCCGAGTCGCAGAGTTCGCCTTTGCATGCCGAGGTCGTCCGCTACGCCGCCCAACACAAGAACCTGGACGCCACCCAGCTTCTCGGCCGTTGGGCGGGTCAGGAAGGGCACATCGAGCTCGTCCAGCTGCACCAACAGCCGGCGATGCTGGACGCCGAGGCCATGATGCTTGAATTCAAGGACGGCGTGCAGCGTCTGCTGGCCCTTCGGCAGCGTCGGCGGCGCATGGAAATGCGCGAGCAGATGCGCGAAAACCCGACTGAGGAAAAGGAGAAGCTGGCGGAGTTTTTGGCGCTCTGCCAGGACGCCTAGTCCGCATATGGCGCCCGTCGCCAACAGGCCCGGCGTGCGGAGCTGACATGCAGCAGACCGTCGAAATCACCTATCTGGACTACCGGCCGAGCGCCAAGCCGGCGGCGATGCGGCATCCCCGCCCCTACGCCCTGCGCGCAAGCCGCACCCCCTGCCCGGTGCTTAACCGATTTCTTTACGTCAGCATCGGCTACTGTTGGTGTTGGCATGAACGCTTGCCATGGAGCCTCAAGCGCTGGCGCACCTACCTTGAGGATTCAGCCGTGGCTACTTGGGTGGCCTACAAGAGCGCCAATCCCATAGGCTACTTCGAGCTTAGGCGGGACGCCGCCGGCGCCGTGGAGATCGCCTACTTCGGCCTTATGCCGGACCAGATTGGCAAGGGCTTGGGCAAACTGCTGTTGCGGGACGCAATCCACAAGGCCACCGCCTTCGGCAACGGCACCGTCTGGCTGCACACCTGCTCCTTGGATCATCCCGCGGCCCTGCCCAACTACCTGTCGCTGGGCTTTAAGGTGCGTAAAACCCTGAAGAAGACTGAAAACCTGCCGGATGCGCCCATCGAACCTTGGCCCGGCGCTTTTGAGGATTCGGGGTTGCGCAAGTGATTCGGTGCACGCAAGGCTGCGTGATGCAAGAACGGCGACCTGGAGGCTTGGACGGAGGGTCGGATTGTGTCGCATTCGCCGAGGAGTCGTGCGGAAAGGAGCGTGCGGTACTTGAGTTGCTTAGGCGCAAGCGACAGCTACTCGTTTCGTCAAGGACCCGGCTCACCGATGCGTTGGATGGGCTGCTTACAGAAGCGGCTTTGGCTCAGCCACCGCCGCAAGGGGAAGTCAGGGGCACAAAGCCATCTACGGCCTGACTGCCCGTCTACCACCATTGGCGCTCCGAAATGTCCACACGGCGTAGAATCCGTTCGCAGCGCTGCTTCGCCCCGCAGCGTGTTCCCCTTGCGCATCCGCCGGTTGATGCAGCTTCGTGCCTCGGGGCTAGGTCGGTGTAACTGTCTATATTGCATTCTCCATTTCTTGGAACCGAAGGATATTGGCGCGTCCGATTTCTTTTCGGGTCTGGATTGCTGCACTAGCGAGTCGAATCTAGGACTGTTGTAAACAAATAGAACTGTCCAGTTTTAAAAACAAGCGGGATGTCCGGTTTTGCGGTAGGTTGCACGGGCGGGGTTTGATTTGGCCTGTCTATGCATATATAAAGCTGGGCTCTTCAATCCTGAGTTTGAATCAGATGTCGGATAGCTGCCGCCATAAGTTGCCGCAGGGTCTTCCTGCTTGCCTCGTTTCTCATGACACTGGGTTCAGTGATCTATGTCGTCTCCTTCATGTGGAGACACGCGCCCAAAAACAAACACTGGTCAACAGCGCGGATTTCAAAAAAGTCCTCAAGGACAGGGGGGCTACAGCGAATCGAGACCTAAAAACAGCGGAACGGCTCCAGCGCCAGATTACGGACATATACGGCTTCCCAGATGTTCGCCGCAAGGTGTGGAAGGCGTGGTTCAAGGGTACCGAAGGATTCCGGAAGCCGGTGAGCGGGTCTCCACCTTCGCTGGAATACCAGGCATTGCGACAGTACGACCCAGAGTTTCATGAGAGGGATATCGACGAACAAATGCTCTTGGAGTGCGCCTCCTTCTACCAGGCGGATGTTGGCCAGCCAGACTGGCGCTCGCCTGCGCTTGCGCTGCTTCCGCCGGTCCATGCCGACCTTCGCGGTTGGACGGCGCTTGAAGATGAACGGCGGCGCAGCGCGTTGGTGGCCGCCTTCGCCATCGCCACTCTGTTGGACGATGCTAGGCTTCTGCGCTGGGCAGCGGAGCGCCACGAAAGCCTCGCCGCTGAATTTCAGTTTGCGGAGGAGGAACGCGAAGCTGGAGCGGAGAGATATCGCCACTTCGTGGAAGATAGGCAGCTAGATGGCGATCCCGCATCCGACGCCGAGGACGGTCCTAGGGATGCGCTTCGCAATGCTTGTGAACGCCTCTCGCACGCCGCCCGGGACTTGGGCGATGTCCTTCCCTCCAGCGGGCTATTCGACGAAGTTGAGCACTGGGCGGCCGAGGTGGCGCAGCTTCGCGAACTGGTTTTAAGTGTTGTCGAGGCGCAGAGCACCGAAGCCCGAATTACGGCGCATGAAGATTTTCTGCGGTCGGTGTCTGAACGGGCTCCCTGGCTCGCAGCCGGAATCGATGACATGGGTCTCCGCTGGCGCGATGCATATCCATCAGGCAACGCGGAAACGGCGTCAGTACTTGCCGCCGACATTGAACGAAGCCAAAAGGCGACGAAGGAGCAATTGGAGAAGTGGGAGCAGGCTGCCGCAGAGGTCTCGGAAATCCGCGACAAGCTGGAAGCAGTCGAGCGGTCGCTTCATGCGGCCAAGGACAACCTACCCGCGCAGATCAGCGCTCGGAAAGAACGGCAGGCCAAGACGGAGGCGCTTGTCCCGGCACTGTCCCGGGAGACAGATGCGCAGCAGGGTGTGCTCGATGCCGCGTCCCCTTTGGGCAAATACGATGCGGCTCCGCCGGTCCCTCAAGGTGCCTCAGGTGAAGCCGCTTCCCGCGTTCTGGTTTCCGCACCTAAGGAGGAGAACAGCCAAGCGCAAAGTCTGTCTGCCGCAGACGCGGATGCGGAGACGGCGGTGGAGGGCGATGATCCGTCCCTTCCAGATGCCGCTACGACGCCCCCGCCTCCGAAACCGATCAAGTCCGACGCAGTGGACACGGCGATGGAAGGGGCGGCACCGATCATCGAAACCGACGATCGGTCGAACGCATCGGAACCGAAGGAAGCGACCGACACTGGTTCGGGCCCGCATGAAGACGCCATGTGGCGGACGCTGCGCAATGGGCGGGGTGGCATCGCTTACCAGATTGCCCGCCTAGTGTCCGAGGCGGAGGCACAAAAGATGCCGTTTCCTGCATCCGATCTCATTGCATGCGTGGTGCTGGGCAGGGCGATTTCTAGTCCCGAAGATAGGGCCGCGCAGATCTTCGCCCGCCATGCGGAGGCTGTACTTGCCGCCATGCCGTTCGAGGCGGACGATCCCAACACCGAGGACGCGCTCAATCTGCTGTTGTTTTCAGGTGCGGTCCGTCCAGCGCTGTTCGCCCCGATGACCGGGGCGATTTCCATGCTCCAAGGCGTCGAAATGTCAAGTAGCGAGCTCGCGCCGGTTTTCCAGTTGACCTGCTTCATAACCCGCCGCGCCCGGGAGCTTCAGAGTGTGCATCTTGATCTAGGCCAAGTCAGCGCGATACTCAACGGAACCCTTTGGAAGGATCGCCTAGAGAGCCACATTCGTGAGGTGGAGGCATGGCGTGCCGCCGCGGAGTCCCAGGAGTTTCTCTACAAGCCCGCGACGAGGGTCTGGCGACACTGGATGCACGACGGCGGCATACTGTTCGAACTCGCGAAGCTGATCTCGGGCAGTGACGCCCAGCCGGTTGCCAAGGTGAAGAAGACTGTGGAGGAGCTCTCTGACGATAAAGAGCTCACCCGCCTCATCGATCGTACGCTCCGCAACAAACTGAACCAGAAGGGCGCAGGTAGGATCAGGATCATGAGGCGGGGGCGCGCACAGATTGACGACGAGGTCGCGAAAGCGGTTGACCTCGCGTGCAAATGGCAACACATCATCGAATCGAAGTCGGGGAGCGAGCGATACGTCGAAGGCCGGGTGGTGGACCTGCGCACGGAAGTTGGAATGTACGCTCCGCAGGCATTGGAGGCCATCGCCAAGATGCGGGACGGGCTGCTTGGGCCCGCGTTGTCGGCAGCGTTGGAGTGGGCACATGACCTGATCAATGAGGTTGCAACGCTCTTTGGGCATGACCGGGAAGCTTCCTATGCCGATGCCATCGAGCCGTTCCAGGGAGTCCTGACCGAAGAACTGGTCTACGTCACTGATGTCGACATTGGTCCAGACGGAAGCGTTGCTGAAGGCACCACGCCAACCGAAGTCCTTAATCTTTTGACCGATACTGATGCACACGCTAAAACACTTGACCAAGCGTTCGACGTGCGCTTGCGACGGGGTGACTTGGCTGGCGCACAGATCGCGCTTGAGATGATGGCGCACCGTGCGCATCCTCGCGAGGAGGCATGCCGGGACGAATTCGACCAGGTGCTCACCGATCAAGGCCCGGCCTTGGAGCGGCTACTCGACGAATTGAGTGAAAAACTCGAGCAGACCTACACGGGAAGTGAGTCCTCGAAGGACGGGTCCGAGGAGGAGCCCGACAGGTTGAAGGCGGAGATTGTCCGGGCGCGAAGTTTGCTCGCCAACAAATCATCGGTTATTGAAGCCGTAAAGTGCGTTTCTGGCTTCAGGGGAGTCATCGAAGCCCACTTCGGCCGGTTGGTCGAACAGGTCGGAGCCGATATAGAACCCTTTCTACCGAACATTCCTGAGAAGGACCAGAAGTTTGTAGAGGACGCGCGGAAGGGGGGAGACCTCATCACCCTCTACGAGGTCTTGGAAATGCTCAAGAACGGCGAGTCCGTGTTGCCGGGCGAGCGTGCGGGGCACCTTGCTGCGGGAAAACACCTTGCGGCGCTGAAGGCGCTCGATAATGCCCTCGACCAACGGGATGCACCCTTCCTCCATGAATTGGTCGAGGCGGCGTCGACCGTCAAAGACATCGTGAACCTGAACTTTTCGGCATTGCCAGCATCCGACGCCGAGCGTATCCGTGAACGACTCAATCTCTGGTACGAACTGGCGCGGGGCCGGAAGGGGGACTGCGAGAAGGTCACGGCACTCATGGAGATGATCGGATTCACAGTGCAGGACTGCAAGGCGCGCACCGAGAGCTTGTTCTCCGTGCAAGTTCGTCCACTCCGGGGAAGGGAGTTCTGTCCCGTTCCGACATATGGGTCGGATGCCCGCGGCCGCTACGAGATTGTTCTGAACTGGCGGACACCCGCGCAAGATCGGATTCTCCAAGCTGTTCCCGACGCCACTACCCAGTGCGTACTGGTATTCCACTTCGGCCGACTTTCGAGCGATGAGCGCGAGCGGCTGCGAAAGTCGCTTATCCGAAACCGCAGGCGGGTCCTCACGGTCGATGAGAACCTCATGCTGTACCTGTCCTCCGTGCAAGGAGCGACGCTAAGGACGTTTTTCGACTGCACCCTTCCCTTTTCGTCGGTTCAGCCCTACTTCACTGCGGCCGGGTTGGTGCCCCCAGAATCTTTCTACGGACGCGAGGACGAGCACGAAAAGCTTGAGGACCCCCGGGGAAGCTGCTTCGTTTACGGCGGTCGCCAACTCGGCAAAACCGCATTGCTACGATCTGTTGAGGCTTCGTTCCACAAGCCGGAAGCGGGCCAAGTCGCCAAATGGATCGATCTCAAAGCGCACGACATTGGGGTGGCTCTTGGTGCGGAAGCGATCTGGAAAGTGCTTTGGGACACTTTTGTGGACTTGGATATTATTGCTCCTGGCGTACGCGCCCGAGCGGGCGCGGACGGGTTCGTGAAATCCGTCTCAGACGCGGTCTCCCGCTGGGTTTCCGGGGGCGGCCGGCGGATTTTGCTGCTACTTGATGAGGCCGACGGGTTCCTCGTCAGCGATGTCAAGAACGAATTTCGCGAAGCCACGCGGCTCAAGGGTCTGATGGACAGCACGGACCGGGGCTTCAAGGTCGTGTTCTCCGGCCTGCACAATGTTGTTCGAACCGCCACACGAGTCAACCATCCGCTGGCCCATTTTGGCGATCCTGTGTGCGTCGGCCCCCTTCGGTCGGACGGCGAACTTGAGGAAGTACGCGCAATGATCCGTGAACCTCTGGCAGCCGCCGGGGGCGAATTCAAAACCGAAAACCTGTCCGTACACATACAGGCGTGGACGAACTACTACCCGTCGCTGATTCAGCTATGTGGTGCATCGCTGGTCAGTTATCTGCGCAACGCGCCAGAGCGGCCGTTCCCATACTCCGTGGATATGGACGACATCCGGGCAGTGTTTGCACGCAACAAGCTGCGTGACACCATCCGCGAGCGGTTTGACCTAACGCTCCAACTCGACCCACGCTACGAGGTGATCGCCTATGCAATGGCGTTTGAGTTCCAAGGAAAAGAAGGCGAGAGTCTCTCCAACGGTATTCCCAGCCCAGCCATACAGCAGTACGCCAGGGGATGGTGGGAAGATGGCTTCGACATATCCGACCGGGAATTCGACACGCTGCTGGAAGAGATGGAAGGCCTTGGCGTACTGCGCAAGCGGCGAACCGACGGTTCTGGACGGCCTAGCTTCACCTTCCGCAATCCGAACATCCTGCTCCTCCTCGGTGATTCCAAGAAAATTGAGGCGACCTTGGAAAGCAGGGAGCGCGAGGTGCAGGGAGAATTCGAGTTAGATCAGTTCCACGCGCCGTACCCAGTTCAAAAAGAGGGCGCGGATCTGAAGGACCGCGGTCCTTTGAGCTACCAACAGGAATTCTTGTTGTTGCGCAAGGGTGGCGTCGCGGTCATCGCCGGAGCCAAAGCCGCGAACATCGAGAAAGTCGGAGAGTTCCTCCACAAACGCATCGACCAAGGCCGGGTCCAAAATCTCGGCGAGCGCACTAGCGAGGCAGATCTCGCGAGCCTGATCAAAAGCCGCCGACCGGGAGACAGCAGAGTTCATGTCTATCTCGTTCCCAAGGGAACCCCGTTTAACATCAAGTGGGTCATGGCTGCGGCACACGCGCTCAAGGGCGTCAGGAGGGGGCACTACATGAGGGTGGTGTTTCAGGCCGGTCCCAAAGACCTCTGGAACTTCGTGTCCGAACTTGACGACGAATATCTCGAGGACGAGAACGGGTTGTTCGATTGGGTTGGCTTGCAGCCGTGGAGCTACGCCTTTCTGCGGCAGTGGTGCACGGACCTGGATCTGCCGCCTGCCCCAAAACATGTTAAGAACCTGCTTCGGGAGTCTGGAGGCTGGCCGACCATCTTGGAGCATTACGCCAAGTCGCCGGGCAACAGTGCACACGAGCGTGCACGCAAGCGACGGGAACGCTTGGGAGAGTACATTTCGGAGCATCGGGAAAAGCTCCTTGATGACTTGGGGCTTGACTCGCCGCAAGCCCAACGGGCAATTGACGCGCTACGGTGCTTTTCCGCCTTCACGCCCGAAGAGGCAGCCGAGGTCGTGTCGGCTTTAGAAGGGGAGGGAGACCTAGGCCTCACCAGCGACGCATTGGTGCGGCGTCTTTGGTGGGCGCAGCGACTTGGATTGATACAGGATGTTCAGGGAGCCAAGGTGCTCAACGCGCTGGTGGACAAGACGCTTCCGAATACTTTTTCATGACGCTGTGGGATCTTCCGGGCGTTAAGCGCTTCGTCGAATCTGAGTGCGAGGAACCCTTGAGAGACGGAGCCAGCGTCATTGCGCGGTTCCCCGGGGGTATCCCGCCCGGCTTTGAGGATGCTGTAACCGCACCTCTGGAGAACTTCCTGTCTGTCGGAAAAGTGAACGCAACCGCGTCTCCTCTTGAGGATCTGTGCGCCCGGTACGCCACTGGCGGCCAAGCGCATGTGCGGTCCATCCGGCAACTCTGCAGGGACAAAGGCTTCAGGGGGCGCCTCGTTTGGGTAGACGGGCTTAACGCCTCGAACTGGGCTGCTTGGCGAACGTTTCTAGTCCAATACGCGCAAGTCAGCCGCTCCATGCCCCTTGCGGGGCGAACCCTGTTCTTCGCCCCTTTGACGGGACCATCTTGCAATGGCCTTCCACCCTCCGATGTCGCGCTGGCAACATGCGAGTGGGATGGCGTTCCCGACGAGTTGGACCTGATGCTTCTTGCGAACGAGTGGCTGCGCCGGAGGGTCGACAGCGCTGTTCTGCGGGCACTACTCGCCACGGTCGTGGCGCGGGTTGCTTCGTGGGACTTCGAAAGTGCTCTACGGATGCTTGCGGGCGACAGACGAATCATATTAGACCCAATCAACATCCTGAGAGAATTTGCGCACGATAAGGGGTGTACATACGAGACTCCCCTTTCCTGGGAACTTGGAACCGCCTCCAGAATGGGCGTCGCGCACCCCGCCCGTGCCGCACTCGAAGACCCGCCCCGCGAAATCAGGAGGCGGATATGGAGTGCGCAGGCATCAGTGCTGCTACCGTGGCTAGATACGCTGCGCCATCAGATCATTGAGGCGCACGAGCAAGATGTTCGTCGCGAGATGCGTGGTCTTGGAATCGAACATGAGGATCCCTATGATCTGGAGCTTAGCGAACTGGCCTCAATTTTCAGACGAAGAGGTGTACATGGCGATCATGGCGATCTACGAACGCGTTTGGAGAAACTGCGGGTAGCCCGCAACTTGCTCGCGCATCTTGAGCCGCTGCTGCCCGAGAACGTGGTGCGGATGATCGAAAGCAACGGCGGATGAAACGGCGGCAGGGGGGAGCTAGATATCCTGCTCCAGCAGGTTCCAGTTGTCACGGAGCCATGCTCTCGCCTGTTCTGTTTTGGCGAAGGAGTCTTAACATAGTCCTCACACAACTTGGTCAGAACTGTCAATTCGCCCGAGTGCCTAGCCGGAATTCCGCTCTGGTGTCGGCGTTCAAACGGTGCTGCAAGTCCCGCAAACGCGAGTCAAGTTCCCCTTGACACCTGGACTGGCGGGGAAATTTCCGCGAGCCGACCCAGTGATTCCCCAGCGTCGACAGCCCTTGGATAGTTACGGCTGTGGTTCCGTTACCCTAGTCGCCAGGGGTTGGCCGCTGTTCTTCAGGGGGGCGTTGGGCGAACTGGTTGAGCCAGTTGCAGAGATGGTGGCTGATTGCCCCGCTGACATGCGCGGCGCGGACTAGGGCATATAGCGGCAGCCCCTCGAAGTACAGAATATTCCGCAGTTCCCGAATGCTGGCGCACGAAAGAATCGAATGCAGCCAGAAGCGCTCCAACTCCCCGGGAAACTCTTTCAGGAACGCCCTGTGCAGCTCTGCGCCTGAAGGACGGCTTTCTCTTGGCGCACCGGCCATGTAGGAGGCAATGGCATGGCGCAGCCGCAAATGGCCGTCATCGCGGCGCCCACTGGTGCGGCGACCGCCTGCGTGCAGGAACCAGGTGACCGGGGCAAGCACAGGGCGGCAGAAGTTTTCAAAGGGCCGCGAACTGTTGCTGTGTACGCGCGTTGGCTTGTCGGAGCCGCCAATCAGCGAGCCATGAATCCCGAGCCCTTCCTTCTTCGGGTCGCGGCCCGCCGCCACGCAATACCCCACGAGCGCTCGTTCGCTCTCCGCGATGCGCTGCTCGCGTGAAGGAATGCCGTGGAATCCGGGCGGCGGCGGGCCCTCCAGATAAGCCCTTCTGACCGCTTCCAAATCAACAGCCATCCGGGGACCAAGCCTTCTTCAGGGGAAGTGTTGGATGCATCAGGGGGGCGATAGCTGCTGGTTTCGTCCGCTGCCGCAATCCAGCATCCGCCGCACAATATCAACGCACAGCGCGGGGTTCTCCGCCAGATGGGCGGGCAAGACAGCGTTGATCAGCGGCCTCCCAAGGTGGGGTGACGACATCAGATCCATAGGAAGACTCGCCAGATTGTCGCACAGAGACAAGCGATCCTCGTCGGAGACGGAATCCAAGACGGTTTGCAAGTCATCGGGCGCGAGTTGCGACGCCGCGGCGAGGTCGTACAAATCACGCAACAGCAAGTCGTTGTGTTCGATCATCCGTCGGTGGACATTTCGCGCCAGGATGGTGGCGGGGCGCTCCAGGGGCACCGGCGTTCCACGCACCCAATCGACAGGGGGCGGCGCCTTTATCGGGCTCGGTGGAACATGAAGCCCCAGCTCTCCCTCGCCGCGAAGGATTTTCAGTAGGCCCCCTCGGCGTATTTCCAGAAAGTCGGGCTGAACAGCGCGGCTCAAGGCGCCTTCGAGGGCTCGCTTTCGACCATCGTTCATCACCAGGGCGCGGAAAGCCGATGCGTCCATAAAAAGGTCAATGTCCGTGCTGTGCCGATGTCGCCAGACCGCAGCCAAGGCGGTGCCTCCGCCCAGGAAGTAGGCCCCCTCGCCGAAAAAGCGGGTGAGCACCGGTTCCGCCGCCCTGAATATCTCATCCGGTCCGGTGGGCAACACTCTTTGCGCCATACCGGCTTTCGACCTCTCCTGTGAAGGATGTGTGCTGTGTGCCGCGAAAGCCACGAAAAATAGATTGTATCCCAGTGTCAGGACCATCCCGAAGCCACCCGCAACCCGTTGGCTCCGCACTTCAGGAACCTCTGAACAAGTCGCGTTCGCCCAGCGCCCCGCTCTCAGCAGCGGGAGATGCGACCACCGAGGTCGCCCACGGCCTCTCGCAGTGCCGATATGGACGCTGTTGCCGGGAACCTTGCCGTTCGGTTGGGCGTTGCTAGGCGTCCTGCAGCCACCCCATATCTTCGCCCACCCGCGTCGCCGCCACGGCTCTTACCTTGGCGGCCAGCCGATACGAGTCCTGCCCGGCGTGTACGATGATGACCTCGGACAAGTCCAAGTCCGCAAGCGCAGAGCGGATGGAGGGCGTCACCTTCGGCGCCGCAGTGCGCTTGATCTCGATGCCCACGCGCCGAGGTCCGCGGCGGATCAACAGGTCAAGCTCCGCACCGGTGTGAGTGGCCCAGAAATGTGCCTCGTCGGCCCGCAGTTGCAGGCGATCCAAGATTTGCTCAAGCAGGAATCCCTCCCAGGATGCGCCGCACTTCGGATGCGCGTAGAGGGATCCCATGTCGGCGATGCCCAGCAGCGAGTGCAGAGCGCCGGAGTCACGCAGGTACACCTTTGGCGCCTTAACTTGACGCTTGGCGATGTTGGCGCGCCACGGCTGCAGTTGGCGGACGACCAGCGCATCGGTGAGCGTGTCCAGATAGCGGCGCACAGTGGTGTCCGCCACTCCGAACGACCTCGCGAACTCCGACGATTTCCAGACCTGCCCGTGCCAATGCGCCAGCATCGTCCAAAAGCGCCTTAGGGTCGACGGCGGAATGCGCAGGCCTAGCCCAGGAAGGTCCCGCTCCAGGAACGTGCGCACGAAACTGTCGAGCCACAGCGAAGCAGCGGCGTTCGTGCGCGCCAGCCACGCCTCCGGGAATCCGCCGCGCAGCCAGAGGCGATTCAAACGATGATGGCCCACCTCGGCCAAGCGCAAGCCGCCTAGTTCGCAATACGTTATGCGGCCGGCGAGAGTCTCGGACGACTGCCTTAGCAGGTCTGGCGATGCGCTGCCCAGCACCAGGAATCGGGTCCGCCTTGGCCGGCGGTCCGCCAACACGCGCAGGACGGAGAACAGATCCGGCCTTCGCTGCACTTCGTCGATGACGACCAACCCCCGCAGCTCCGCCAGCGCCAACAGCGGATCTTCCGCCAGCCTGTTTAGATCGGAGGGGTTCTCCAAGTCGAACCGATGCACGGCGCCCGGGAACTTCCGCGCCACTTGCTGCGCCAACGTGGTCTTGCCGATTTGACGGGGCCCCAGGATGGCGACGACGGGAAAGGCGTCAAGCCGCGCCAAGACCGTAGCGACATGTTCGGTGCGAGCAATCACGGTACCCAACATACCATGAAATCTCGGCATCTACCGCTGAAATTTCAGGGTATAAAGGTGGCCCCGATCTAGCCGGTTTGCTGTTTCCTAGTGTGCTGTCCGACAAGTAGCCATAACGGTCACATGCGTTCATCGGCAGAAAAAAATTTTCTTTTTCAATAAGCTACATAAATTCTGAGCGCCAAGAATAAACACAGGAAATAATCGGACAGGACACTAGGGAACCTCTGAACAAGTCGCGTTCGCCCAGCGCCCCGCTGCTTGCGGGCGGAGACGGCGTTGCGGCCATGGGAAGGCAACCCGCAGAGCAGGGGCATTCCACAGTCCGCGCGCCGCGTGGCGCCCTTCGGGAGGGCCTAAAGGGCGCGCTGGCGGTGTTGCGGCTCATTGTGTGGGACCTGCCACACGGCTTCGCCGCGCCTTGCCATCACGCCCTTTAGGCTCCTCTGGGCTTCCGGGACTTGTTCAGAGGTTCCCTAGGGGACGCTGGCCAAGGCCATGTACCTCGGCAAGGCGGAGATCGTCATATGGCCGGACGCGGACGCGCCGGGGCGCAAGGCGGCGCGCCATGTCGCCAGCCTGCTGCCGGGCAGCAGGCTGGTGGTCCCGCCGGAGGGCCTGCCGAAGGGCGGGGACGTCGTGGATGCCATCGCCGCCGGCATGGACGTCAAGGCCCTCGTCGAGGGTGTGCGGCCCACGGGGGAGGCCCCGGCGGCGACGCCCGCCAGCAGGGACGGCGGAAACGGCGCGGACGGCCTGACAAACGCCGCCGCGGCCCGCTTCCTGGCGGACGAGTGGCGGGGCGCCCTGGTCTTCGCGGAGCACCAGGGATCCTGGATGAAGCGGCGGCGCGGCGTTTGGAGGCGGTGCGCCAGTCCGCCGTACAAGCTCGCCGCCGTGCGCGGAAAGCTGACCGAGTGGGCGGCGAAGGTGGACCCCGAAAAGTGGCGGAAGGCGGAGAGCACCAATTTCATCAAGAGCTCCTGGGAGCTGGTGGAGGGTGAGCCGGGCATGAACCTGCCGGCCGGCGAGTTCGACAGGAACGGCAACCTGCCGACCCCCACCGGCCACATCGCCGTCAAGACGGGCGAATGGCGGGCGGACCCGGACGGCAACCACACCATGAGCGCGACCGTCGATCCTGACCCGGACTGCCCGATTCCCGACCGGGAGGTGACGGTCCGCAAGGTGACGCAAGGCGATGGCGAGCTTGCGGGCTACTTCCGGCGTCTGGCCGGCCTGCTGCTCACCGAGGACAGGAGCAACCACGCCATCCACTGGGTGCATGGCCCCCGCAGGAACGGCAAGACAACCTTCTTCGAGACTCTGCTGCACATCATGGGCGATTACGCCGCCTTGCGTCCGGCGGGCGATCTCACGCTGCGGCATGGCGACGAAAAGCGGTTCGCCGCCAGCCTGGAGCACAAGCGGGTCCTGGTGGTGTCCGAGCTGGGGAGCGGCAAGTGGAACACGGGCGTGATGAAGCAGCTAACCGGAGGCGATTCGATGGCGGCCCGCTACCTTTACAACGAGACCTCCAAGTTCGATCCGAAGTTGAAGCTGGGGGTCTACCGCAATGACGAGCCGGCGATACCGAAGGGCCATTTCGACGTTCTTCTGGTCATTGCCGAGTGAGCGCCAAATGTGTTTTGAACTGCAGCGCAGCGCCTTCGGCAAGAGATCTTTACTGAGTCTTCGCGCCATGCATGGTCCCCTCCGTGAATCAACCGCCCGACTTGGAATTCAATGTAAACTCGGAGGGGATCGCCAGTCAAGACGGACTCTGGCGCAATTGCCCTTGGGGCAAACCGCAACGGAACGAAGCAAGATTGAAATTTTCGGAGCGGATGAATGGACGAAGCCCAACGGGAAAGGATTGAGGAATACGTCAATCTGAGCGACCGGGCGGTGGAGCCGGTGTTTGTCGGACGCCAAGACCTGTTTGGAATCGCCGCCAAAGCGGCGCGGGCCTGCGTGGCGGGCCAGCCGCAGGGCCAGACGGTTGTGCTGGCTGGCCCGCCGGGCGTTGGCAAATCGGCCTTCGTCGCGACGCTCCGCGCGCGCGGGCTGGACGAATGGGAGGGCCCGCCGACGCTGGTGGTGGAGGTGGATCCTTGGCGGCTGCACGACGCCCGCTTCGTGCTGGAGCGTGTGGCGCTGACCCTTGTCGAAAGGGACTCCGCCAAGCGACGCGCTTGGGAGAAGGCGAAGGCCGCCGGCACGCGTGTCCGCGCATTCTCCATCCTGGACATCAGCGGGACCATCGATCCCAAGGCGCCAAAGGCCGACTTTCTGGCGGAGGGCCTCGCCAAGGCGTTGGACGGCGCACCGGAAGGCTTCGCCGTGTGCCTGGCGGTTGATGAGGCGCACCAGCTGCCGCCGACGCCCGGCAGCGGGGCGAACGAACTGCTGGCCATGATTCATGCGGGCGTCTACGCGGATTATCCGGTGTTTGTCCTGCTGGCGGGCCTTTCGCATTTGCCTGACGTAGTTCAGCCAGCCATATCGAGGCTGGCCGATGGCCGGGCCGTCCGCATGCAGCCGCTGTCCAGGGAGGAGTCCAAGACGTATTTGGACAAGATTTTGGATCATTTGCAGCTGCGAGGGGGCCGCCGGCGGCTCATCGCGTGGCTGGCGGCGGAGTGCGGCGGGTTCCCGCAGCACCTGCGGGTTGCCATGACGGCGGTGGGCGTGGAGGCCCTGCGCACGGACAGCGCAAGCCTCCATGATTTCGACATGCGCCGTTTGGCGGATGACGTCGGCGCACGGCGCGTCGAGTACTATAAAGGCCGGTTGGCGGACCTTGGACCGGCCCTGCCGCTGATTCGGCCGCTGCTCAGGGACTGGGGCGCCGCGGGCGTCCGACGGACGCAGGCGGAGAATGACGCGCAAGACTTGATCGCGGGCCAAGATGCGAACCGGACAGCCCTGCTGCGGCGTGCCGGGCTGGACACGGGCATCGACCTTGTGGACGCCATGACCGCCAAAGGGCTGCTGGCGTCGGACGGGGCGCTGGACGAGCGTTGGCGCTGCCTCATCCCAACCCTGCGGGGGTACGTCCTCACTGGCGCATTCAGGACCACGTCCCCGCCGAATTTGCGCCGGGGCGGCATCGGTGAATAGTGCGGAGCTCCCCCATCTGCGCGGGGATGGATCCACGCCGCTTAAGGCGGTGGTGGTGCTGGCGTGGCGGGTTTTGTGTGCACGGCATGTTTTTCACCGTACGCAAAACTGTTCCGTGCATCAAAATTGCGTACGGCATGTGTACGGTGTGCGCACGGTGTTTTTTTCCTTGCTGTAAACAAACAACCGATTGATTTTGAATGGAAATGCGGCTGGTGTGTACGGCATCGCGGCATTTTCCCCAAACGTTGGCCACAAGGCCGGAAACGGGGGAAAACGTGAAAAGAAAGGGATTTTGCGGAGCATGGGCTACATATGCGAGATTGCCGTCATGCCGTGCACACGGCCTTCAGGGGCGGGACGCGCCGCCGCCTTTCACCGTATCCGGACGCTCTACGGAGGGCGCCCCCCGGCAGGAAATCGGGGGGTTGGCCCGAAGGCCCCGCCGGAGGGGCGGCGCGAGCCTAACGCGCTCGAGCCCAATTACGGGCGGCTGTGGGCGACGCCGCCCTCGCCCGCAGCGGCGGCCGGCCGCCGCTGCGGGACGGCCTCCCCGGGGGCCTCCTCGCCGCCTGATCGCGGCGTGCGGACCCGTCCGGCCGGGTCCGGCAGCTCGACCTGCGCGCGCCTGAAGCCGCCGTCGGGCAGCGACGCGTAGCACTCGCCCGGCCCGAGCGCGCTGGGCGGGCAGTGGTCGATGGGCGCGGGCGGATCGGGCCTCGGCCTGGCCGGGGCTGACGGGAGACAGGGACGCCGACCGCAGCAGGATCTTGCGCGCCGCCTCGATGAACCTGCCTCCGTCGAAGTCCGCCCTGAACTCCGGCGACCCGCCCATCAGGTCCACGGACCCGCGAAGCAGGGAATCGTCCGTCCTGACGAGCCTGACGCGCCAGTCGGAGCCAGCGGCGTGGCCGCGCACGGCGGGAAGCAGCTCCTCCTTGGGGTCTATCACGAGCGCACAGTTGACCCCGTTTGTCGCGGTTGAGGAGCGCACGGACCGCCGGCAGGATTCCCGACGCGGTCTTCCCGGACCCCGTCTGCCCGATGATGAGGACGTGCCGGCACAGGCTCTCCGCGTCCATGCGGCCCTCCGGCAGGAAGCCCCTCCACTCGGGGATCAGGACCGACCCCCGCCCGGCGGGGCGCCGTCGGCCGGCGTCGGCGGCGGCATCGACCGCCCCGATCTCCCGCATCAGGCGGGCGGAGACGAAGGCTTCAGTGTCCGTGAGCCGGCGCAGCACCGCCTCGAACGCCTCCCGGCCCCCCTTGGCGCGCGCCTCGGCAATGCGCAGGCGCAGCCGCTCCAGCAGCTGGACCCCGCCGCCGTCGGCGTCCTGCGCCGGCAGGATCCGCCGCAGGGCGCGCCAGTCCCCGGCGGTGAGCCGTCCGGCGGCCCCGTCGGCCGGCTCATCGGACGGCCTCGCCCGCATCAGCCTGCGGGCCATCCGCCGGCGGATGACTCGGTCCGCCTCCGCCAGCTCCGCGCAGATCGCCGTCGCCGCCTCGGCGGTAACGGCCTTGTCCTACGACACGAGCACGCGGGCGGGGTGGAGCAGGAACGTGGCGCCGCGCTTGGCTTCGCGCCGGTTCCCTCCCATGGTGGCCAGCACCGCCGCCGCGCTGTAGGCCTTGGCGAGCGCCGTGGTGGTGAAGGAAAGACGATCGGGCCGCGGCGTCGGTCGAGTTCCCTAAAGCAGTAGTGCAGGGCCTTGACGCCGCCGCCGGGCGAGTCGACCTGGATCTCGATGCGCCGCAGTCCGTAGGCGTCCCGGGCCAAGTCTATGTGGTCGAGCAGCTCCGCAACGCTCCCGTCGTCGTTGTTCCCGACGAGCTTGACAACGGCCCGATCCCGCGCCAATCGCAATTTTTCCATGTGGTCTCCCTTGAATTGGATTTGGAGCCCACATGGCGCCCGGGGCGCGGGGAGGCGCGAACTTCGCGCGGCCGCTTGGAAGGGAGGTTGGCTGCGATGTCAATGCGTCCACAGTTGCCCCTGAGGCGTCAGTGAGTCCAGATGAATAACTGCCCGGAAACGGGATGCTGCATTGCAACGGGCGGGGTTGGACTCACCACCTTGGGATCGTGTTACGGCCCCGTGGTGCCCCACCAATGCAGTGGGACATTCCATCCCGGAAAAGCATGTTCCGAACTTTCAGGATGTGCGATAGCAACGGGATGCTGCGTCACGATGCCGGGATATGCGCTTCCGGGGGAAGACCCTCTTCTTACCCCGCCGGCATCCTGTTCTTTCGCCTTATCGGACGCGCTGTGCTCTTCCGGCGAGTTTTCCCGGGAACGGATTGCGCGGAGCTGAGCCAATGTAGGGAGGGCGGCGGCCTTTAGTCCGTTTTGAAGTTGGGTTCGGCCCCGTTCGACAAGTTTCCTTGCGGCAAGCCCACACCCAATCCCCTGCAGGAGAGCCTGGGTGAAGGCTGACGGCAAGCTGCAGGAACCGGAGCCGACAACAGGCGCGCCGGCGCGCCTGATGGGCCCATTGGGACCGCCGGGCGCCACCTGTTGAAGCGCGGCGAGGCCCCTGCGTTGGCGAAGTCCAATGAGGCGGCCAGTGCCGTGGATTGGCTCCTTGCGTTGGCATGTCAGGCGCCGCCAAGGAGATCAGCGTTTTTGCAAAACGTCCGCCGGCGCCGGCCTTTCGTGCATAATGCCGGCATCGACGCGAAACGGCGCAAGCCGATGGACGAAACGCCGCGAAGACGCATCGAGGCGCACACGGATCAAACGGATTGGGGAAACGGAGCCCGTGTTCGTCGGCCGCAGGGATCTGTTCGAGACCGCCGCATCGGCGGCGCGCGCCTGCGCCGCCGGCCATCCGCACGGCCAGACGGCGCACCGACGGAATCGTTCCGCACCGCTGCGCCGCCGGACCTGAAGCGCGGCGATCCCGACAGGTGACGAAGCGGGAGCATGGC
>CAYGBY010000040.1:0-20371 GCA_964348115.1 uncultured Pseudomonadales bacterium
TGGCAAGGCGCGGCGAAGCCGCGTGGCTTGCCCCCCACACAATGAGCCGCAACACGGCCAGCGCGCCCTTTAGGCCCTCCCGAAGGGTGCCCCGCGGCGCGGACTGCGAAACCCCCGCGATGGGGGTTGCCTTCCCATGGCCGCAACGCCGTCTCCGCCCGCAAACAGCGGGGCGCTGGGCGAACGCGACTTGTTCAGGGGTTCCCTAGGCAGCCTCTCCGTCAACGGCGGATGCGGCCTTGGACCGCAGGCGCTCCGGCCAGCACTTATCAAGCGCCACCATGCCGCACCCGTTGAATTCAGCGAAGCTGCGCACGGCGGCGCCGAAGGCTGGGAAGAAACCGTCATCCGGGTTCCGTTCAATGTGCAGCTGCCTAATGCTCAATGCGCCCCGGTCGCGGTGGGCCTTGCAGTCCATGCGTCCCACAAGGCGGTCGCGGTAGAGCAGGGGCAGGCAGAAGTAGCCGTAGCGGCGGTTCTCCGCCTTGACGTAGCATTCCACTTGGTAGTCGAAGTCGAAGAGGGCGCTGCCCCGGTGGCGCAGGATCACGGCGTTATCGAAGGGGGACAGGATGCGCACGGTTCGCTTCGCCGCCGGCGCTCGGCGATTCAGCATCCGTGCGTCTCCCCACCAGTCGGTGCCGTCCCTAGTGGTGAACCGCACCAAGGCGCCTGCGGCCGCCCGGGTGTTCAGCACCTTGGCCACGGCGGCGCGGATGGGCGCGCCCCGGCGCAGGTGGGTGAAGGACTTCAAGGTGGCGAAGCCGTGGCTTTGCAGGGTGTTGTCCACCAGATAGGCGGCGAATTCGTCCAGTGCGGCGGCTTTGGCGCAGGCGTCCGGCGGCAGGGCCCGCTCCGGCAGGTCATAGGTTTTCTGGAAGCCGTCGCGGCCGGTGATCATCAGTTCGCCCTCGATGAATAGCTGCTCCAGGGCCCGCTTGGCTGGCTTCCAGTCCCACCAGCCGGCGCGGGATTGGCGCGCATCCTCGAAATCCCGTGACTTCAGCGGCCCCTCGCTGCGCAGCCGGTCCAGGATGCGGGCCATCAACTTGCGGTCCGTACTGCGCACCCAGTGCAGCTGGCCGCTCTTCGCCTCCTCCATCTGCCGCAGGGCGAAGCGGTAGTCCCGCATGGGCAGGTAGGCGGCGGCGTGGTGCCAGTACTCAAATACCTTGCCGTCCCGCTGCAGTTGATCCAGAAAGGCGGGCTGGTAGTTGGGAACGCGGGTGCGCAGCACATGGTGGTGCGCCCGCTCCACCACGGATATGGTGTCGATCTGCACATAGCCCAGCCGCTCAATGGCCCGCAGCGTTGCCCCCTTGCCGCGCCCAAAGGGTTCTTGCCGCAGCAGCCCCTGGCGGTCCAGCGCGATGCGGCGCAGCTTGCCTTTGTCCTGAATCAAGTGAAAAATCGTCCAATTGCCGCAAGGAACCCGCAATGTACCCCAATCATCGCCCAGCGCCATCGCTGTTGCCGTACAAGAGGCAGTCGACAATCTTATCGGCTGCGCAGTTTCCACCAAGGCGAGATGCCCAAAGGGTTCTGAGGTGGTGGGTGCGCTTGGCGTCTGCGATTCGGTTTCCGTTCCCAAGAGGTGGCCAACAGCCTGTTGGGAGCCTTCCCTGCCGTGCGCAGTCATGCCGCACCATGCAGTCCCCAGGGGAGGTCCAAAGACGCTGGGCGGGGCTTGGCCGAAGTTGGCGCTGGCGGTTGATCGGCTTGGTTTTGCTGTTGCCGGCCCTGGCCGAGGCGGCCAGTCCGCCAGCGGTGTTCGGGGCGGATGGGGTGGTGGCGTCCCGCTCCCCCGTCGCCTCCGAGGTGGGGGCGGAGGTGCTGCGCAGGGGCGGCAACGCCGTGGATGCGGCGGTGGCTGTGGGGTTCGCCTTGGCGGTTACCCATCCTGCGGCCGGCAACATCGGCGGCGGCGGCTTCATGGTCATCCGCATGGCGGATGGCGAGCTGGCCGCCAACGACCATCGGGAAAGGGCTCCGGGCGCCGCGTTTCGGGAGATGTACCAGGACGATGAGGGCAATGTGAGGCCCGGCTTGTCCACCGCCTCCCACTTGGCCGTGGGCGTGCCCGGCACTGTGGATGGCCTGCTGGGCATATTGGCGAAATACGGCTCCATGGAAAGGCGGGAACTGATGCAGCCCGCGGTGAAGTTGGCCCGCGAAGGCTTCCCGATGCCTAGGGACATCGCCCGCGCAATCGCCAACCGGCAGGCGGAATTCGCCCCCTATCCGGGCAGCGTGGCGACTTTCAGCAAGGAGGACGGCCAGCCCTACGCCGCCGGCGACCTGTTCCGCCAGCCGGACTTGGCGGCCAGCTTGGAGCGCATTCAGGAACGGGGCCGGGCGGGTTTCTACGAAGGGGAGACGGCGGACCTCATCGTGGCGGAGATGCAGCGCGGCGGCGGCCTTATCACCCATGAGGACCTCGCCAACTACCATAGTGTTTGGCGTGAACCCGTGCGGGGCGCCTACCGCGGCTTCGACATTATTTCCATGCCGCCGCCATCTTCCGGCGGAGTGCTGCTGGTGCAGATGCTCAACATGCTGGAGCCCTATGACCTAGGCGCGCTGGGCTTCGGCAGCGCCGCCGCCATGCACCACATCATCGAGGCGGAGCGCCGCGCCTATGCCGACCGGGCGGAGTACTTGGGGGATCCGGATTTCGTCGCCGTGCCGGTGGCGCGGCTTGTCGCCAAGGACTACGCGCGGCAACGCTTCGCCGACTTCGACCCGGCTAAGGCCAACCGCTCCGCGGAGATTGGCGCCGGCACCGCGCCGCCGCCGGCAAGCCCGGACACAACGCACGTCTCCATCATCGACAAGGATGGCAACGCCGTGGCTTACACCACCACCCTGAACCTTTCTTTTGGCTCCAAGATAGTGGCCGAAGGCAGCGGCATTTTGCTGAACAACGAAATGGACGACTTTGTCGCCAAAGCCGGCGTTCCCAATGCCTTCGGCCTAGTTGGCGGCGACGCCAACGCCATCGCGCCGGGCAAGCGCATGCTGAGTTCCATGACGCCCACCCTTGTGGTCAAGAATGGGCGGATTCACTTGGTTGCCGGCTCCCCGGGCGGCAGCACCATAATCACCACCACCCTGCAGGTGATCCTGAACGTCATCGACCACGGCATGGACCTGTCCAATGCCGTGGGCCAGCCGCGTTTCCACCACCAATGGCTGCCGGATCAGGTTCTGTACGAACCCTTGGGCTTTTCCCCGGACACCTTGGCGAGGCTGCGCTCCATGGGCCATCAGAACCTCGTGCCCTACATCTACGGGCGCGGCATCGGCGACGCCAATTCCGCCATGCGGGTGCCGGGGGGCTATGTCGGCATGTCCGACCCGCGAAACGCCGGCGGCGCGGTAGGCGTGAACTTCAGGGACGGGAACTGACCCGGTTTGAGGAGAAAGGCGTCATGCGGCACAGGTTTTGGGCGGAGCGCTGGCAAAGCGGCCAGACCGGCTGGCATCAGGAAGCGGTCAACGCCTTGTTGGTGAAATATTGGCCTATGTTGGGCCTGCCCCAGGGCTGTCCGGTGTTCGTGCCCCTGTGCGGCAAGTCCCAGGACATGCTGTGGCTGCGGCGGCGGGGCCATCGGGTCATCGGCGTCGAGTTTGTGGAAAGCGCCGTGCGCGGTTTCTTTGAGGAGCGGGGCGTTGTCTGGAAGGTGGCGGATACGCCGAACGAATTGCCGCGCTACAGCGGCGGCGGCATCCACATCTACTGCGGGGACTATCTGCAGCTCAGCGCCGCCCACCTTGAGGCCGCCCCAGGCGCATTTGACCGCGGCGCCCTCATCGCCCTGCCGCCGGACATGCGCGCGGTCTACGCGGACCATATGCAGCGTCTGTTGCCGGAAGGCGCCAGAACACTGCTGCTGACGCTTGTCTATGATCAAGGCAAGGTGGCGGGGCCGCCGTTCTCCGTGCCGCAGGACGAGCTGCAGAGCCTTTACGGCCAGCGCTGCCGCATCGAGGCGTTGGAGGCCTTCACCACCGACCAAGTGCCGCCCCACTTCAAGGAAGCCGGCGTAGCCGAGGTGCGCGAAGCAGTCCACCTTCTGACCAAACTCGATTAGCGCCTTCAGCCAAAGCCGCCGCAACGCCCGGCATTCCTGGGCCCACCTTTGGATGGGACCGCTTTGCCCATGCGCGATCAGAGAGTTATGGGGGCGAAAAACTCTATTTCAAGGACTTTTATTTTCTGTCGCCGCACCCACATAGGGCTTGTCGCAACGCAAACCGCAAGGAGGTAAGACATGAGCGTGAGTTTGGCGAATTGGAATCCCATCCGGGACTTTGACGACTTCTTCACCCGCATCAGCCACCTGCCCAGCGAACAGCTTGGCCGCTCCGATTGGATGCCCCCGGTGGACATCTCCGAGACGGAGGACGCCTACCGGATCGAGATCGAAGTGCCCTCCATCCCCCGCGAGGAGATCAACGTCTCGGTCAAGGACGGCGTGCTGATGGTCAGCGGCGAACGCAAGTTGGAGAAGGCGACGGGCGGCAAGCGCCATCGCGTAGAGCGGCGTTTCGGGAAGTTCCTGCGCAGTTTCCGGCTGCCGGAGGATGTGCAGGAAGACAGCATCGATGCGTCCGCCAACGACGGCCTGCTGCGCGTCGTGGTCAAAAAGCGCGAGGAAGTGCTGCCCCGCACCATCGAGGTGCAGGTTCACTGACCCGAAGGCTCAAGGCGTTCGGCGCAGTCCAATCAGGATCTGTCGACACTGTCTGGGCGAACTCGGTTGGGTCGGAAGCGGCGTCGCTGTTTCCGGCCCAACCCCAAGGCTCAGGTGCGCTGGACACTCGGGTGAAAAGTCCTAGGGAACCTCTGAACAAGTCGCGTTCGCCCAGCGCCCCGCTCCCAGCAGCGGGAGATGGCGTTGCGGCCATGGGAAGGCAATCCGCAGAGCAGAGTGCATTCCACGGTCCGCCCGCCGCGGGGCGCCCTTCGGGAGGGCCTAAAGGGCGCGCTGGCTGCGTTGCGGCTCATTGTGTGGGACCTGCCACACGGCTTCGCCGCGCCTTGCCATCACGCCCTTTAGGCTCCTCTGGGCTTCCGGGACTTGTTCAGAGGTTCCCTAGTGTGCTTTCAGAAATTTTCCTTCAAGAGCGAACACTTTAGGATGGTTCTGGGGGACTGGGGACTGAGAGAGTTACGGGGGTTCGTTTTGCGCTAAAATGCGTCCCCCGTCGCCTTGGCCGCGCCAGGCTCGCCGGTCCGGGCTGAAACCACGAGGAAACGTCCATGAGCATGGATAGCTTTGGCTGCCGAAGAACCCTTGAGGTCGACGGGCAGGAATACGACTACTACAGCTTGCCCGCGGCCGCCGAGGCGGGCGCCGGCGACATCGCCAAGCTGCCCATGACGCTGAAAATCCTGTTGGAGAACCTATTGCGTCATGAGGACGACGCCACTGTGGGGCGGAACGACCTCACCGCCCTGGCTGGCTGGGCGCAAAGCCCGCCGGCGTCTGAGATTGCCTACCGCCCCGCGCGTGTGCTCATGCAGGACTTCACCGGCGTGCCGGCGGTGGCGGATCTGGCCGCCATGCGCAGCGCCGTGGTGGCCGCCGGGCATGACCCGGCCATCATCAACCCCCTGTCCCCGGTGGATCTGGTCATCGACCACTCGGTGATGGTGGACCGCTTTGGCGATGCCGCCGCTTTCGACCACAACGTGGAAATAGAGATGGCGCGCAATGCTGAGCGCTACCGCTTCCTGCGCTGGGGGCAGACCGCTTTCGCCAACTTCCGCGTGGTGCCGCCAGGAACCGGCATCTGCCATCAGGTGAACCTTGAGTATCTGGCCCGCGCCGTGTGGACCCGCCAAATGGACGGCCGCACCTTGGCGTACCCGGACACCCTGGTGGGCACGGATAGCCACACCACCATGATCAACGGCCTCGGCGTGCTTGGCTGGGGCGTGGGCGGCATTGAGGCGGAAGCGGCCATGCTGGGGCAGCCCATCTCCATGCTTGTTCCGGACGTGCTTGGCTTTGAACTCAAGGGCCGGCTTGGGGAGGGCATCACCGCCACGGACTTGGTGCTGCGGGTGGTGGAGATGCTGCGCCGCAAGGGTGTGGTGGGCAAGTTTGTGGAGTTCTTTGGCGATGGACTGGACGCCTTGCCGCTGGCGGACCGCGCCACCATCGCCAACATGGCCCCGGAATACGGCGCCACCTGCGGGTTCTTCCCCATAGACCGGGAAACCATCCGCTACCTGGAGCTTTCCGGTCGCTCCGCCGCAACCTTGGCCCTGGTGGAGGCCTACGCCAAAGCCCAAGGCTTGTGGCGGCAACCGGGGGCGGCGGTTTACACGGACAGACTGACCTTGGACTTGGCCACGGTCACCCCCAGTCTGGCCGGCCCCAAACGACCCCAGGACCGGGTGGCGATGGCGGACATGGGTGCCGCCTTCGACGCGATGCTGGAATTGCAGGGCAGGTCGGGCGCGAAGGAAGTTAAGGCATCCATCGCCGGCACGGATGCGCAAATTGGCCAGGGCGCGGTGGTCATCGCCGCCATCACCTCCTGCACCAACACCTCCAATCCCGCTGTGATGCTGGCCGCCGGCCTGTTGGCGCACAAGGCGCTGGCCCGCGGCCTGACCGTGCCGCCTTGGGTGAAGACCTCCCTTGCGCCGGGCTCCAAGGTGGTGACGGAGTACTTGGCGAAAACCGGTCTGGACCGGGCGTTGGATGGGTTGGGCTTCAATCTGGTGGGCTATGGCTGCACCACCTGCATCGGCAATTCCGGCCCGCTGCCGAAGGCCGTCTCCAAGGCCATTGCCGATGGGGACTTGGTGGTGTCCTCCGTCCTCTCCGGCAACCGCAACTTCGAAGGCCGTGTGCACCAGGAGGTGCGCGCCAACTGGCTGGCCTCGCCGCCCCTGGTGGTGGCCTACGCCCTGGCCGGCACCACCCGCATCGATCTGTCCCAAGACCCCATCGGCCAAGGCGATGACGGCCAGCCGGTCCATCTGCGGGACATCTGGCCAAGCAACGCGGAAGTGGCCGAAGCTGTAGCCAAGGTTTCCGCAGACATGTTCGAACGCCAATATGCGGACGTGTTCACCGGCCCGGCGGCTTGGCGGGCCATCGAAGTGGACGGCGGCGGCGCCTATGGCTGGATGGACTCCACCTACATCAAACAGCCCCCGTTCTTCAGCGTGGGCGGAGACTTGGCGCAGAGCGTGGAGGTCATTGGCGCCCGTGTGCTTGCCCTGCTGGGGGATTCCGTCACCACGGACCACATCTCCCCGGCTGGCGCCATCCAGCCCGACAGTCCAGCCGGGCAGTACCTGCAGCAGCAGGGCGTGGATGTGGCGGACTTCAACTCCTACGGCAGCCGCAGGGGCAACCATGAGGTGATGATGCGTGGCGCCTTCGCCAACATCCGCATTCGCAACGAAATGACGCCGGACTTGGAAGGCGGCTACAGCATCCACCTTCCCAGTGGCGAACGCTTGAGCATCTACGATGCCGCGGTGCGCTACCAAGGCGAGGGCACCCCGCTAGTCGTGGTTGCCGGCAAGGAGTACGGCACCGGCTCCAGCCGCGATTGGGCCGCCAAGGGCACCCGCCTGCTGGGCGTGAAGGCGGTCATTGTTGAGAGCTTCGAGCGCATCCACCGCTCTAACCTCATCGGCATGGGTGTGCTCCCGGTCGTTTTCCAAAACGGCGAAACCCGCCAAACCCTGGCCCTGACCGGCAAGGAATGGCTGGATATCCGCCTTCCCCAAGGGGAAACCAGCATCCGCCCCCGCCAACCCCTGGATCTGATCATCCGCCGCCCCGACGGCAGCCAACAGCGGCACAGTGTGCAAAGCCGCTTGGATACGGAAAACGAGATAGCTTACTTCCGCAGCGGCGGCATCCTGCAGTACGTGCTGAACAACTTGGTGCGGGCGGCGGCCTAATTGCCGGGGAAGGCGCCTGGCCCGCACTGGGGAGGGGCAGGCCACGCCGCCTGATAGACATAAGGTCGGCGCCTGATCGGCCGTAGGGAACTTGAATAGGGAACTATATGGTGTTAGCCCAAAGCCGTAATGTCCCTTTTGCTGTAGGCGGGCGGGGGAGGGGAGGTTGACAAAGCAATTTGAAACGCTATGGTAAACGGACTCAAAAAAGGAGTTTTCAGATGATAATGCATGTACCTGTAGATGAAGATATCGACCCGCTGAAACTGGTCGGCAACGCACGACTGGCATTACACCACCACATGGCACCGGCGACAAGCAACGCTGAGTCAGATGCCGGTGACGGTGTAATGAATGCGCCCGATGTGGATCCGTTGAAGCTGGTTGGCAATGCGCGTCTAGGGTTGCACCATCACATGGCGCCAGCAACTGTGGAGCCGGAGGAAGGCGACTCGGACATCTAGATGGGCCAAGCGGTCTGGGGCTAATGTGGACGAGGTGGCGGCCCCGCGATGTAGCGAGGTCGCCAGTGTCGCGCACTGGGTTGGTTGATAGGATGCATGGCAATGTGTGCGACTGTCGAGACTGAGCTTGTTTCCCATCCCGTGTTCGGGGATAGCTGGGATATCCGACGCCGTGCGGAAATCTACTATTCCCGGGGTATAGAAGTTGTAGCCAAACACGAGGCGAGTGCGGCCAAAGCGCAAGATGCCATATCTGGTCGCTCGTGCGACGGATCGGATGCTCTAGCAGGGCCAGTGATCCGGAGGGCCATCAACAACAGGCTTGCGGATATCAAGGAAGGGCGACGAAACGTTGACGATGAGGATCGCGCAGTGTTTTTGGCGGTGGCTGAGAACCAAATGAGTGTGGCGGGTCCGGCGACGCTGATCTCGTCGAGTCCTATTTGCTCCGCAGACAGGGATCGCATGGGCTTGGACGTCTGGGATCCGAACGGAACTCCCGGCGCGATGGACAGCTATTTCGAGGCGCTGTTCGACCGGGAGATCGCCGACAGCGTTTCCTCAGGAAGGGTCGTCCTTAGGGAGCCATCGCCGGAGATTCTAGAGCAACTGAAACAGGGTGAGGCGATCCTCTCACAGGTGGTACCTGAACTTTGGTCATCGGTGATCAGCCATGTTCGGTTAGTGGCGGTCCTTGACGCAAGTGACCGATCGCAGTGGAACAAGGCGACGCGTTCGGACGTCTGTCAGAACGTAAGTACACATGCAATACCCTCTACGATATTCCTGTCGCCGAGTCCGTTGAGGACGCCGTGGCACACGGCTGAGGCGCTTCTGCACGAGGCGGCACACAAAAAGCTGTCAGATCTTGTCCTGACGAGGCCTGTGTTCAAAGACGGGTTCGACAGCCAGGAGGCGAGGTTAATTCGAGCACCTTGGAATCGGCATTTGTCGTGGAACTCGGCGAACTGGTCCACAGACCGGGCGTTGTTCGCGTTCCATGTATATGTCCATTTGGCGTTGTTCTTCGAGGTGGCGGAAGCGAAAGACGTTGAGCGTCACGGGTTCGGCACGCCGCCGCTTTCATTTCGCGGCGAGAGAGCGAGATCGTTGGACCGGGCGACTTATCTAGGCGCCAAACTTAGGTCGGAGTCGGGCGATCTCGGCCCGGATGGGAGAAAGCTTGTGGCTTGGCTGTCCGATGTACTGGCGATGTTTGGACATGAGGACGACATCGCGGTAACTAGGCGTTTGTTGCTCGACTGCTATGACCGTGAAACGCTGGAGATCGAGGAGCGGCTAAGTGCGTTGGCTCAAGTATGGAACCCCGGGCGGCACGGGGGGCGATGGGATGTGGCGCAGGTTGTCGATCACCTTGTGCATAGTGAGGTGGTTGCTGGCTACAGAGCGTTGAGCGTATTAGGAGAAGCCGAGGCACCGTCTTTCGCGCACTACGATGGGGACCGTTGGATGATCGAGGTCAAGAGCGGCGCGACGATCTCTGAGAGCGCAGCGGTGCTTTGTCACCTGCGTCGATTCATGTCGTCAACTTTGCGCACAGCGCCTCGGGAAGCGTTCACAAAGGCGTATCGAACACGGCGAATGAAGACCTTATTGGATCATCTAGAGGAGATGGTCAATCACTATGGCCGGCATAGCGAGCAGTTGCAATCAGCAC
Source organism: uncultured Pseudomonadales bacterium (assembly GCA_964348115.1). Classification (GTDB taxonomy): domain Bacteria; phylum Pseudomonadota; class Gammaproteobacteria; order Pseudomonadales; family Azotimanducaceae; genus Azophilus. The sequence goes on from CAYGBY010000040.1 coordinate 10,082, forward strand.
TAGCGGGCTACCGGTAACGGCGTGGGTACGGAGCTAGTGCGGGGTGGTGTCTTGGAAGCTTGGCCTAATGCTGCCCTGCGCGAGGATGCGAGGAAACGATTCGATGCGCTGATCCGAGAGTTGGAACAGGGAAACGGTGGGCAGCCGTGGTGCGGATACGCTGTAGACTCGTTAAGGAGAAATCGGTTCCTCGTAGCCGACGCACGATCTTGGTTCGAAGAGGACGGTCTACAGATAGCGATAGGGTCGCTAGCGGCCCTCTTCCAAAGGTGTGTCCCGTTCAAGGGCGTGAAGTCCAGTAGGCTCGACACGCTGACGGCGCTGATAGATGGAGGACCGCCTTCGATTGACGATGCTGTCCAGGAGAAACGCGAATGGTTGTTGCAGAGAGGGCTGATGATGGCAGCGCTGCACCCGAAGTCGGACTTGGTATCCCTCGGAAACGCCGCTGACAGGAACGCACGACCGTTCCGGTCAGAAGGAACTTTCCTATCGGTACGGTGGGCCGGTCCTGCGGATCGAGTTTTCACGAGGAAGGATATTCATCTCGCCGCTCTGCTGGATGAGTGGTTGAGGCGTTGGGAACCGTGTCGCTAATAGTTCCGCTCGCCGAAGCTAACGGCGTCTCTCGTTTCGGGGGCAAAGCCAATGCTCTGGCGGAACTGTTGTCATTGGGCCTGCCGGTGCCCGGTGGGTTCGCCGTTGCGGCTGAAGCGCAAGGAGAGTTCGGGAAGCAGGAAGAACCGGAAAGTAATCGTAGCACGATAACCCCGCAACTTGCACTCGAACTACGAAAGGCGTGGGACAGGAACATCGGGGGATCAAGGGCGGCGGTGAGATCGTCGGCGTTGCTGGAGGACTCGGTCGACGCATCTTTCGCCGGGCAGTTTCACAGCGTGTTGAACGTTGGTTCGGCGGAAGACCTGCTGAAGGCGGTTCATGAATGTTGGGAGTCGGCCTACACGAGTCACGCATCAGCCTATACGGCTAGGAGGACTGGGCTGCCGTCGAGTGGTGTGCGAGCGAATCGGATGGCGGTGGTCGTGCAGAGGATGGTGGATGCGGAGTTTGCGGGTGTCGTGTTCTCAAGCGATCCGGCGACAGAGTCGTCGGGTGTCCTGTTTGCGGAGTGGGTTGACGGGCTCGGCGAGGAGCTTGTGGGGGGCGAGCGAATCGCAGGCCGGTGCTGGTTGGATTCGGACGGCGGCGAGCTTCGGGTCGACCACTTAGGCCAGTCTTCGCCACCGCAATCCGTTTGGCGAGAGCTGACCGGCATCGTCAGGAGGATCGAGCAACACTTCGGTGTGCCCCAGGATATAGAGTGGGCGGTAGCCCAAGGCAGGCTCCACATACTGCAGGCGCGCCCAATCACGACACAGCCGAGGTGCGCTGCGTCCCGTGAAGAGCCCCCGCCGTGGATCCTGCCCGGCCGCCCTGCAAGTGGATGGACAAAGTTGCAGCGTCGATACTTCGACTTGTGGGATGAGTACTGCCCGGCGACAGTAACGCCGTTGGATTATGGTCTCTTCACCCGGGATATCTGGCAAGCTAGCCTGTCGATGTTGGACGAAGGCGAAGGGGCACCATCGATTGATGCGGCGGTGATCCGGTTTCACGAAGTGCCTGTCGCCGTGGACCCGGGGGCCGAACTGCAACTTCGCCCCAAGCGCCAAAGAAGACCGGCAGTGGAAGAAGAGCTTCCGACTTGGCGGTCGCTGGTGGAGTCGCTAAAGGAGCAAATAGGAGAGTTGCGCACCACCGATGTCGCCTCATTGGTGGAGATTGTGCAGGAAACGGGCAGATTGCATGGCCACATGACGTCGATACGGCTTCTCGGGACGTTCGAGTGGATCGATGGCGAGAGATCGTGTACCAAGGAGTTAGCTCGACTTGCGGGCTTGGAGGGACTGTCGGAGAGGATGCTTGACGATCTGTGTGCCGGCGTCGAGCACGAGACGGCACGGATGAACATCGCGTTGGAAGAGCTAAAGCGTAAGTCCGCGTCTGCGGCAGGCCGGTTGGAGTGGATGGCCGAATTCGACCAGTTCATCAACCAGTTTGGGCATATGGAGATCAATGGGACGATAGCTCACAGTGCCAAGGATGATTTGATCGCATACGTAGAGACGGGCGCTAGGTCTAAAGAAGGGGTGAGTCGCAGCGGCGACCTCGCGGCAGTGGGGAAGGAGCGCGCCAGAAGGCAGCGGCAGAGAATCCTAGAACGGGTTGATGATGATCAACGCGAGGCGGCGGACAGGTGTATTGACAGGCTGCGTGAACTGAGAGTCGTGCGGGAGGACTCGAAGTCGCTGGCGAATCTCCCGTTACCGATCTTGCGGGACGCTATTAACGAGTGTACTCAGCGCCTTCAGGCACGAGGAATGCTTAAGCAGGACGAGACAGTCGATTTGCTGACCCCCGCCGAGTTGCGGAGAGGGCTAGTGTTGGGTGAAGAACTTCCCAATGTGCAGGCTCGTCGCGAAGCCATCGAATGGAAGCGGCAACGCAGTTGGCTGCCGGCTGGATTCCTAGGCGAGATATGCAGCCCTAGGCAGCGCTCGTTCACAGGGCTGGGCGCAAGCCGGGGAAGCGCAACGGGACCAGCCCGGGTGGTGCGCGGTGTAGAGGATTTTGCGAAGGTAAGGCGCGGCGATGTGCTTGTAGCCTCGAATACCAATCCTGCTTGGACCATCCTTTTTGGTCGGGTCGCGGCAGTTGTTGTCGAGAACGGTAGCCGGCTCTCACACGCGGCAATCGTGGCGCGCGAGTACGGAATACCGGCGGTTGTCGGACTCCTTGGGTTTTGCGATGCCATTGGAGATGGAGAGGAGATGCGAGTAGACGGCGACACCGGCAACGTGGAGCGCCTGACTGGGCGGGAGTGCGGCAATGGGTGATGCGGAAAGCGGTGGGAATAAGGAATGGATTAAGTTCGACCAGGAATGGTGCCGCGATATGTTGCGGCTTGTTGGAGCACAGGAACGGCCAACGGTGGAAGAGCTCAATTTGCTGTTGCAAGTGCTCTACCACGCCAGTCTTGAAACTGAGGAAGGGCGGTATCCTAAGTTGGCGGCAATGTGGTTGGGTAGTGAGTCGCTGGCGGCTAAACGGCTGAATATTCTGAAGTTTGACAAGCCGCAGAAGTTGCATGACTTGAAATCGAGACGGCCACGCACCGATCTGCTGAAGGCGGCCGCCATCTGTGAGTCGGAGACCGTGTTTCTTCTAGTGGAACCAAGCCAACATGACCAAGATGATCTCCAGCTACTTGCGTGGGGTTTTGTAGACATCAGAGGGCACGTTGTCTCTTGCGCAAAAAAGGTCAGAGAAAGACTAGACATCAGCCAATACCCGGATGTGTTGACGGTGCATTTCGAGCGGCCTGGGAGGTTCTCTATCCGACAGAGAGGTAAGTTCACCGGTAAATACCCCGAGGCCGATAGCGCGGAGCCGGTTGAACTCTGGGAGCTGGCTAAGCGGCTGTTTAGCGCAGAATCCGAGAGCGTACAGGCGCAGATATATCTTCTTGAGTTGGTGATTGGGCGTCTGGCGGCGTCGGGCCGGGGAGGTACTTTGCTCTTTTATGGTTCGAAGGATTCGCAACACGAATATCTCAATGGTGGGACTAAGGTCGAAGTTCGTATCGGCGGTCAGGTTTATGAACTGGTTGGGGGAGATGGTGGGAACAGTTTTAGCCCCAAGGCACCATATCGATTCCGTGAGCTTGCGCAATTGATGTCGGAGATTGCGTCGGTGGACGGAGCGACCGTGGTCGCGCCGAACCTCGATATTGTGAGGTACGGGGCTAAGATTGCGAGGAAGAAGCCGATAGACAAAAACAAGATGTACGAGTCCGAGACACGCGAGTGGTTGATTGCACGTGGTACCCGTCACGGAAGTGCTGCGGAGTGGGTTGCGGCCAAAGAAGGGCTGTTCGCAGTGGTGGTAAGCGCAGACGGTGATGCCAACGCAATCTTCTGGAAGGGTGGCGAGGTTCGTCGGTGTCCGGTTGTGTATCGACGCCTGTAGATCCGATTCGTGGAGACTAGAGATCTTGCAGATCGAATGGCGTATGCCGGGCCTATGTGGGTCCAAACCGAGGAGGACTCTAGGTCGTCAGCCCGGGCTATTGGAGATGTAGTGCAGGCGGGTCCGCTGCTTTGCATTGCGTCGGGTGGCTGCACTGTTCTTGGATTGCTGGGAGCCGGTGCGGAGCATGTAGTGGCCGTGGACATAAACCCGGCTCAGTTAGATGTCGTCAGATTGAAGTTGGCGGGTCTTCGATTGCTTGATCCAAGCGAGTTCTTGGAGATGTGGGTATCGAGGTCCCGTAAGCGTCGTCTACATCTTTATCGTCGAGTACGGGAAACCGCGGGAGGCATAGGCTGCTCCTTCGATTCTTGGATTTCCGAGATTCCCGATGGCATCGAATTGGCCGACGCAGGCGGCATGGAAGGCGTTGGGACTGAGCTTCGGTCGAATCGCCCTGACATGTATTGGCAGCTTTGGAATTGGATCGAATCAGGCGCGGCAGTTGACCGCTCCTTCTTGTTGGAAGCTGCGACGTTCATTGCGGCAAAGCGTCAGAGTCGAGCAGCACGACTCTTCCCGTCGGGTACCGGCCCGGACCCGGCCGTCGGAGCAGAAATGGAGCGTCACTTCGTAAGGCGGTTTGAGGCTCTATTGACGGAACTGCCCACGCAAGGAAATCCCTATCTTGCGCATGCGGTCTTGGGAACGTACCCGAGAAACGCATTGCCCGGATACTTCCAAGCGTCATCCCATAGCGCGTTGCGGGGGGCGGTGTCGGAAGTGAGCCTAGTCAGGTCCGATTTGGCGGACGCGGTTGAGGGCATGAGCGAAGGTTTCCTTGCCGGTGCCGACATCTCCAATGTCGGGGATTTCTTGCCCGTTTCGGAATGGGACCGGTTGTTTGCAGCACTACATCATGCACTGCAACCCGGTGCGGTCGTGATCCATCGGAATTTCGTTTGGGATAAACCGTACTCGGTGACCCGCGGATTCCGTCGTGACGAGAGGATGTCTTCGTTGCTGTACAAGGGGGACAGGTCGTTCATCTATCGCGCCATTACAGTTGACCGCAGGGAAGCGTGAAGACGACGGCTAGTAGTGTCGGTCTCTCGACATGGCGGCGATGGGATCAAATTCTGAGGAGACGGGCGGCGGTCATCAAGGTGATGGACGCGGTTCCAAATTGTTGCGCCATGTACGATTGTAGGACTCGTCGAAGCAATGCGCTGTCCTCGAGCAAGAGAGCGGATAACCCGCGGATGAGTTGAGCCGAGATGTTCTTTCCGCGCAGACATTCGCGAACAGTCCGCGAAGACACGTCGCATAGCTGCGCGAGAGCAGCTCGATTGTCTATGGTACGTTTTCATCACTGTTGACAAAGTGTCACTCAGCTCTACATCGTTCGGTTCGAGCGGAGAAGGGAAATCGCGTTGCAGAGCAGATTGCGGGACGAGCTGGGCGCGTCGGAGAACTTCCAGCCAATTGGCGCCGAGCTGGAGTGCCAGGTGGGAGATGAGGGCGTTCCGAAGAACCTCCGGCCGGTCACGAAGCTCAAAGACTTCGATAAGTCGTAGAACTAAACGTGCGTTGACGGATTTGTCGTCCAGCGCATTCTTGATCGTTTGGGGTTGGACATTGCAGAGGTGTGCGGTTTCGTTGCGGTCCAGCCCCCTCTCTGACATCAACGTAGCCAAGAGCAGGCCAAGACGCGGCACCTCATCCTGCGGGCTGCCAGAGGATCGTGGTTGCGGCTTTCCTTGGCCCATGGTTGTGTTTTGTGGTGAAGAAACCTCTTGTTGGAGAATCCGACTTCCCCGTTGTCCCGTCTTCGTTGAGCTTTCCGAAGGCGACTGGACAGTTCCAATATGCTCCGTGCGGTGCTGGTTGTCAAGAATTAGCGCCATGGGGGTATTCGCTGGCTGGGGTTGCGGCGCGATTGCTTTGTCAGGGCCCGTTTGGGCGGCTAAGTGAATAGGTGCCTGGTATCTAGGCGACGGGGCGGCCGGTTTGGTGGGATGCGGCTGGAAGCTGGGCCGGGCTGCCATGGCTGACGAGAGGCGGCACATGGCATCTAATGTGCCGGTGATCGTGTCTCCGAAACCGAGGCGGGGGGGGTCGATCGAAAGCCTTGAGGCGTTCGCGGCCCGCGGGCAGGAATGTCTCGCGCATTTGGACATGCTTGCGGATGCGCGGTTGGAGTCATTGCGCACGGCGCGGTATCGGCTGGCTGGGAATGTGCGACTTTCCGCGAGTGATGTGGAAGTGGGCGATATGGAAGAGTTCGGTTGCGGACTCAGGGTTGGTGATGGGCACGGCGTCGGGTTCGCGGTCGGAGAAGGAGCGTTCTCATGGACAGATCTGCTGTCGGCGGCGACAAAGGATCTGAGTTGCACGGATCGAAATGCAGCGAATCTTCCACCGTTTGGGGAGGATGCACTCGACGGACAAATCGCCTATCCCCCACCCACGGAAATGACGCCGCCGACTCGGAATTCCTTCGCTGGAGTACACCAGGAGTAGCGGTTCACCCACAAGGGTCTGGTGCTGGGCGAACTGGGGCTTTGGTGCAGGATTGGGTGGCGAGCCGTACTCCGCGGTGGTGGCTCTTGTTTGCTGCGCAACGTTCACGATCTGCACCTGACTGCGACGGGTATGGTCAAGAGTCCGTGGGGCGAGCGGTGGCCTGTTGGCGTGTCGGTGGGATCAACGTGCGACTGGCTTGGCATGGGTGAGGCATTGCTGGGAGCGGTCTCTGATCTGGATGAGTTGCTTCGGTTCGATCAGCGGGATGAATCGAAAGACTACGTGGGGTCAGTGGTGCTGGATCCTCAGGTGGCTGGTTTCCTTGTTCATGAAGCTATCGGCCATTTGTCGGAAGCGGATCGGCTGCCACTGGACGTTCGACGTCAGATAGTCCCAGGCGGCCGTGTGCGGGTTGGCCCGGGCGAGTTGAACATAACGGACCATGTGGAAGATTCGCTCGTGCGCGGAGCAGTCCCTTTTGATGATGAGGGGGTCAGGTGTACTGGTGCCCCGCTAGTTCGCGGCGGTTACTGGACGGGTTTGCTTCACTCCCGAGAAACGGCGTCTACTGACTCGGTGGCGGCGACAGGGAACGCACGCACGACATCTTATCGCCATGCCCCGTTGTGCAGGATGCGCACGACGGAGATACACGGCGGCAATGCCGCTCGGGAAGACATACTGTCGCATAGTGGTGACGCTCTGTACGTGGCCTGCCCTCAAGAAGGGGAGGTTCCGGGAGGGAATGTAAGGATTCGGGCATGGGCGTGGCGTATCCGAGACGGCGAAGTGAAGGACTGTCAAGGACCAGTCACGCTTTTCGGTGAGGCCCCGACGATGCTGAGGGAGGTCGACGCGATCGGTACGGATCGGACGGTAATTGATGGGCATCCGGGCTGCGGACGGAAAGGACAGTCGGGACTGCTTCCAGTTAGCATGATCGCGCCTACGTTGCGGCTGCGGAACGCCCACGTTCGGTTCGGATGACGTTTTCCCAAGCGCGCTGTATGGGTGTGATTGTTCGGGCCGTGTTTGGTCAATACGATTTGGGCGTTGTATCCCGTGTAGTTTCAGCGCGGGATTATCGCTTTACTTCTGATGGATCATTGTGGGATTTCCCACATTGGGTGGCTGGGCATGCCGTGTGGCCAGCACGTACCAAAGCTGACGTGGAACCTGTCGATCAGCTATCGAAGGATGCGCCTATCAGGTGACGGGACACGGCGAGACTACCGGCTGTGTGGCGCTGCGGTAAGGGTGTGCAAGGGGTTCGACGGCGTGGTGAGGGTGCTGTGTGGGAGCGCGAGCTGCCTTTCAGGCTGCTCGGCGAGGGCGGGGAGTAGCACCAAGCGGACGGGGTTAGGCTGACCAGCGCACTCTCGACGCCGTACACCGTTCAGAAAGCAGCCTCCCCGGCGGTAGTGTTCGTGACGACTTCACCACCACGTTTCAGATAATCGTCCTCTCCGTGTAACTGCACTTCATCCCAAAACAAACGAGATTTGGTGAGCCAACTCATGAGGGCGCGTCACTTGTCCTTGTTGACGAGGTTGCCGATTGCCTTCTACATCGGCATGCCCGGTATGGAAGTTTTGTTGAAAAATGTCCCGTTGCATTGGACTTCGGGACTGAAGCGTTGGGCTTGCGCCAGACGCTCAGAAATAGATCTCCCCAAGCACCCAGGTCAGGGTGATCAGCATGAGCACGGTCAAAGGGGTGCCCACCTTCACGAATTCGCGGAACCGGTAGTTGCCGGCGCTCATCACCAGCAGGTTGGTCTGGTAGGCCATGGGGGTGGCGAAGCTCATGTTGGCGCCGAACAGCACGGCCAGCACGAAGGGTTCCGGCGGCAGGCCTAAGTTCCCGGCTATGCTGACGGCGATGGGGGTGCCCACCACGGCGGCGGCGTTGTTGGACACCACGTTGGTCAGCAGCGCCAGCAGCAGCATCAGGGTGCCTAGGATGATCAGGTTGTCCGCGCCCAGGGTGGCGTACAGAAACAGGTCCGTCAGGTATTGGGTGGCGCCGGTCTCCACTAGCGCGCGGCCTAAGGCGAGGCTCGCCACCACCACGAAGAACACCGACGAGTTGATTGCGCGGATGGCGCGCCCGACGCTTAGGCAGCGGGTCAGCAACAGCAGGCAGGCGCCGGCGACGGCGCTGATGGCGATGGGCAAGATGCCGACGGCGGCCGTGGCGATGACCAGGACGAAGATGGCCAATGCCGTCGGCGCCTTGCGGGACTCGGGCAGGTCCACCGTGGCGTCCAGCACCAGAAACTCGGCGCTCTTCTTCAAGCGGGCGATTTGCTCCCTGGCGCCCTGCACCAGCAGGATGTCCCCAGGACGCAGGATGGCGTGATCGATGTTGTCGTCGAAACGCAGGATTTCCCTGCCGGCGCGGTGCAGGGCCAGCACCACAAGCTGGAACTGGTCCAGGAAGCGCACTGAGCGCAGGTTGGTGCGGTCCAGCCGGGAGCCGGCCACCACCGCCACTTCCGCCAAGCTCTGATCCTGGTCCGGCAGCAGGCTGGCGGCGCTGTCCTGCAAATCCAGGCCGTGCAGGGTGGCCTTCAAGACGTCCTCATACTCCTTCAGGTTCTGCGGCCGGTCACGCACCCGCAGCCGGTCGCCCGCCCGCAACACCACATCGGGCAGGGGCATCACCAATGCCTCTCCGCGGCGGATGCGGGTCACCTTCATCTTGCCGTCGCACATGGCCACCACTTGGGAAAGGGTTTTGCCGATGGCCGGCGAGTCATCCGCGAGCTGCAGGCGGCCATCGAATAGGCGCGGTGAAGCGTCGCTGAGCTCGATGTCCCGGGGCGGCAGGAGCCTTGGCGCCACCAGCCACAAATAGGCGAAGGCCACGGCGCCGCCGATGGCCGCGGGGTAAACGAAATCGAACATGCCGAATCGGGCGAGCCCCATGTCCTCCGCCACACTGACCACCAGCAGGTTGGTGGAAGTGCCGATGGTGGTGCCCATCCCCCCTATGATGCTGGCGAAGCCCATGGGCATAAGGATGCCCGCGGGGGAAGTCTTGGCGCGCAGGCAGGCGCTGACCAGTATGGGCAGCAGCAGCACCACGATGGGGGTGTTGTTGACGAAAGCGGACAGCACCGCTCCGAGCGCCAAGGCAAGCACGAAGGAGAGAACTGGCAGCTTTAGCCAGAAGCGCCCCAAAAGCCTGCCCACCGGCTCCAGCGCGGCCGTCTGCACCAACCCCTGCCCCATTACCATTAGGGCGCAGACGGCGATCAGGGCTTCGTGGCCGAAGCCAAAGAAGAAATCAGTGGGCTTGAGGTCCCCATAGGGGAATAGGGAGAAGCCAACCGTCAGGATGCAGATGAGCCCAATGCTGGAAATCTCCAGGCTCAGGCGGTCGCGGCTGAACAAGATGAGTGCGATGACCATCAGCAGCATCGACGCCAGCGCGTGGGGATTCGGGATTTCGGGCATCGGCTTGCCGCTCAGAAAGAAAAAGATCTTCACAAAGGTCGAGCATTCCTTCGGCATTGTAGCGCCTTGGGAATCCCGGCCCAATCCAGTATGCCGGCTTGTCTGTTAGAAAGATTCCTTGTGCACCCTTGGGAGGGACCATCCGCCGCCGGCCTTTGGGCCGGCGGCGGTGGCGGTGGCGGATCGCTAGTGGCTTGGCCGCCAGGGGCCGTGACTGAATTGGGTCGCCACCGTCTTTTCGCATGTCCTGAATGGATGCGGGAGCATCAAGGCC
>CAYGBY010000041.1:0-20366 GCA_964348115.1 uncultured Pseudomonadales bacterium
CCCGTCTGGTCGAGGCCGCCGTCACCCACGTGCCCGTCCCGCTCAGGCTGAGGCAGGTTTAGAGGCATGTAGACTATTGTATGTAGGAACTGTCTAACTCAGGTAAGGCGAGAGAGCTATCACGCGGCACTCCGGTGGTCCGACGTCAAAGTCATACCCCAGTCGCCGCCCACTGCGCGAGGTATACTGCGTCCCCTGCCACCCCTCGCGAACAAAAGGAAGCAGGATGTATAAGCCGGGCGGAACCATCAAGGACGTTCTGGACAGAATCGCAGCGAACGAATATGTGCTCCCGGCCATCCAACGAGAATTTGTGTGGAACCCAGATCAAATCTGCATGCTGTTCGACAGCGTCATGCAGGGATATCCATTCGGGGATTTTCTGTTCTGGCGCATCGAACCAGAAAACTCCGCAGACTACCGCTACTATGGGTTCGTTAGGGAGTATCACCAGCGTGACAATCCACATTGCCCCGACCTAGGCGAGTTGCCTAATCGGCAAACGATAGCTGTATTGGATGGCCAACAGCGGCTGACGGCGTTTAACATCGGTCTGCGGGGGTCCATGGCCGTCAAGCGTCCCTACAAGTGGTGGAGCAGTCCCGACGCGTTCCCCCGAAAAGTCCTTACCTTGGATCTGTTAGCCGAGGCCGACCGTGACGAAGAGGGAAATCTCTATTACTTTGAGTTCGTCAAGGAAAACAAAATCGGCCACCACCAAGATCGACTTCTGTTCAAAGTCCCGGACATCCTTAACATGTCGTCTGGCCCGGATATGCATGACTGGCTCTTGGACAAAGACCTCGAGAAGCAGCAGCGAAGTAGTGCCTACCACGTACTCGATCGCTTGTACAGAAAAATCCACACCGGGCAAACGATTTCCTACTACGAGGAAGGCAACCAGGACATTGAGCATGTCTTGAGAATTTTCATTCGCCGAAACAGCGGCGGGACTACACTGTCTTATTCCGACCTTCTGCTCAGCATCGCCACTTCGCAGTGGAAGGATCGGGACGCTCGGAAGGAAGTGCATCAGCTTGTCGACGAGTTGAACCAGGTCGGTCCGGGGCTGGTGACGAAGGACTTTGTGCTTAAGGCCGGATTGATGCTGACCGACATTTCAAGTGTGGGCTTGCAGGTTCGCAATTTCACACAAGCCAACATGGCGGAACTGGAAAAAAACTGGCAGAAAATCCGCAAAGCATTGGTCAAGACCGTTCAATTGGCAACCGATTTCGGGTTCGACGCCAAGAGTATCCGTGCTGTAAGCGCCCTCTTGCCTATCGCGTACTACCTCTACCGAATCGACGCGCCAAGGGACTTCGACTCCCACTCACGATACGAGAATGATCGCGAGGCTATTCGAGGATGGCTGATCCGATCTATCCTGAAGGCGTCCGGCATCTGGGGTAGCGGTCTCGACACTTTGCTCACTGCACTCCGGGAAGTGCTTCGTAGAGCGAGCAACCGGGGTTTTCCAGCAGCGGACCTGCGGCGCACCATGTCTCAACGTGGAAAGAGTTTGGAGTTCTCCGATGAAGAAATCGAAGATCTCGCCGACATGGGACTGAATGATCGGCGCATCTTCGCGCTGTTGGCTTTGCTCTCACCGTTCATAGATTGCCGACATCATGTCTTTCATATTGATCACGTCTTCCCGAAGAGCCGCTTTACTCCTACACGCTTGCGCAGCGCAGGAATTGACGAGGAACGGTTTGAAGAACTCGCAGACCGCGCCAACCGAATCGGAAACCTGCAGCTTCTTGACGGCGCCATAAATCGTGAGAAACAAGATCAGCTTCCCGCAGAGTGGATAAAGAACCGATATCCAGATCCCGTGCAACGCAGCCATTACTGCGAACGGTATCTTCTCGGAAAAGTTCCAAAGGACATAGGCGGATTTTCGGCGTTTTACGAAGCACGTCGGGAACGGTTGCAGCACCGCATTGTGGAATTGGTGAACTCCGTGTGATGCCCATCCCTCGGCTCTGTGGCCTGGTGGAAGCAGTTGTTACCGAGTTTTCCTTCCACAGATCGGAGAGTGCACGATCGACGCACAAATGCGGGAATTGGGGACACGCTCGCCTTTAGTTCGCCAATGGACTCGATTGTCGTCAAGAATTCCACTTTACAAGCGTAGCGTCGTCACACACAAAATCGAACGAACATGCCTTCAAACAAACGACGAGTCGATCCACCTCGTTTGAACCTCTACAATCGAACTTGGCGAATAGGCTGGGTTGGGTACCTCAATGAGTGCGCCATCATTTCTGTCGTTTCTTCGGAAAGACTGCGACTCACCTTGGGACATACCTCGCATGATTCGAAACCAGTTCGCCGAAAGTCTAGATGATCTCCAGAATCGCTATAGATAGCCCAACCACCACCTAAAGTCCTCGCCCATTTAGAACCATCGGTGCGCTTTGACCCTAATTGGAGCCTTACACTCGTTAGTTGAAGGCGGCCTGGTAATTTCTTTCCGATTCGCCGTCCTTGCCCCAATTTCTCACAGGGTCTGTATCAGCCCACTTTTGTGGGTCGTCTTCCATACGATAATGGTCCAAGTTGATAAAGTGCGCGAATTTGCCGTCTACCATAAGTGGTACACGGATAAAACCCCTCGGTATACGCCAAACGATCTTCCTGACGTAGTCGTGAAACTGAGTCACAGCATCCTTTTTTGTATCGGCTCTGATCCACCTTCTACGCAGACGCACCTTAAACACGCCTCTAAGATAGGAAACACGCAAGGACGGATCACCTGCATCAACGGTATAGAATTTCTTTCTTGCTCCCCATCGTTGGATGAACAATCTGTACAATCGACCAGCGCTGGATGACAGTAAGTTGCCAAGGAAAGCAAACGGCAAGAAGCTAGAAACCGCGCCTACCAGATCCCCTTTGGCTTCAGATACCAGTATACCAAACAGATTTTGCTTGAGTCTTTTTCTTACACCAGCGTTGTAAATTACTTCCTTATCTTGTTCAGGGTCGCGAGTAGGGTCCGTAGATCCCTTCAGAGTCGTATCTTCCACATGGAGGGTGACAGTGACTGAGTCAGTTGTAGAGCAATTTGTTATAGTCCCTTCATGGAAACGTACCCGCCCTAGCACGTCGCCACCTTCAGTCAGGGCACAGACATTAATTCTGAGTTTACGATTGAAGTAGTATCCATGTACCAACGCTTCCCCTAGTTTTCTGTTCATAGGAAGAGGTACATCAGCCTCAAATAATGGTTTTGAGGATGGGTTTCCAGTTCCTATCGCCCGTTGTGTAAAAGGAGATTTCAGCGCGCCGCCCATGCCCTTCCAACTACAGTCGTTCCACTTAACAGTACGGACGCCGTCGTGTACCCGTATCTGGAAGAACAATAGATCAATGTGGACAAAGGCACCTACACGACCTTTCTCCAACGCTTTCTGCACTTCAGGACTGAAATCCATCATCAATCGATCTAACCGCTGTAACGTTAACTGAACCCGTTGTTCACATAGCGGTTATCTATCCAACAACTCCAACAGCAGCCGGTTAACCTTGCCGATGTAAGCGGCGGCGTCTGTCAGGTCGCCCCCTTCAGCCAAGCTGGCCTGATCGAACAGGATGGTGATCAGGTCCGCGAAGCGGTCTTCATCAGGCTCCTGCTCCAGGCATTTCAGCAGGGGATGGTCGGCGTTGTATTCGAAGCTTGGCTTGGAAGGGGTGAAGGTCTGGCCGGTGGCCTCCATGATGCGCTGCATCTGGCGGCCCAAGGCGAATTCCCCCTGCACCAGGCAGGCCGGGGAGTCCGTCAGGCGGGTGGAGGGCCGCACGCTCTCCACGCGCTCCCCCAACGCCTGCTTGATGCGCTCCGTCAACGGGCTGTCCGCTTCGTCCGCCTCGGACTCGGCCTTTTCCTTGTCCGCCGCATCATCGTCCTTCTTCTCTTCGCCGGGCAGCACCAAGCCCGCCCTGGTGACGTCCTGAAACGCCTTGCCGTCAAACTCCCGCAGGTTGCTCATCAGCCATTCATCGATGCGGCCATGCAGCAGCAGCACTTCGATGCCGCGCTCCCGGAACACCTCCAGGTGCGGGTTGCCGCACGCGTTCTCATAGCTGTCGGCAACTAGGTAGTAGATGCGCTCCTGGCCCTCCACCATGCGCTCCACATAGTCCGGCAAGGCCTGGTCGTTGTCCGGGCCGGCGCTTTCGGTGGAGGTGAAGCGCAACAGCTTGGCCAGCAGTTCGCGGTTGGCGAAGTCTTGGCCGACGCCTTCCTTCAGCACCTCGCCGAACTGCCGCCAAAAGACCTCATAGTCTTCCGGCTGCTTCTTCGCCAAGGTCTCCAGGGTGGTGAGCACCCGTTTGGTGAGGGCGTTGCGGATGCTGGCCACCCGCTCATCCTCCTGCAACAGCTCCCGGGAGATGTTCAGCGGCAGGTCGCTGCAGTCCACCACGCCCTTCACAAAGCGCAGGTGCAGGGGCAGGAACTGCTCCGCGTTGTCCATGATGAACACCCGCTGCACGTACAGCTTCAGGCCTCTGGGCGTGTCCCGGTTCCACAGGTCAAAGGGGGCGCGCTTGGGCAAGTACAGCAGGCTGGTGTACTCCAAGCGGCCCTCCACCCTGTTGTGGCTCCAGGTCAGGGGGTCGTCAAAGTCGTGGGAGACATGTTTGTAGAACTCCCGATACTCATCCTCGCTGATGTCGGCGCGGGAACGGGTCCACAGGGCCTTGGCCTCGTTGACGGCTTCCCATTCCGGTGCCTCCTCCGCCCCGTCTTCGCCGTCGGCACCGTCGGCGACATCGGCGCCACTGGCATCCTCGCCTTGCGCCTGGGGCGCCATCTGCACCGGCACGCTGATGTGGTCGGAGTACTTGCGCACCACGCTGCGCAGGCGGAAGGCGTCGGCAAACTCCAAGGCGTCCTCGCGCAGGTGCAGGATGACGCTGGTGCCCCGGGGGGCTTGCGCGTCCTCCACGGTGAAGTCGTCCTCGCCCCTGGAGGTCCAGCGCACCCCGGCTTCAGAGCCGGCGGCGCAGCTCAGCACCTCCACCTGCTCCGCCACGATGAAGGCGCTGTAGAAGCCCACGCCGAACTGGCCGATGAGCTGGGCGTCCTTTTTGTCGTCGCCGCTAAGCTGGGCCAGGAACTCCGCAGTGCCGGAGCGGGCGATGGTGCCAAGGTTATCGATGACCTCCTGCCGGGACATGCCGATGCCGTTGTCGGTCACGCTGATGGTCTTGGCCTCCTTGTCAAAGGAGACGCGGATGGCGAAGTCGTTGTCCTCCCCCACCAGTTCCGGCTGCTCGATGGCCTTGAAACGCAGCTTATCGATCGCGTCGGATGCGTTGGAGATCAGTTCTCGCAGGAAAATCTCCCTATTGGAATATAGGGAGTGGATCATCAGGTTGAGAAGTTGGCGGGCTTCGGTCTCGAAGTTGAGGGTTTCGGCTTGTGCGGTCATGGTTCCCTTGGCTTGGCTGCTTTGAGCCGCCAATATGGGGGCGGGCAGGCGGATTGCAAGCCCCGCCCGATGCGCCTCAGCGCCAGCCGGTCAGATCCGCCAAGGCGTCGCCAATGCCCACCAGGCTGCGCACGGTGGTGACGCCAGCCGCCTCCAGCGCCGCGAACTTCTCCGCCGTCGTGCCCCTGCCGCCGGCGATGATGGCGCCCGCGTGTCCCATGCGTTTGCCGGGCGGCGCCGTGACCCCAGCGATGTAGGCCACCACGGGTTTGGAAAGGTTCAGCTTGATGAAGGCCGCGGCCTCCTCCTCCGCTGAGCCGCCGATCTCGCCCACCATGACAATGGCCTCGGTGTCCGCGTCCTGCTCAAAACGGGACAGCACATCGATGAAGTGCGTGCCCGGAATGGGGTCCCCGCCAATGCCAACGCAGGTGCTCTGGCCGAAGCCGCGATCCGTGGTTTGCTTCACCGCCTCATAGGTAAGGGTGCCGGAGCGGGAGACAATGCCCACCTTGCCGGGCATGTGAATATCACCGGGCATGATGCCGAGCTTGGACTCCCCCGGGGTGATCACCCCGGGGCAATTGGGGCCGATGAGGCGGGAGCCGGAAACGTCCAGGCGCGCCTTGATGGTCAGCATGTCCTGGACGGGAACGCCTTCCGTAATGCAGACAATGAGCGGCACCCCGGCATCCACGGCTTCGAGAATGGCGTCCTTGCAGAAAGGCGCCGGCACGTAGATGACGGTGGCGTCCGCCGCCGTGGCCTCCACGGCCTCCACTACGGTATCGAACACCGGCAGCCCAAGATGCGTGCCGCCGCCCTTGCCCGGCGTGACGCCGCCCACTAGGTGGGTGCCATAGGCCAGCGCCTGCCGGCAGTGCAAGGTGCCCTGGGCGCCCGTGAAGCCTTGGCAAATGACCCTGGTGTTGCGATCCACAAAGATGCTCATGGACGCCCTCCCGCCGCCGCCACCGCCTTGCGGGCGGCGTCCGCTAAGGAGTTCGCGGCGATGATGTTGAAGCGGCTGCGGCTCAGTATCTGCGCCCCCTTTTTGGCGTTGTTGCCCTCGAAACGCACCACCACCGGCACCTGCACACGCGCTTCGCGCACCGCGTCGATAATGCCCTCGGCGATGATGGCGCAGCTCACGATGCCTCCGAAGATGTTGATCAGAACCGCCTTGACGCTGCTGTCCGCAAGGATGATCTTAAACGCCTCCGAAACCGCCTTGGTGTCGGCGCCGCCGCCCACATCCAGGAAGTTGGCCGGCTCGCCGCCGTACAGCTTCACCAAGTCCATGGTGCCCATGGCCAAGCCGGCGCCATTGACCATGCAGCCAATGTCGCCCTCCAAGGCCACGTAGTTCAGGCCGAAGGCGGAAGCCTCCACCTCACGCTCATCCTCCTGGGCGGTGTCGCGCAATTCGGCCAAGGCCGGCTGGCGGAACAGGGCATTGCCGTCGATGCTCAGCTTGGCGTCCAGGCAGATGAGGTCGCCAGCCTTGCTGACCACCAGCGGGTTGACCTCCAGCAAGGAGCAGTCCCGCTCCGCAAAGAGCCGCGCAAGGCCCATGAAGAGGTCCGTGAACTGGCGGATCTGACCACCCTTAAGCCCCAATTGGAAGGCCAGCGCCCGGCCCTGAAACAGTTGCGGGCCCACATAGGGATCGATGACGGTGCGCAGGATCTTGTCCGGGGTATCCGCCGCCACCTGCTCGATGTCCGTGCCGCCCTCAGTGGAGGCCATGAACAGGTTGCGCCGCAGGTTGCGGTCCACCAGCGCGCCCAAGTAGAGCTCCCGGTCGATATCCGTACAGGCCTCCACATAGATCTTGGAAACCGGCTGGCCTTGGGCGTCCGTTTGCGCGGTCACCAAGCGACGGCCCAGCCAGCGCTCGGCAAAGCTCCTCACAGCCTGCAAACGCTCCACCAAGACCACCCCGCCTGCCTTGCCGCGCCCCCCTGCATGGGTCTGGACCTTAACCACCCAACGGTTCCCGCCAAGCTGCTGCGCGGCCGCCACGGCCTCCTCCGGCGAGGCCGCCGCCCGCCCCAGCGGCACCGGCAGGCCGTAATCAGCGAATAGCGCCTTGGCCTGGTATTCGTGCAAGTTCATGCTTTGCTCTTCAAGCTCCTGTTGACCATGTGAATTGCCCGGCCTTCGGCGCCCAAAGCGGCCTCATGCACGGCCTCGGACAGGGTGGGATGGGCGAACATCGTCAGGCCCAGATCCTCCGCGCTGGCGTCAAAGGCCATGCCGATGACGCCCTGGGCGATGAGTTCGGACGCCTGCGGGCCGAACACATGCATGCCCAGCACCCGGTCGGACTGGGCATCCACCACCAATTTGACCAGCCCTTGCGCATCATTGGCGGCCAGCGCCCGCCCGCTGGCCGCAAAGGGGAAGCTGCCAACCTTCACCGAAGCCCCCGCCTCGGCCGCCGCCTCCTCCGTTTGGCCGGCCCAAGCGATTTCCGGATGGGTGTAGATGACGTTGGGCACGGTGTCGTAGTTCACCGCCGGCTTAAAGCCGGCGATGCGCTCCGCCGCCATGACGCCTTCCTCCGTGCCCTTGTGCGCCAGCATGGCGCCGCGCACGCAATCTCCCACGGCATATACGCCCGGAACCTCGGTGGCGCAATAGGCATCCACTTCGATGCAGCCGCGCCCATCCAGCTTGACGCCGCAGCCTTCCGCCAGCAGCCCATCGGCATTGGGGCGCCGGCCCACCGCGACGATGAGTTGATCGACGGCAAGCCGCTGCGCCCCATCCTGGTCTTGGTAGGCCACCTGCACGGCGTCCTCCAGCACTGCGGCGCCCGTGACCTTGGCCCCGAGGCGGATGTCCAGGCCCTGTCCCTTGAATGTGCGCAGGGCGTCCCGGGCAATGCGCCGATCGGCCATGGGCAGGAAGTCCGGCAAGGCTTCCAGAATGACCACTTCCGAACCCAGCCGCCGCCATACGCTGCCCAACTCCAGCCCGATGACGCCAGCGCCGATGACGCCCAAGCGCTTGGGCGCCGCGTTCAACTCAAGGGCGCCGGTGGAGTCCAGGATGCGGCCCGGCGTCAGGGGGGCCTGGGGAATCTCCATGGGCACGGAGCCGGTGGCCAGTATGACGTGGTCCGCCTGCAGGGTCGCGGTTGCGCCTGCGTGGCTGCGGAAGGCCACGCGCCGTTCCGGCAGCAGTTCGCCGACACCCGCCAAGCTGGTGACGCCGTTGCCCTTGAAGAGGGCGGCGATGCCGCCGGTCAGGCCGGCCACCACCTTGTTCTTGCGCGCCATCATCTTCGCCACATCGACGCTGAGACCGGCCACCTCCAAGCCGATTTCGCCGAAATGCTGCTGCGCCTCCATGAATTTGTGGGAGGCGTCCAAGAGCGCCTTGGACGGGATGCAGCCCCAATTCAGGCAGGTGCCGCCCAGCACCGGGGCGCCGTCCGCAGCAAGGGATTTATCGATGCACGCCGTGCTAAAGCCGAGTTGGGCGGCGCGAATGGCCGCCGCGTAGCCCGCTGGACCCGCGCCGATGACAATGACTTCGTAGCGTTCATTCATGGCAGTTCCCGTTTAAAGCTCCAAAAGAATGCGCGCCGGATCTTCCAGAAGCTGCTTCACGGCCACCAGAAAGCGCACCGCCTCGCGGCCATCGATCAGGCGGTGGTCGTAGGACAGCGCCAAGTACATCATAGGGCGCACCACCACTTTGCCGGCGGCCACCACCGGCCGCTCCTGAATCTTGTGCATGCCCAGAATGGCGGTCTGCGGCGGGTTCAGGATGGGGGTGGAGAGAAGGGAGCCGAACACGCCGCCGTTGGAGATGGTGAAGGTGCCGCCGGAAATATCCTCGATGGCGAGCTTGCCGTCCCGGGCTTTGCGCCCGTAGCGGTTGATCTGATCCTCTATCTGCGCCAGCCCCAAGGCATCCGCATCGCGCACCACCGGCACCACTAGGCCCCGGTCCGTGCTGACCGCCACGCCGATGTCGTAATAGCCGTGGTAGATGATGTCATCCCCATCGATGGAGGCGTTCACCGCCGGGAAGCGCTTCAGCGCCTCCACGCTGGCGCGCACGAAGAAGGACATGAAGCCCAGCCGGGTGCCGTTGTGGCGCGCCTGAAACTCTTCCCGGTACTTGTTGCGCAGCGCCATCACCGGGGACATGTCCACCTCGTTGAACGTGGTCAGCATGGCGGCGTTGCGCTGCGCCTCCACCAAGCGCTTGGCGATGCTGGCGCGCAGACGGGTCATGGGCACACGGCGCTCCACCCGCTCTCCCACCGCCTGGTCCGGATAGGCGCCGGCCTCCGGTTCCGGGGCTGGTTCCGGCGCCGGCGCGGGGGTTGGGGTCCTTTCCGGGGGCGGCGTGGGGCGCTCCTCGATGACGTACTGGGCCACGTCCTCCTTGGTGATGCGCCCATCCTTGCCGGTGCCCTGCACCTTGGCGATGTCCAAGCCCTTTTCATCGGCCAGCTTGCGGGCGGCGGGGCTGGCGCTGGCGGGCCGCACAGGCGCCACAGGCGCAGCCGCCGGTTCAGCGGCCTGGGCGGCGTCCACTTCACCCACTGCAAAGGTGGCGAGCACTTCCTCGCTCTCCACCAAGTCACCCTCCTGCTTGCGGATCTGCACCAGGCGGCCGTCCTCCGGGGCCACCACCTCCAGCACCACCTTATCCGTCTCTATGTCCACCAGCAGATCATCCCGGCGGATGGGCTCGCCCGCCCCCTTGTGCCAAACGGCCACCGTGCCTTCGGTGATGGATTCAGGAAAAGTAGGCGCTTTGATGTCCACGGCTCAGCCTTCCAGTG
Organism: uncultured Pseudomonadales bacterium; assembly: GCA_964348115.1. Lineage (GTDB taxonomy): Bacteria > Pseudomonadota > Gammaproteobacteria > Pseudomonadales > Azotimanducaceae > Azophilus. The sequence continues at coordinate 10,255 of CAYGBY010000041.1, forward strand.
CGCCGAACAGGGCGTCTTCGACCAGACGCCGCTGCCGGATGTTGTGCAGTTTCAGATATCCGGACGCCGGGGCGGCGAAGGGCGCGCGCCCGGCGTAGTTCAGGTACAGGGCGGGATCATGGCGCTGCAGCACCCGTCTGGTGTGGTGCTGGCTGGGATACCAAGCCCCTTGGTTCATGGGCTCCTCCTGGCACCAGGCCACCTCCCTGAGGTTGCCGTAGGGCGCGATGACGCGGCCCAAATCCCCCTCCGGGTAAGGATAGAGCTGCTCCAGGCGCACGATGGCCACGTTGTCCACATCGGCGGCGCGGCGCGCCTCCAGCAGTTCGTAGAACACCTTGCCGCTGCACAGCACCAAACGGCTGACAGCGGACGGCGCCGGTTGGTCCGGGTCTGGCAGCACGGTTTGAAAGCCGCCGTCATGAAGCTCCGCCAATTGCGACACCGCCAGCTTGTGGCGCAGCAGGCTCTTGGGCGTCAACGCCACTAGGGGCTTGCGCAGGGGACGGATGGCTTGGCGGCGCAGCATGTGGAACACCTGCGCCGGGGTGGTGGGCAGGCACACCTGCATGTTGTGCTCCGCGCAGAGCTGCAGGTAGCGCTCCAGGCGGGCGGAGGAATGCTCCGGCCCGGCGCCCTCGTAGCCGTGGGGCAGCAGCAGGGTCAGGCCGCACAGGCGGGACCACTTGATCTCCCCGGAGGAGATGAACTGATCGATCACCACCTGGGCGCCGTTGGCGAAATCCCCGAACTGCGCCTCCCAAATGACCAGTTCATGGGGCGTGGTGGTGGCGTAGCCGTACTCGAACGCCAGCACCGCCTCCTCGGAGAGCAGCGAATCATAGATATCGAAGTTGGTGGTTTCGGAAAGGTGGTTCAAGGGAATGTAGCGTTTGCCGCTATTTTGGTCATACAGGCAGGCATGCCGATGGGAGAAGGTGCCCACCCCCACATCCTGGCCCGTCAGGCGCACGCCGTGGCCCTCGTCCACCAGGGTGGCGTAGGCCAGGGTCTCCGCATAGCCCCAATTCACGGGGCGCTTGCCTTCGGTCATTTCGTCGCGCTCCGCCAAGGTCTTGGCCACCTGGCGCTGCAGGACAAAGCCGTCCGGCAGCTTGGTCAGGCGCCTGGCGATGTCTATGAAACGCTCCTGGGGCATCCGGGTGTCGGCCGCCGTGGTCCACTTGTGGCCAATGAATGGGCGCCAGTCCACAAACAGGCTGGTGTTCGGCTCCTGCACCACGGACAGCGCGACATGGCCGCCGTTCTCCAGGGTGCTTCGGTAGCGCTCCGCGGACTCCGCAGCTTGCGCGGCGCTGACCGCCTCCTCCTTGACAAGCCGTTCCGCATAGCGCTCCCTGATGCTGGGCAGGGCGCGAATCCGGCGGTACATCAGGGGCTGCGTCTTCATGGGCTCCTCGGCCTCGTTGTGCCCCCGGCGGCGATAGCAGACGATGTCGATGACCACGTCCTTGCGGAACTTCATGCGGTAGTCCGCGGCCATGCGGGTGACGTAGATGACCGCCTCCGGGTCATCGCCGTTCACGTGGAAGATGGGCGCCTTGACGATCTTGGCGATCTCCGTGCAGTACTCCGTGGAGCGGGCGTCATCCTGGCGGCTGGTGGTGAAGCCAATCTGGTTGTTGACGATGATGTGCACGGTGCCGCCGGTCTTGAAGCCCCGGGTCTGGGACATCTGGAAGGTCTCCATGACCACGCCCTGGCCGGCGAAGGCGGCGTCTCCGTGTATCAGTATGGGCACCACCAAGTCCCCGGAGTAGTCCCGGCGGCGATCCTGGCGGGCGCGCACCGAGCCCTCCACCACCGGGCCGACAATCTCCAAGTGCGAGGGGTTGAAGCCCAGCGCCAAGTGCATCTCTCCGCCGGAGGTCATCACGTTGGTGGAGAAGCCCTGGTGGTACTTGACATCCCCGGAGCCCTTCAGGGGCGCCGCCTTGCCGTCGAACTCATCGAATAAGTCCCAAGGATCCTTGCCTAGAATGTTGACCAGCACGTTCAGGCGCCCGCGATGGGCCATGCCGATGACGCTCTCCAGCACCCCCTGGGCGCCAAGGCGCTGCAATAGTTCGTGCAGGCAGGGAATAAGGGACTCCGCCCCCTCCAGGCCGAAGCGCTTGATGCCCGGATAGCGGCCGTGCAGGTACTTCTCCAAGCCTTCGGCTGCGGTCAGCCGCTCCAGGATGGTGCGCTTGTCCGCCACCGAAAGGGCCCGCTTGGCCGCCGGCACCTCCATGCGCATCTGCACCCAAACCTGTTCCGCCGCCTGGGTGATGTGCATGTACTCAACGCCGATGGAGCCGCAGTAGAACGTCTCCAAGGCGTCGACAATGTCCTTTAGCTTGGCGGCGCCGTCGCCGTAAAGAAAGAAATCGGTGTTGTACACCTCCTCCAAGTCCGCCACGGACAGGTCGTGATAGGCCAAGTCCAGCACCGGCATGCGGCGGCGCTCCATCATGCCCAAGGGGTCGAGGTCGGCCTTCTTGTGGCCCCGTGCGCGATAGGCGGCCGTCAGGTCCAGCACCCGCATCTGCTTGCGTTCGTGCTCGTTCTCGACCGCGGCGCTTTCCTTTTCCGGGCGGGCCTTCAACCGGTTGCGGCCGATGCGCGCGAAGTGGGCCACGATGCCGCTGTGGGGCACCTCCAAGGCCCGCGCCGCGGCCGGCGGCGCCATGCCGTCGAACAGGCCCCGCCATTGCGGCGGCACATTCTGCGGGGCGTTGAGCCAAGTCTCGTACATGGCCTCCATATAAGCGGCGTTCATGCCCGCAAGGTGCGAGCTGCCGCGCATTCGCTCCAGGTAGGACTTCGCCATCGGCCGTCAATGCCTCTAGGTGCCCTGCTTCAGCAGCAGGCTGCGGATCTCGCCAATGGCCTTGGTCGGGTTCAGGCCCTTGGGGCAGTAGTTGGCGCAATTCATGATGCCCCGGCAGCGGAACAAACTGTAGGGGTCCTCCAGATCCGCCAAGCGTTCATCCGCGGCGGTGTCGCGGCTGTCAGCCAGGAAACGATAGGCCTGCAGCAAGCCCGCCGGGCCGATGAACTTGTCCGGGTTCCACCAGAACGACGGACAGGAGGTGGTGCAGCAGGCGCACAGGATGCACTCGTACAGGCCGTCCAGCTTGGCGCGATCCTGCGGGGACTGCAGCCGCTCCTGGGCGGGAGGCGGCTTGTCGTTGATCAGGTAGGGCTTCACCTTCTCATATTGGGCGTAGAACTGGCCCATATCCACCACCAAGTCCCGCACCACCGGCAGCCCCGGCAGCGGGCGCAGCGCCAGCTTGCCGCGCCGGGCCACGGCGGAGACCGGGGTGATGCACGCCAGACCGTTCCTGCCGTTCATGTTTATGCCGTCGGAGCCGCATACGCCCTCCCGGCAGGAGCGGCGGTAGGAGAGGGATGGATCCTGCTCCTTGAGGCGCTCCAGCACCTCCAGCACCATCAGGTCCTGGCCATCGGGCAAAGCCAAGGACATTTCCTGCATATGGGGCGCTTCATCCCCATCCGGGTTAAAACGATAAACGCTAACCTGCATCAGACCTCCCTGCCGAAGAAACCGCCCCCCGCCGAGTCAGTGCGCTTCCTCCCGTCGTGCTCCAAATCCGCAAATGTCGCTTGATCCATGAACCGTCCGGAACCTAAGGCCCCACATCCGCATTATCGCAGGAATAAAGACTTAATCAGAGTTTCCTTAGTACTTCCGGTCCGTGGGCGCGAAGGTCGGCACGCTGGCCGGCTGAAAATTGACCGCCCGCTTGCCCACCCGCTGCTCCGTTGGGAAGTACAGGGAATGACATAGCCAATTGTCGTCGTCCCGCTGCTGGTAGTCCTCCCGGGCATGCGCGCCGCGGCTTTCCTTGCGCGCCTCGGCGGCAATGGCGGTGGCGTAAGCCACCTCGAAGAGGTTATCCAGCTCCAGGGCCTCCAGGCGGGCGGTGTTGAACACTTGGCTCTTGTCCGGCAGATGCGCCGCACCGATGCGTCCGCGCAGGTCTCTGAGCTTCTCGATGCCCTTCTTCATATGCTCCGCCGTGCGGAACACGCCGAAGCTCTGCTGCATGACGTTCTGCAGCTCCTTCTTAAGTGCCGCCACGCTCTCGCCGCCGCTGGAGGCGTTCCAGCGCTGCAGGCGACCCAGCGCCGCCTGCAAATCAGAGTCGCTGGCCTGGCGCCGGACCACGCCTTGGCGCACCACCTCCTCGATGTGGATGCCGGCGGCGCGCCCGAACACCACCAAGTCCAGCAGGGAGTTGCCGCCCAGCCGGTTGGCGCCATGCACGGATACGCAGGCCACTTCGCCCACAGCGTACAGGCCCTCCACCGGCGCGTCCTGGCCGTCGGCGTCCTGGCTGAGGGCTTGGCCATTGGCGCGGGTGGGGATGCCGCCCATCATGTAGTGGCAGGTGGGCACCACCGGAATGGGCGCGCGCACCGGATCCACATGGGCGAAGGTGCGGGACAGCTCCAGAATGCCAGGCAGCCGGCTGTTCAGCACCTCCTCGCCGAGATGGTCCAGTTTAAGCTGCACGTGATCCCCAGATTCGCCGCAGCCGCGGCCTTCCAGAATCTCTATGATCATCGAGCGGGCGACCACGTCCCGGCCAGCCAGATCCTTGGCCATGGGCGCGTAGCGCTCCATGAAACGCTCGCCCTCCTTGTTGATGAGATAGCCGCCCTCCCCCCGGCAGCCCTCCGTGACCAGCACGCCGGCCCCGGCGATGCCCGTGGGGTGGAACTGCCACATCTCGATGTCCTGGGCCGGCAGCCCGGCGCGCAGCGCCATGCCCAAGCCGTCCCCGGTATTTATCAGCGCATTGGTGGTGCTGGCGTAAATGCGCCCGGCGCCGCCGGTGGCGAACACCGTGGCCTTGGCGGCGACGAACACCACTTCGCCGCTCTCGATCTCCAGCGCCGTGACGCCGACCACGGCGCCATCCTGGTTGCGCACCAAATCCACGGCGAACCACTCGTTCAGGAAGGTGGCGCCGTGCTTCAGGTTGGCCTGGAACAGGGTGTGCAGCAGGGCGTGGCCGGTGCGGTCGGCCGCAGCGCAGGTGCGCGCCGCCTGGCCGCCCTTGCCATAGTCCTTGGACTGGCCGCCGAATGGCCGCTGGTAGATGCGCCCGGACTCCGTGCGGGAGAAAGGCAGGCCTAGGTGCTCGAGCTCGAACACCGCTTGCGGGCCTTCGCGGCACATGTATTCGATGGCGTCCTGATCCCCGATGTAGTCGGACCCCTTCACCGTGTCGTACATGTGCCAACGCCAGTCGTCCTGCGGGTCTTCGCTGGCGATGGCGCAGGTTATGCCGCCCTGGGCGGACACGGTGTGGGAACGGGTGGGAAAAACCTTGGAGATCACCGCAGTCTTGAGGCCGGACTGGGCCAACTGCAGGGAGGCGCGCAGGCCGGCGCCGCCGCCGCCGACGATGAGGCCGTCGAACGCCATTTTCCTGATGGCCGGCACGGCCTCAGAGCGCCCAGAACAGGCGCACGCCCCACCAGGCGTACAGGAACATCAGCAAGGCCGATGCGCCCAGGTAGAGGATGCGCAGGACGGTTGCATGGCGGCCAAAATAGTGCGGACGAACGTAGTCCGTGCCGATGGTCCACAGGCCAATCCAGCCGTGCGCTGCGGTGGAGAGCACCGCCAGCACGCTGAACGCCTGCATGGAGAGGCTGCCGAAGAAGGCGGTGAGCGCTTGGTGGGTCAGGTCTTCATTGACCACAAAGAAGCTGAGCACGCACAGGGCGTAGGCCGCCAGCACCAAGGCGCTGACCCGCTGAATGACGAAGTCCGAAAGCCCGCTGCGGGACAGCGACGTGACCTGGGTCACCATAGCCAGACCCCCAGCGCAAGCACGGCCAAAGCGGTAAGCGCAAAGGTCGCCCAAGCGCCTAAGCGGGCGGCGGCGAGGCTGTCGCCGATGTGCATATCCAGCAACAGGTGCTTGACCCCAGCGATTAGGTGGTAGGCCAGATTCGCCAAAACCACCAGCAGCGCCAACTTCGCCCAAGGCCGGGCAAGCAGGGCGCCAGCCTCCGCAAAGCCCGCTTCAGAGGCCAAGGCCAAATTCAGCAGATACAGCAAATAGCCCACCCCCGCCACCAGCAGAAGCCCGGAAAGGCGGTGGGCGATGGACGCCATGGCCATCACCGGCCAATGAAACTTCATCGGCGAAAGCGACAGAAAAACCGGGCGCTGCGATGGCATGTAAGGCTTCCTCATGGGCAAACCGCCGGTTTCAGCAACTCCGGCGTAGGCTCAGTCCACTGTCTATGCAAGACCGGGAACGAATGCTTTGCGGCTGATTTTAGGGCGGACAGGGCGGAATGCCAACCCGATCTCGATCCTCGCGATGCGGGCGGCGCACGGTCGGCTGGGGTTGCTGCGAATTCAATGTCGGGAGTTTTCACCCCAACTAGCTCAGCAACGCCAACTCAGACGTCTAGCAAGGGCTTCAAGGACGAGGGAAGTGTCCTTGGGGACTGGTCCACGGGAACCTTGTATACTAAGCCGTCATTTTTCATGGAAATATGACGGCATGGTGGTCAGCACTTACGAACGCATCCTTGCCCCGCCAAGCCAGAGTTTTTTCCTCCTTGGCGTACGTGGCGTGGGCAAGCGCACTTGGGCGCGCGCCTCCCTGAACAACGCCGAGTTCATTGACCTCCTTGACCAACGGCTGTATCAGGACCTGCTTGCCGACCCAGGGCTGTTCCCTCAACTCCTCGCCCACGTCGAGCCAAACGCCTGGGTGGTGTTGGATGAAGTCCAGCGTCTCCCGGCGCTCTTGAATGAAGTGCATCGGCTAATCGAATCACGCGGCATTCGCTTTGCCCTGCTTGGATCGAGCGCCCGCAAACTGAAGGCGGCGGGCACCAACCTGCTGGCGGGACGGGCCTTGATGAAAACGATGTACCCGTTTACGGCAGCGGAATTGGCAGGCGATTTCGCGCTAGGCGCAGTATTGCGCCATGGATCCATACCGCTTGTCTGGCAGGCCCCGGAACGACGCGAGGTACTGGAAGCCTACGTGCAACTCTATCTCCGCGAGGAAATCCAGGCGGAGGCGCTGGTGCGGAATCTGCCCGGATTCGTGCGGTTCCTGCCGATCGCCGCGTTGTTTCATGGCCAGGTAATCAACGTGTCCGGCATTGCCCGCGATGCCGGCGTGGCCCGCACCACCGTACAGGGCTACCTGGACATCCTCGTGGACACGCTGCTGGCTTACCGCCTGCACGCGTATGAGGCAAGGATGCGTGTGCGCGAGCGCAAGCTGCCCAAGCTCTACTGGGTGGATCCTGGCATTGTGCGGGGCGTGAAGCGCCAGTTGGGCCGTCTGGGCGTCGAGGAGCGAGGGTCCCTCATGGAAGGCGTTGTGCTGACGACTTTGCGGGCGCATGGCGAGGCGGCGGATGTGTATGAAGAGATTTTCTACTGGTCGCCGCACCAGTCACGCGACATCGAAGTGGACTTCCTGCTGCGCCGGGGAAACGAACTGCTCGCCATCGAAGTGAAGGCTACGGACCGCTACCACACGGGACTGCTCAAGGGACTGCGCGCCGTCGAGGGCCACAAAAACCTAGTGCGTCGTGTGCTGGTGTACACAGGCAATCGCTCGTTCCGCTCCAGCGACGGCATAGAGATCTGGCCGTTTACACGCTTCGCCCGGCAGCTTGCGGACGGCAGCCTCTGGCCATAGCTGGGACGGCGGCGCCTGCATCGCTCGAATAGCAAACCCCGAACGAGTATCTTGTCGCCTTGGAGGCCGCCTGATCGACCTGTGCCATAAGTACTGACCCGGTACGCCGAATTGCCGCTCGCCGTCGTTTTCATTAGCATAGCGCCTCCATCCGCCGGAAGCGCCCATGTTTCAGCCCCCACGCCGGCGGCGCATCTACTTGATGCGCCACGCCGAAGCCGCCTACATCCTGGACGACGGGTCCGTCACCGACAACCAGCGCCAAGTGGCGCTGACCCCTTTGGGCCAAACCCAGGCGCGCAAGCAGGCCGCGGTGCTGGCCACTGTGCCATTCGACCGGGCGATCTGCTCCGGCCTGCCCCGCACTTGGGAAACCGCAAAGCTGATATTGGCCGGGCGGCCGCAACCGGCCTTGGAAACCGCGCCGGCCCTTGAGGAGATACGGCCGGGCCCGCCAGGCGCACAGGGCCCCGGCAGTCCGGCCTGGCTGCAGCAGGTGGCCAATCCCTGGGCCCAAGGCGAAAGCCTCGACGCCCGTTTCCTGGGCGGGGAGCGGTTTGCGGACTTCCAGGCCAGGGTGCGCCCCGCCTTCAACGCCATAGTCGCGGCGGATGACTGGACCCACCTGCTGCTGGTGCTGCACGGCGCCGTGAACCGGGCCATCTTCAACCTGATTCTGGGGCTGCCCTGGCAGGCCAGAGCGAGCATCGAGCAGGACAACGCCTGCATCAACATCATAGACGTGGACTGCGGAGAGGACGGCAAGCCCAGCCGCTACCTGGTGCGGGCCTTGAACCTGACCGGATACAACCTGAACAAGTCCGGCATGGTGTTGACCACCATGGAGCAGACGGCCAAGCGCATCAGTGAGATGGAAGGCGCGCAGGGCGCACGGGCGCCGTGACGCCAAGGGCGCCCATGCATACGGGGCGGCCCCATTTGGCGGAACAAGCGCGGGACTTTCCCACGCTGATTGGAGCCAAGCGACTATTTGCCTTGATGAACGCAGACGGCCCGAACAAGCGCAAGGGGCATGGCCCATCATGAGGTAGTATGGGTCCATACGCAAAAGGAGGATAATTTATGACACCCTTCTTGAAAGGCTTATCGCTCTGTTTTGTGATAGCCCTCTTGCTTGTTTGGGTAGGCTCCCTGTTGCCTTGGACCGTGCTGGCTACGATTTGTGTGGTGGTGATTTCGGTAGGCGCGGTTTGCATGGTGCTGCAAGTTATTCTGCAGCTATTTAAATAGGAGGAGGCTATGGGACCGACGATAAGGGACTTCATCAAGGGCCTTCTCTTAGGCCCCAACCCCCATGACAGCGGCGGAACTACGGAAAGGTCGTGTTGGACGGGATGGCGCCCCGGCGCAACAAAGCGCCGAGGCCCCAACCCTGAAAGGGGGCTTTAAGCGCTAAAGCCCCCGTTCGTAGATAGATGCACGATCACCTCCTTACTACAGCCAAACACGGATGCCATGATGGCCAAATCGCAACGCCACTGCAAGCGCTTATTCGCCGAACAACAGAACATTCCAAGACCGCCATCCTGGCGGCGACGGCCGGTGCGGGGCCCGCGCACCCACGCGGCTTGCTGCAGCATCGCCGTAGAATCCGCCGCAAAACGCACAGGTGTAGTCGTCGCGCAGCTGCTGTGGTCGCCCTGGGCGTAGCATCACCGCACAACGCACAGACTGAAGGATAGGCCCATGCAACTTGAAGGCATCCATCATGTATCCATCAATGTCCGGGATCTTGCGGCGGCCATGCGCTTCTACGTGGACGTGCTGGGTCTTGAGCCCCTCGATCGACCAGATTTCAGCTTCCCCGGCGCCTGGCTGCGGGCGGGCCGGCAGGAGGTCCACCTGATTGGCATAGACTCCGGTCCGCCGCTGAAGGAGCAGCATTTCGCCTTCCAGGTGAATGACTTGGACCAAGTGCGCCAAGCCTTGGCGGCGGGCGGCTTCAAGTGCTCCAAACCAATGGAGATTGCCGGCATCTGCCGCCAAGCCTTCACCCAAGACCCTAGCGGCAACATGGTGGAGTTCAACCAACGGCTGTAAAGGAACCCCTGAACTAGGGCCTGTTAACACTGTCTGGGTTGGCCCTGCCGGGACCCGTTTTTTCTCCGGGCAAGGCGGAGCGCACGCGGTTTGGCCGGCGCCACATGAGCGGGCGGCAACACGGTCCGGGGGAAAAACGGACCCGGCCCTTCGGGTTGGGCCCAGATAGTGTTAAGGAACCTCTGAACAAGTCGCGTTCGCCCAGCGCCCCGCTCTCAGCAGCCGGAGATGCCGTTCCGGCCATGGGACGACAAGCCGCGGCGCAGCGGGGATTCCACAGTCCGCGCCGCGGGGCGCCCTTCGGGAGGGCCTAAAGGGCGCGCTGGCTGT
>CAYGBY010000042.1:0-20357 GCA_964348115.1 uncultured Pseudomonadales bacterium
CCCGGAGAAAAAACGGCTCCCGGCAGGGCCAACCCAGATAGTGCTAACAGGCCCTGATGTTAGGCCCCATAAATAACTTATGTAATAGTAAGCGTGTCCAGTCCTGGGGCTCGGCTACGTCGAGGGGGTGACCCACGACCCTGTCCGCCATAGCGTCACGATATTGTTCGCCGCCTTGGACATCGCCACCGCCAAATCGATCCTCGCCAAAATCGAACGACTTTGTTCGGTTATTTCCGGGACACAACACTAGCGGGTGAATTCAAGCGGGCGCCCCAGTGGGCCGGGGAGCAGCTTGCCGGTTTGGAAGCGCAGTATGCCGTTCACCCAGGTGGCCTGGATCTGGTGGCTGAACTCGATGCCGGCGAAGGGGCTCCAGCCGCATTTCGCGAACAGGTTGGCGCCGCCGTCACTCTTGCCTGGCGCCACCAGCACCAAGTCCGCATGGTAGCCCTCGCGCAGGAACCCGCGCTCCCGTACGCCGAACAGCATGGCCGGTGCGTGGGCGGTTTTTTGCGCCAAGGTCGCCAAATCCAGTACGCCTGCCTGGAAGTGCTCAAAAAGGCTCAGCAGGGCGTGCTGAACCAGGGGCAGGCCGGCGGGCGCCTGGAGGTAGGGGAGGTCCTTTTCCGCCCGGGTGTGCGGGGCGTGGTCCGTGGCGATGACGTCGATGCGGCCGTCCTTGACCGCGGCCAACAACCCGGCGCGGTCCGCCGGCGTCTTGATGGCCGGATTGCACTTGATGTCCGTTCCTTTCCGCCCGTACCAGCCGTCGTCAAAGAACAGGTGGTGTACGCAGGCCTCGGCGGTGATGCGCTTTTCAGCCAAGGGTGCGGCGGAGAACAACTCCAGCTCCCGCGCTGTGGTCAGGTGCAGCACATGCAGCTTGGCGCCGTGACGCTTGGCCAGCGCCACGGCCAGGCTGGAGGACCGGTGGCAGGCCTCGGCGGAGCGGATGCGCGGGTGCTCATGGATGGGAACATCCTCCCCGTAGCGTCGTCGAGCGGCGGCCTCGTTGGCTTGGATGGTTGGGGTGTCCTCGCAGTGGGTGGCGATCAGCACGGGTGCGTTGGCGAATATGCCCTCCAGCGCCGCTGGATCGTCCACCAGCATGTTGCCGGTGCTGGCGCCCATGAACACCTTGACGCCGCAGGCGGTGGCCGGATCCACTGATTTGATGGCCTCCAGGTTGTCGTTGGTGGCGCCTAGGTAGAAGGCGTAGTTGGCGTGGGAGCACTGCGCCGCCCGTTCCCGCTTGGCGTTCAAGGCCGCTTGGCTGATGGTCAGGGGGTTGCAGTTGGGCATCTCCATGTAGCTGGTGATGCCCCCGGCCAGCGCCGCCCTGGACTCGCTGGCGATGTCTCCCTTGTGGGTCAGGCCGGGCTCGCGGAAATGCACTTGGTCATCGATCATGCCGGGCAGCAAGTAGGCGCCGTTGGCCTCGTAGGTCTCGCAATCCAGCCCGGACGCTGCGCCGACCGCCTCGATGCGGCCGTTGGCGATCAGCAGGTCTCCCTCCGTGACCGCCCCTTCGTTGACCATGCGGGCGTTGGCGATGCGCAGCTTGCTCATGGGTGCAGCAGAACCTCGCCTTCCAGTTCCACGGGCACGCCAAAGGGCAGTTCCGCCATGCCCACCGCAGAGCGGGCATGGGCGCCCACCTGAGGGCCGAACACCTCGATGATGAGCTCCGAACAGCCATTGATGACCGCCGGCAAACTGTTGAACCCTGGGGCGGCGTTGACCATGCCGAACAGCCGCACCCAACCGGCCACCCGGTCCAATTCGCCGATGGCCTGCCTGAGGCTGGCGACCATGGCCAGACCCACTAGGCGGGCGGCGTGCTTGGCTTGCTCCAGATTAACCTCAGCGCCCACCTTGCCCAGGGGCGGCGCCACCCTGCCTTCGGCATCCAGGGGCAGATGGCCGGAAATGACGGCGCGCCGGCCTTGAATGCGCACCAGCTCGAAAGGCACGGCGCCAATGTTCATGGGCTTGGGCAGCACGATGCCGAGAGATTGCAGACGGCTTTCAATCTCGCTCATGGGATGCTCCTTGTTGCAAGTGGACAGGCTACGCCGGATTCAGTCAAAATTGAAGGGTGGAGAACCAAGCTGACATGCAAGGCCGATGGTTGGCGCCAAGGCGGCCGCGCTCAGGGTGAATTCGCCTTGGACGATGCAGTGCGCTTCATAGGCAGCTTGAATCCACACCGAAGTTTCTACGAAAATGCGCCGGCGGCGGGGCCGGAAACGGAGGATCTATGGAAAACAACTTGGGCCTGTTCCTAGCCAAGCGGGCGTTCATGATGCCTGACCGGGAGGCTTACGTGGACAGCCGCCCGGAAGGCCCTCGGCTGACCTTCAGGCAGTTGAATGCGCGCTGCAACCGCATCGCCAACGCCTTTGCCGGGGACGGCTTGCAAAAGGGCGAGCGGGTGGCCCTGCTGTTGATGAACAGCGCCGAGTTCATGGAGACTTTCTTCGCCTTGGCGAAGCTGGGCGCTGTGGTGGTGCCGCTGAACTGGCGCTTGGTGGCGGACGAACTCGAGTTCATCCTTAAGGATAGCGGCGCCACGCGCCTCATCTATGGCGAGGAATTCATCGATACGGTGGCGGACCTGCACAGCCGCGGCGGGCGCACGGACATTCGCCAGTGGCTGCAGGTGGCTGGGCGCCAGGACATCGCCTATTTCGCCGCTGGCTACGAAGCCTTCCGTGATGCCGCCGCGGATGATGAGCCCCCCATCGGCGGCCAGGAGGAGGACATGCTGTACATCATGTACACCTCCGGCACCACGGGGCTGCCCAAGGGGGTGGTGCATACCCACAAATCCTGCATTTGGGCCACCTTCACCATTGCCGCAACCACCTACTACCATGAGGACGATCGCTACCTGAACGCCCTGCCCATGTTTCATGTGGGGGCGTTGACCCCCTTGGTGGTGAACGTGTATCGCGGCGCCGCCTCCGTGGTCATGCGGGCCTTTGACCCGGTGCGGGCTTGGGAACTCATGGAGGGGGAGAAGATCACCATCGGCATCATGGTGCCGGCCATGATGAACTTCATGGTGCAGGTGCCGAACTTCCAGCGCTATGACTTCTCCTCAGTGCGCTGGCTGATGACCGGGGCCGCCCCGGTGCCGGCGGCGTTGATTAAGCAGTATGCGGACTGCGGCATTGGCGTTCTGCAGGTCTACGGGCTGACGGAATCCTGTGGCCCGGCCTGCCTGATGGATACGGAAAACGCCCTGATCAGGCCCAGCTCCACCGGCAAGGCGTTCTTCCATACTTCCGTGCGGGTGGTGGATGAGAACGGCGCCGACTGCGCCGCGGGCGAACCTGGCGAGGTGCTGGTGGCCGGGCCCCACATCATGCGCGAATACTGGAACCAGCCGAAGGCGACCGCCGAGACCATTGTGGACGGCTGGCTTCATACGGGCGACGTGGCCGTGATGGACGGGGAGGGTTTCGTGTCCATCCAGGACCGCATCAAGGACATGATCATTTCTGGTGGTGAGAACGTCTATCCGGCGGAAATTGAAAGTGTGCTGATGACCCACCCGGACATCGTGGAGGCAGCCGTCATCGGCGCCCCAAGCGTGAAGTGGGGGGAAAGCCCCTTCGCCATTGTGGTGCGCAAGGACGCCGCCCTGACGGAGGCGGATGTGCTGAATTACTGCCACGGCAAGCTGGCCGCCTACAAGCTGCCCAAGCTGGCGCGCTTCATCGATGAGATTCCGCGCAACCCCAGCGGCAAGATCCTGAAAAGAGTGCTGCGCGAACAGTTCCAGGACGCAGCGCCGGTGTGACGCCATGCCCCGCCGGATACTTGCCGCCCTCTTGCCCCCAAATTGCGGGAGTCCCCACTAGTGTGCTGTCCCGCAAGTAAGTGGGTTTTAGTCGCCAGGCCATTTTGGCGCCCGGCAAGGCGCGACGACGCCCTGTGGCGGGCCCGACACAAGGAGGAGCAACGCGGCCGGGGGCCAAAAGGGCCACGAATGATCACACTTGCTTGGGGGACAGCACACTAGGCAATGATGCGCCGAACGAGCCCTGAAACGCAGGAAACCAACCGGACAGGACGCTAGTGCGCCGTCCGAAAGGTAAGCGTGGCGATCACTTGCGTTCATCGGAAGAAAGATTTTTTATTTAATAAGTTACATGAATTTTTGAGCGCTACGGATAAACACGGGAAGCAATCGGATGGGACACTAGATGGAACTTGACGAATTGGAGCGGCGTCTGGGCCCGTTCTGCGAGGCAAAGTACGGAACTGGCGTCCAGGTGTTCGACCTGGTCAAGATGCCCGGTCACGCCGGCTTCGCCTACGGCTTTCGGGTGCGCCATGGCGGTGATGTGCAAAGCTGGTTTATCCGTCTGCCGCCGCCCAACGTAAATTGGCGGGGCACCGCGGACGTGCTGCGCCAAGTGGCGGTGTTGAACGCCCTCGACGCCACCGACGTGCCCCACTGCACCGTGCAGTGGTGCGGCGACGATCTGCAGTGGTTCGGCTGCCCTTACTTTATCGTGCCTTGGCTTGAGGGGGATGTGCTGCGCCTGGCCGCCGGGGAGTGGGGGGCGGATCTCACGGACAGCCAGTTGCTGGACTTCGGCCGTGAAGCCATGGGAGCCCTGGCTGGCGTGCATCGGGTGGACCCGGCCAACGCGGCCTACCTGGGCGATCCCGTGCCCTTTGCTGAGGACGTGCAGCGCTGGGACCGTTTCTATGAGCGGGCGGCGGACCCGGAACGGCTAAAGGGCGTGCCGGAGGTGCGGCGGAAGCTGCTTGACGGCATTCCCGCCGACGCGCCCGTCGGCATCTTCCATGGGGATTTTCAAACCGCCAACCTGTTTTGTCGCCAGGATCGGCTCAAATTGCTGGCCGTCATCGACTGGGAGCTCACCGGCATTGGCGCCACCCTGAACGATTTGGGCTGGATCTGCACATTCAGCGACGCCGCCGCCTGGACGGGGCGCCGCGGCGCCGTGCGCATGTTCCTGGACCCACCTACCCTCATCCGCCTGTACTGCGACGCTTACGGAGCGCCGGTAGCGAACCTCAACTGGTTTCGCGCCTTGGCCGCCTATAAGTTCGCCATCATCAGCGGCTTCAACCTGAGCCTGCATCGGCGCGGCAAGCGTGTGGACGAGACTTGGGAGGAGACGGCGCTGTCCATGACCTCCCTCATAGACCGCGCCAACGAGCTCCTGGGCTAGGAATCTGCGTCATGGAGCCATTCCAGCAGGGGTTGGCGGAACCCAAGCCCCCAAACCCGCCGACAGTCCGCCGCGCAGCGCGTTAGGAACGCCCACCATGCCATCCGCCTCCGCAGCGCAGCCGCCTAGGCTGTTCGTCAAGACCCAGGGCTGCCAAATGAACGAATACGACAGCGCCCGCATGGCGGATGCGCTGCGGGAGAGCCACGGCTACCAGCCGGCGGGTTGCGAGGCGGAGGCGGATCTGCTGTTGCTGAACACCTGCTCCATTCGCGAGAAAGCGCAGGAAAAGGTGTTCCACCAGCTTGGCCGCTGGAAGGCCCTGAAGCGCCGCAACCCGCATCTGCTGATCGGGGTGGGCGGCTGCGTGGCCAGCCAGGAGGGGGCGGCCATCGCCCGTCGCGCCCCCCATGTGGACATTGTGTTCGGCCCGCAAACCCTGCATCGCCTGCCGCAGCTAGTGCAGGACGCCAAGCGTCGCATCAAGGGTCCGGTGGTGGATGTGCGCTTCCCGGAAATGGAGAAGTTCGACCGCCTGCCGCCCCCCCGTGCGGAAGGCCCGACCGCGTTCGTCTCGGTCATGGAGGGATGCAGCAAATACTGCACCTTCTGCGTCGTTCCCTACACTAGGGGCGAAGAGGCCAGCCGGCCGGTGGCGGACGTGATGCGGGAGATCACCCAGCTGGCGGAGCGGGGGGTGCGGGAAGTCAACCTGCTTGGGCAAAACGTAAACGCCTACCGAGGCGCCATAGACGATGACCAAGCGGATTTGGCGGAACTGATCCACTATGTGGCTGAAGTGCCGGGCATCCGGCGCATTCGCTACACCACATCCCATCCGCTGGAGTTCAGCGACAACCTCATCCAAGCCTATGCGGAAGTGCCGGCCTTGGTGGACCACCTGCACCTGCCGGTGCAGTCCGGCGCGGACCGCATCCTGGCCGCCATGAAGCGCGGCCACACGGCTTTGGAGTACAAGGCCAAGATCCGCAAGTTGCGGCGGGTGCGTCCCAACATCGCGCTTTCGTCAGACTTCATCGTCGGCTTTCCCGGTGAAACGGAGGCGGACCACCAAGCCACTTTGTCGCTGATCGAGGAACTGAACTACGACCTGTCCTTTTCCTTCATCTACAGCCCCAGGCCGGGCACCCCCGCCGCCAGCCTGCCGGACGGGACGCCGGCGCAGGTTAAGCAAAGGCGCTTGGCGGAACTGCAGGCGCTGCTGCGCCGCCAAGCGGCCGCCCACGCCGAAGCCATGGTGGGCGGCGTCCAGACTGTCCTGGTCACCGGGCCGGCGCGCCGCGCCCAGGAGGAGTTGCAGGGCCGCACGGAGAACCACCGCGTGGTGAACTTTCCCGCCCCTGAACCGGAAAAATTAGTGGGCCAGTTCGCCAGGGTGCGCATCACGCAGGCCCTGTCCAACTCCCTGCGCGGGCGGCTGGCCGCCTAGCCGCATTGCATCAAGCGCAACGCCATAGGCGAGCAGCCTTTGGCGCCGATTCCCAAGCATTGGTTTCTTCAGGTTCGTAAGGGAGGGTTGCACCCGAAAATTGCTACGCCACCTGCTTTAGACCCCTCGGAATAGGGAAGATAAACAGAGCCGTTCTCCGTAAGGTCATAGTGCATAGTACAGGCATGCAACCAAATCGAGAGACCCGGCGGAGCCGCTCAGACGCAACTCCTGGGAAAAGGCCTCAGTCTCGATATCCTCAGTCTCGGAGTCAAAGTCAGCACGTCAAATCCACCGCTGTCGGTTCGGAAGAGCTCGTAGTAGTTTTGATTCGCTGAGTAGGCCTTAAATGGTTCTAAATGCGATCGTCGCAGCCTGAACGACCGGATCGGAAACTTGGCGCTCATCCCGGAAGAAGGAAATGTGATTGAGTGACCCCTTCAACCGGCCCTTGCGTATATCAGGTCAAGTGTTGCTGTGTCTGTGAGGTCGGAGACAAGACGTGTGCAAAATGTCTTGCCATCGCCAAACATCCGGTCATCTTGACCTTCCGCCAGATTCTCGATCCAACCCTCATCCGCTGTGGTGTGGTCAACGGCTGTCTGGAAACCGGTGCGGTCCGTAATGGCGCCTCCGTACGCCGCGGTGATATTGAACGCCTCGAATTCGGCGTATCCCGTGCGTGAGCATGAGGCAGTTTTCTCATTCCTGTTCCCCATGCCTTGTTTCAATGAACTCCAGCATCGCTTCATCAAGCGACTCCGCTTGCGATTCCCATGGGCTGCCTGGGCCCGTGAACAGGAGCGACCCTTCCGCAAACGACAAAAGAGCAAGTGCTTCCAAGCGCGGGCGTTTACTGCCGGCCTGGGTCAGATAGTACTCGAACCGCACGACCACCTTCTTGAAGATGTCGTCCAGAGATTTCCGCAAGGCGGGTTCAACCCGCGCCATCGCCCAAAGTTGGGGCCACAGGATATCTGAACGCAGGGTCGCCCCGCCGGAGTCCTGCAGATACCACCGCAGAATATCGACGATTGTTGGCGAATCCGTCTCTTGCTTAAGCGATTCCAGGGATTTCGCGTACTCCGAGGAAACGTAGTCAGCCAACGCCCGCAGGAGTGCCTCCCAGGTGGGGAAGTGGTATTGCAGGGCGCCGAGCTTCAAGCCGCTGGCCCGCGCAAGCGCCCGCATCGTCAACTGGCCATATCCCTGTGTCGCAATGATTTCGAGGGCCGACCGCAAAATCTGGTCTTTGCGCTCACTCATGGCGATAAAAAACTCTTTGACATGTCAGGCGACATGGTAGATCATGTCGCCTGACATGTAAAGTACGTGTACCGGCTCTGATGGGATTGGCAGGGAGAAAACTACGATGAAACAAGCAGTTTCCACCGAGGCGGCTGCGCCGAAGGGCTTGGCCATCTTAGACCGGTTCGAAGTGGGGCAGCAAGCGCTCCCGGATGACGAGCCGCTCCCTGCTGCGGGCACAACGCTCTCGCCCTTGCAGGCGGTTGGCAGAGGGCTCCTTCCCATTCGGATGCGGGTGCAACGCCACTAATGCAGGTGGCGTTTGAGCAAGGTTATCGTGCTGCTCAAGAGCAACTTGGGGTTGCCTAGCGCACCATCCATGTACGCGCCATACACGTGATAAAGAGACTGTAAACACAAACACCATGCTAACGGGCCTGCCGCAGGCGCAGTCCGAAAAACGGAGAGCAAACCATATGTCCATTCCTAGGTTTTCAGCTGGCGCCCCAGCAAGTGACATTGCCGAGGCGTTGGGCGAAGCGGGAGCTGTTGTGGTGGCCGGAGTAATGGATGCCGAACTACGGCAGTCCATTACGAGCGAGCTGGCGCCACACATGGCGAACGTACGGGTTATCGAAAAAGACGACCCTGCGCAGTTCTACCCTGGCCGCACACGACGCATTACCGCCCTTGTGGCGCGCTCCCCCAGCGTGACCGATCACTTGGTGGCGCACCCGTTGAGCCGGCAGGTCTGCGATGCCCACTTGCTGCCCAATAGCGAGCACGGCTACCAGCTGCATGTCTCCGCCGCTCTGGAAGTGGGCCCTGGCGCGCGCGAGCAGGTTCTGCATCGGGAGGAGGATTCGTTCACCTTCTTTCCTCTGCCGCGCCCCAACATCATTGTGGCCAGCATGTGGGCCATTACGGATTTCCGTGCGGACAACGGCGCCACTTTGCTGGCGCCAGGCAGTCACAAGTGGCCAGCCGATAGAAGGGCTGCGCGCAGCGAGATTGTGAACGCGGAGATGCCAGCCGGCGCAGTGCTGTTCTGGATGGGCGGAACCCTGCATGGTGCGGGGGCGAACACTTCACAGGACTGGCGCTACGGAGTGATCCTGACCTACTCCTTGGGCTGGGTGCGGCAGGAGGAGAACCAATATCTGGACGTGCCTCGGCAACGCGTGGCGGAGCTGTCGCCGGAAGTAAGGCGCATTGTTGGGTTCGACATGTACGCTGCACTCGGATTGCACGACCCGACCGTTGTCTGAATTCACACGCCCGAAGTCGGCCTTCCCGTCGGTCTGGGCCCTCAGCTCGCCCCAGCGCAGCGCGCCGCTGTCGGCCAAGGAACAACCGCGCCCCAGCGGGGGCCTCTCCGTTTGTTCCATTCAAGGCATCGCCTCGTTGGCGTTGACGTGGAAGTGAATTTGGCGCTCGCGCCGGACGCGCCGCAGCCCTGCAAACGCCTTTCGGCGGCCCAACAGCCGATCCAAGTCATCCATCGGCCCCGCCCCCCGGACAGCCTGCTCCCACCTACGGCACTTTAAGATGTCCCTAGTGTGCTGTCCCGCAAGTAAGTGTGATTATTCGTGGCCCTTTTGACCCCCGGCCGCGTTGCTCCTCCTTGTGTGGGGCCTGCCACAGGGCGTCGCCGCACCTTGCCGGGAGCCAAAACGGCCTGACGACCAAAACCCACTTACTTGCGGGACAGCACACTAGCTGAGCCAGCAGGGCATGGCGCGATGACTTTGATAGGAGTACAGTAGCCGCTGAAGCGGACAAACGCGAATCGGGCGGTCCCGCCCTTGGGGGCAGCGCCGGTTGGCGATGCGCCGCAGGGAGTCACATCAACAGGGAGGATTTGCCATGGCGTTGCCGCAAGACATCTCGCCGGTGAACAGCGAACTGATGGACGGCTTGGCCGTCGCCTCGGAAATGGAGTGGATGCAGTACGAACCGGGTGGGGCGATGAAGATACTCTGGCTGGGCCAAGAGTCCGGGCGTTGGGCCGTCCTTTTCAAGTGGGATAAGGGTTTCGTGGCCGCGCAGCACAAGCATCTGAGCGCCGCCTACACCTTCATCCTGAAGGGCAAGCTGCAAGTGCGCGACGGGATACTTAACGCCGGGGACTTCGTGTACGAGCCGAACGGCATGATCCACGGCGCCACCACGGCCCTGGAGGACACGGAGTATCTGTTCATATGCGACGGCCCGGTGCTGTTCTTTGATGACAACGGCTTCACCAGCTATCTCGGCTGGGAGGAACTGGAGCGCATGCGTCAAGCCCATGCGCAAGCCCAGGCAGCCAAGGCCGCCTAATAGGGCTGCGCTGTGGCGCCGTTCCAGCATCTCAAGGCGCTAACCGCAGCAACAGCGCTGGCGGCGCCCGTCGGCTGACCCGCATATCGCGCCCGGAACCCTGATGATCGCGCCGGATCTCGTCCCTGGGCGTGCTCTCGCGATCGTAGGATTGCCTAGGCTAGTGTGCTGTCCCACAAGCAACCATAACAATCACATGTGTTCATAAGCAGATAAAATTTTTCTATTCCAATAAGTTACATAAATTTTGAGTGCTACGAATAATTACACTTACTTGCGGGACAGCACACTAGCGGCGGTCAACGAATTGAAAACAGGCTGTCTGACTCTAGCTGTACAGGTCTGTCGCCGATTGCCTAGGCCGGCGGCGCCCAACGAATTGACAAGGAGCAACATTCAGCGACTCATCAAGGGGCTTGGCGCGATATGCGGCTTGGCGGCCCTTGCGGCCTAGGGCGGTCAGGCATCGCTGGCGCGTGGCGCCTAGGCAGGCGCGGGCCGTCCAGGAGCGTCTGCGCGGATTGGTTCGGCTGACGTCGCTGCCGGCCCCGTCCGTGGTGGTTGGGCTGGACTGCGCCTTCAGCGCCGACCGTGTGTTCGCCGCCGCCGTGGTTTGGGACGTCCGCCAGCAAAGGGTGTTGGAGACCCGCACCCGCAGCCTGCCGCTGACCTTCCCCTACGTGCCGGGGTTGCTGTCGTTCCGCGAAGCGCCAGCCCTATTGGCCGTGCTGCGTCGGGTGCGCACCCACTGCGACGCTTTGCTTTGCGACGGCCAGGGCATCGCCCATCCGCGCCGCTTTGGGTTAGCCAGCCATCTTGGCGTGCTGTTGGACATGCCTGCGGTGGGTTGCGCCAAGTCCCGTTTGGTGGGGGAGGGCGCCGAGCCCGGCCTTGGGCGTGGGGCCTCGTCTCCCCTGATGGTGGAGGACGAGCAGGTGGGCCTGTTGCTGCGCACCCGTGCGGGCGTCAAGCCGCTGTATCTGAGCCCCGGCCATCGCTGCGATCTTGCCGGAGCGAGGGATTTGGTGTTGCGCTGCGCCACGGGCCGCCGGCTTCCTGAACCCGTGCGTCTGGCGGACAAGCGGGTGGCCGAGTTCAAGCAACGGCAGATGGCGAGGCTGTCCGCCAATTCGAGCTAACCAAGGTGGCGCCGGGCCTTCCCTGCCACTTTCCATGAACACATGGGACCTTGGCATGGCTGTGAGCGGGGCGTTCGACTCAACTTGGGCCAGCGCCATTCCGCTGCGCCTTAAAAGAGGCGAAATAGACCGTTGCCGCCGCCTTCACCTTTGGCGCCAGAATGAGCGTGGAAACCATTGTCGGTATCGCCATCATGGCGAACGCGCCGTCGATGATGCTAATGGCGGTCTGGGGCGTGATCAGCGCGGCCACAATGATGAAC
The DNA here is from genome assembly GCA_964348115.1 of uncultured Pseudomonadales bacterium. GTDB lineage: Bacteria > Pseudomonadota > Gammaproteobacteria > Pseudomonadales > Azotimanducaceae > Azophilus. The sequence goes on from CAYGBY010000042.1 coordinate 11,639, forward strand.
GCCAGATACAGCCATTGGTAGTAGTGCGCCCGCCGCACGCCGACCAAAAAGCTGGCGCACTGTGCACCATAGAAGGAATAGGTGAACATGGTGGTCAGGGCGAAGCAGGGCACCGCCAGAAACAGGATGCCCAATCCGACCGGCCCCAACAGCGCCGAGAAGGCGCTGGCGGTGAGGGTGACGCCGCCTTGGTCGCCCGCCTCCCAAGCGCCCGATATCAGTATCATGAAGGCGGTGGCGGAACACACCAGCAAGGTGTCTATGACCGGGCCGAGCATGGCCACCAATCCCTCGCGGATGGGTTCCTTGGTGCGGGCTGCGCCGTGGGCCAAGGCCTCGGTGCCAATGCCGGCTTCATTGGAGTAGGCGCCGCGCTGCACTCCGTAGAGAATTACCGTCAACAAGGCGCCGCCGCCCACCGCTTCGCCGGTGAAGGCGTCCCGCAGGATCAGCGCCGCCACCCCCGGCAACTTCTCCACATTCAGCAGCAGCGCCAGCAGGGCGCCGCCTACGTACAGCACCGCCATCAAGGGCACCAAGGCGGCCGCCACCCTGGCGATGCGGGCCAACCCGCCGAGAATCACCGCTCCGGCGGCAAGGCACAGCACTATGCCCAAGGTCAGGTTGAAGCGCCAGGGATCCTGATCAGCATCCAGCCAGCCATTCCCCACGAACAGCACTTCGCGCAGGATCTGCGTCAACTGGTTGGCCTGAAACGCCGGCAGCGCGCCGATGAGGCCGAAGAAGGCGAACAGATAGGCCAGAAAACGCCAGCGCCTGTGCAGCCCCTCGCGAATCACGTACATGGGGCCGCCCTGCAATGCGCCGGCGCTGTCCCGGCCCCGGTACATCACCGCCAGCGAACAGGTGAAGAACTTGGTGGCGATGCCGAGAATGGCGGTCACCCACATCCAGAAGATGGCGCCCGGACCGCCAATGGCGATGGCCAAGGCCACCCCGCCGATGTTGCCCATGCCCACGGTGCCGGCCAAGGCGGCTGACAGCGCCTGAAAGTGGCTGATGTGCCCCGGCCCCTGCTCGTCGTCATACTTGCCGCGCAGCAACTGCCAGCTATGGCCCAAGTAACGAAAAGGCGTTCCCCGCGAGAGAATCAGGAAGAACAGCCCCCCGCCCAGCAGCAACACCAGCAGCCAAGGCCCCCAAGCCAAGGTGGCGAACTGGGAGGCCGCCTGTTGAATGTCAAACGACATAGGGCGCCAGTATGCCCCAATCACGCCGGCGTTGCTGTGGATTCCAGGGAACCCACGCAGATCGGCAGCCACGCCGGAACTTGGCTTCCCTGCTTCCCCGCGTTAGGGTGTCCACACCTCTCAAGGCGTCTTCCGCTTTGCCCGCCACCATGCTCTTGGGTCGCCCGGTGCCGCTGCCCGCCGCCCGCACCCCCGCGCTGCTGCAGCCCATCGCCAGAAGCGAAGGCCGCCGGCGCCTAGGCTTGCAGGATGCCGCGTTGCCGTTCTTCGGGGAGGACCGATGGACCGGCTACGAACTTTCCTGGCTGGATGCCGCCGGCAAGCCGCAGGTCGCCGGCCTGCGCCTGCGCGTGCCTTGCGCATCGGCGAACATGGTTGAAAGCAAGTCCCTGAAGCTGTACCTGAACAGCATCGCCCAGGAGCGTTTCGCCAGTAGCGGAGCCGTGCGCGAAACCCTGTTGGCGGACCTGCGCCCCTTATTGGGCAAAGGCTTCCACCTGGAGCTATCCGATTTGGACGGCCTAGCCTTCCGCATCGTTCGCCTGCCGGGCAAGAGCCTGGACGAACTGGCGCTGGCAAGCTGCGAATATGAGCGCAATCCACGCCTGCTGCGCCTGAAGGATGGCGCCGGCGCCGTGGCGGAAACTTGGCGCAGCCACCTGTTCCGCAGTCTGTGCCCGGTGACCGGCCAGCCGGATTGGGCCTCCATAGCCATTGCCTATCAAGGCCCAGCCATCGAGCCGAGCGCCTTGCTCGCCTACCTGATCTCCTATCGTTGCCACGCCGCCTTCCACGAGGAAGTCGTCGAGCAGCTGTTCGTGGACATCCAACAACGCTGCCGTCCCACCCAACTGACTGTTTCCGGCCACTTCCTGCGGCGCGGCGGGCTGGACATCAATCCACTGCGCACAACGCAGGCGCATTGGACGTCAAGCGGCCGTTTGGCTAGGCAGTAGCCTCCCTGATCCTATTCGATGCTGGCGTCTCCACAGCCTGGGCCCGGCAGGACTGTTCGCCGCGGGTAGACGACACGGCCAATACGGTGGTGCTGGTGGCGTCTCCACAGCCTGCGCCGGGCAGGACTTTCCGCCCCATGCCTTGCATGGGCGGCTGTCCAGGGCCGACTGCGAGCAAGAAACAACCCCTTGCCCCTATCCTTGGCCCGCGGCATTGGCTAAACTCCCGCCCCGAAGACCGGAGCCATGGTGATCCTGTTCGGTCCCCTCGCAAGGCTAGGTTGTGAACCCCGCCAGGCCCGGAAGGGAGCAACGGTAGCAGCCAACCCCTGTGCCGGGGTGCGTCTGGGCAGGATCGCCGCCCGGCCAAGCGCCGGGCCTAGGTCGCAAGCGCGGGCAACCGCGCTGCAGGAGAGGTGTCCGAGCGGTCGAAGGAGCACGCCTGGAAAGTGTGTATGCGGAAACGCATCGAGGGTTCGAATCCCTCCCTCTCCGCCAATAAATCAATAAAAACAATTTGTTATGTGGTTCGTACCCCAATTCGTACCCCAAAAATGAAAAGCTTATAGACTTCCATCAGCCTGATTCCCCGTGCGATGTCGAGATGCAACACCTTGCATCCGCAGCCGACCGTCACGTGTACATCAGCCCGGCTCATTGGACAAGGCTCACTGCGAGGAACTTGCGTTGTTGTGAGACCCGCCAACCACAAGGGTTTCCGAGGGGTGCGTTTTCTCTTCTTCTCCCGGAAAGAGAGGGTTTCGGGCGTTTCCGGCACTTGGGGGGGATTTTCGCGGATTTTCACCCCACGGGAAGGGTGGCGGGCCGCGGGCTTGGGGAAGTGGGTCGCCATCGGGCGGGACGGCTTTGCCGGATCACCAGCCACTCCGCGGAGGGAAGTGTGTTTTTTTCTTGGGGCGATGTCGAGCGGTTGCCGTAGCTTGGGTGCCTGGAGTTCGTGCTGGACCAGTTGCCCAAAGCGGAGCTCGTCGGCGCCCTGGAGGCGCACAGGGGCCGGGGCCGTGACGAGTGCCCGGTGTCGGCGATGTGGCGGGCGTGGCGTTCGGGCGCGAGTCGTCGGCGTCGCTGCTGCGGGAGCCGGCCCGCGATCCGGCGCTGCTGGCGGTGTGCGGGTTCGCCCCGCTGGGCCGTCAGGCGCCGCCGAGGCGGACGCTGGTGAGGGGCGCGGACGGACATGGCAAGGTGCTGCGCGGCGGGACAGGCGAGGTGTCGTGCCGGCGCCCGGCGACGGGCGGGATGCGGCCGACGGCGTTCCAAGGCTTCGAGGCGGACCGGGGCACACTCAGGCATCGCTGCCCGGCGGCGGCTTGCGGCCTCGACTGCGCGGGCCGCGAGGCAAGCCTGCGCGACGCCGGCTCGAAGGCCGTGGCTACGGGCGGGTGGTGCGCATCGCCTTGGCGGGCGCGGACCGCCGTGCGTTTACGCCTACGCCTTGGGGCGGCCCGTCGTGGCGGCGGGGCTACGTGCGGCGCGGGGCGCTGGAGCAGATCAACGTGCGGCTCGATAACAGCTTCGGGTTCGAGCGCCACTTCGTGCGCGTGCGGGCGCGGATGAAGGCGCGGCTGGGACTGGCGCTGGCGGTGATGATGGCCTTGGCGCTGGGTTCGCTGGCGGCGAGGCACCCGGAGCGCAGGCGCTCGCTGGTGGACCCCGGGCTGCCGCTGGCCGCGTAGCGCCGCCGTTCCGAGACCGAATCGGCGCTCGCCGGGGGCGCCCCTGCACCGCGGCCCCAAATGGGAATCGTTCTTGTTCGGAGCGGCTGGAAACCGCCCGGGAAGCCGTTCCGCAAGCCCGAAACGCCGTTCCGGTGCCGCGTCCCGCAGATCGGGACCACGTCCGTACGCCCACTGCATCGAGTCCCGCCGAAAAAAAGCCCCAGCTCAAGTCCCTCACTGTTGTAAACAGTTTATTGCAGCGCTAAACTGCCACAATGGCTAGGCCCAAGGGAAGGACGAAGATTGCGAGGGTGACCATCAATCTGGACGAATGGGCTTACGCGGACTTGGTCACCATTGCAAGGCGTAGCGACACTCCGGTCGCACAGGTTGCTCGCCAAGCGGTAGTCGAGTTCCTGCGGCGAGAGCGACAGTCGATTGGGCAAGGCGAACTCCCGCTTGGGCGTCGTTGGGAAGAGTGACGACTTGAGCGTGACCGAGTTGCAGGAACAGCACGAGATGGAATTGAGTACCGAGACGGCCTCGTGGTCTCCGCAATCACCGATGGAATTGCTTAGTGCGCTGGATTGGGACTTCCCGGACAGGGTGGCCCATAGCGACATTGAGGGCCTACACCCTTATCCCGCGAAATTCGTCGCCGAGATTCCACGCGCGTTGCTGAGCGTGCTTCCCAGGCAAGAGGAGACCGCCGTATTGGACCTATTCTGCGGAAGCGGAACGACCCTGGTGGAATGCCAGCGGCGCGGGATCCCTGCAATAGGCATAGATCTCAATCCCATTGCGTGCCTGATGAGTCGAGTAAAGACGTCGGCGTGTCCGACTGCTTTAACGCTTCATGCAACTCAAGCCGTAGACGATGCCAAGGCAAAGCCTGCGGTGCCCATCCCCGCCATCCCAAATCTGGACCATTGGTTCGCACCGGGTGTCCAAGAGGAACTAGCTGGTCTCACGGAATCGATTGACTGCGCCCCAGTTGAAGCGCGGGACTGTCTTCGGTTGGCCCTCTCGAGCATCATCGTGCGCGTTTCGAACCAAGCGAGCGACACACGCTATGCGGCCATCGCTAAGGGCATCGTGCCCCAAGAGGTGGCAACGCTGTTCCTGCGTGCGGTGCGACGCGTCGAATCGGCGCTTACCGCTAGGCGGTATCAGTTGACGCCGGTGGACGTCATTGAAGGCAATACGCTCAAGATCGCGCCCGAACAGATTGGTCGACCGATTGGGCTGGTCGTCACATCTCCGCCCTATCCGAACGCGTACGAATACTGGCTCTACCACAAGTACCGCATGTGGTGGCTTGGTTTTGATCCGCTGAGCGTAAAGGCAGGCGAAATCGGAGCCCGGGCGCACTTCTTCAAGAAGGACCATCACACCGCGGAGGACTTCTGGCGGCAAATGGGACAGTCCCTTGCGCTGCTCGGCCAGACCGTCGTGTCCGGCGGGTATGTCTGCTTTGTCGTGGGACGCTCGCGCATCCACGGGAAGATCATCGACAACGCGGAAATCGTGGAAGCGGTTGGCCGCGACTACGGTTTTCGCCGCTACTTCGCTAGGCAACGAGCGTTGCCCGCTGGTCGGAAGTCGTTCAATCTCTCTCACGCCAACATCAAAACCGAAACGGTTCTGGTGCTCAGGAAGGAAGGAAGTTGATGCGCCTCACATGGCACCAGTACAACTACTACCCGTATGAACGGGATTTGGCCGCAAGAGAGATCGCCTCTCTATTCGGCCCATATGATCCTCAAGAAGTGGACGACGGAGTCGAACTGCGCGGCGCTGTCGACAGCGAACCTGCGATGTGGCTGACGTATTTCTCGGGCGCGGTAAACGGGCGCGGGTTCACACCGACGCTGCAAGCGAGACTGGAGGAGGCGGGACGAAACGGAACCAAACGTCAAGCGACACGGTATTCCGTGCATGGACTGCATGAGTACAAAGGGAAGTTCAACCCGCAAGTGGTACGGGCGCTGCTGAATATCTTTGGGATCGATGCGCAGTGCCGCGTCCTCGATCCCTTTTGTGGAAGCGGCACCACACTCGTAGAGTGTGCACATTTGGGGGCATCGGGCATTGGAACTGACGTAAACCCGCTTGCAATCCTAGTCGCGCGCGCGAAGCTGCAGGCGCTTCGAACGCCTGCGGCGCGGCTAAGGGCACTGCACCAAGAGCTCTGCGAGGGGCACGAGGGCAGATGGAAGCGGCAGCAGCCAGATGACTCGCGTACGGCCTTTCTGGAGTCCTGGTTCGATGTCAACGTGCTGCGTCAAATAGAGGGTGTGCGTACTGCGATCGAGGAGCTCGGCGAAGAGGCGGCCGATGTTTTCTTGGCCATCGCAAGCAATCTCTTGAGGGACTACTCACTGCAGGATCCAAATGACCTGCGGACGCGGCGGCGCAAATCACCGTTGCCGGAAACACCCTTCCGCACCGCGTTTCTGCAAGCTGTGGAGGCATTTGTTGAGCGTGTAGACGCCGCTCAATCCGTCGTCGGACTAGACCTCCCGAAAAGCCAAGCGCTACTGCGAGACGTGACCGGAATCACAGTAGAAGACTTGGGGGGACCCGTTGACGCAGTGGTGACGAGCCCACCGTATGCGATGGCTTTGCCGTACATCGACACGCAGCGACTCTCGCTGGTATGGCTGGGGCTGTGTCACCCCGATGAAGTCCCGGTATTGGAAGCCGGGTTGATCGGAAGCCGCGAGCTCCGCGGTCGGACGCGTCGAGCGCTCGCGGAGGATCTGCGGGAGAACGCGAGCGACCTTCCCTGTGCGCAATCACGATTTTGCCTTGACCTGCATCAGGCGCTAGGCCAAAGCGATGGATTTCGGCGTCAAGCCGTGCCGACATTGCTCTATCGCTACTTCAAGTCAATGAAGGCGAGCTTCAAAGCGGTGAAGGCAGTGGCGAAACGTGGTGCCCGTTACGCGTTGATTGTCGGACACAACCGCACAACCATTGGCAGCATTCGGCGGGAGATCGACACGCCAGCTCACTTGGTAGGCCTGGCATCGGCGGAAGGTTGGGAGGTCGACGAGTTGGTCCCGCTTCAGACGTATCGCCGCTACGGGTATCACGTGAGCAATGCAATCGCCGCTGAGACCTTGATTCTACTGCGCAACTCGTAGAATGCGCCCCATCAGAGCAGCTCTGCCAGCGCGGAGACTAGCGTCGCGTCGCGCTCGAAGCCACCTCGGCAGATAGCCAGCATGCACCTCCGCCGACGAGCCGGCCCTGTTCGCTCGCTGACTTGAACTCATGCAGCAACGTCTCATAGAGGGAAGAGCCGACATCGGCGACGGTGGCTTTGAAGATCGGATCGGCTGGGGTAGGCCATTCCAACATCATGGGGTCACCAACGGTTGGGACATGGTGTCCGCTGTTCTGTGCGTACTCGCGGATTTTCCGAGCCGGTTCGGTAGGCACGAGGAGGCGGATGTCGCCGTGTCCCGACTCGTTTGGCGCATGGCCGTAGGCCGTGATGTTGGTGCCGGTCTGTTCGTCGATCTGACCTCGATCAGCAACGACATAGCGTACGCGCAGCGGAAACTCAGCGCGTGGTCGCTCATGTTGGTGTTCGCGGATGCCGAACCGGAGGGTTCTCACCGCAGCCACTGGGATGCTCACGTTCGCTGTTCCGGGGTTTCCGGAGAAGTGTCTGGCGCTGTCCTTGTTCAGGCGAACGATAAGCCCGGTCGCCCCGCTCGGTAACATTCGACCGCTGAGCGCTTCCCTGCCGCTCGTCGGTGTCGTCGCACTAGGCGCAAACAGCACGTAGTCCGGAAACCCTTGGCGCGGCATCGCGGGAAGAGGGTCGTCGGCGGCAGTTGTTGCGGGAGCCGCCGTGTCGGAGGGGGCGTTCGTAGGCACGTGCGTAGAGGCGCTTGCCGGAACGCTAGCGGGAGGAGTGGCGGCCGCAACAGGGATGCGCGGGAACGTAACAACGGCCTCAAGGTGCACACCCTCGGTAGGATCGTCCGATGCGTTCGAAGCCGGCGCGGCAGGCGGTCGTGGCGCCGACACGGCAAGAACGCCCGCGGAGACCAGTTGGGCGACGTCGTCGTGCGTGCGGACCATCCTTGCAGCTTGGGTCGCTTCATTGAACCAAGCGTCAACGGCAGCCGCGATCCGTTCAAGGATTGCGAGCGGATCGCCGCTCGCAGTGTCGAGTACTAATCCAGCCTCGATGTTCAGGCCAGTGACGCCGGAAGATGTCAAGTTCGCAGACCCCACATAGGCCGCCTGGCTGCCGTCCATGCGGGTCGCGTGATAGACCTTGGGGTGGTACAGGCCAGTGGCGTAGCTGACAAGAGCGATTCTGGCGTTCGTTCTCGGGGACCCGACCAAATCGACCAGAACGTCGACGTCTCGCGCGCTAGTCACACCGTCATTGGCGCCTAGGACGCAAACGATCTGCCGGCCGTGCGTGGCGAGGTGCCGGAGGAGGCCCCCCACGGGCGCTAGGCCATCCGCACTGAAGTAACCGGACTGGATGCGCAGCATCTCGATTCGGTCGGATTGGAGACTCGCCAACCACGTTCCGAGAGCATCTTCGGGACTTCTGGTGCTGGTGTCTATGTAGCGCACGTCAGGATGCCCTCGTATTTGATGTGGACGAGTCGGTGGCGTTACGGTGGTCCACCTCAATGCGGTCGCGAATCGGACTGTTCAGCGCCTAGCAGGTCTCGTTTCGTATCGGTGTTTGGGCGTTGCCAACCTCCTGATCACCGCGACAGTCCGACATCGCAGCCCAAAGCTGCGGAGAGACTGTAGCGGATGCGCTTCGGGCGGGCAACCGCGTGTACCGGCTTGTCTGTTAGAAAGATTCCTTGTGTACCCTTGGGAGGGTCCACCC
>CAYGBY010000043.1:0-20163 GCA_964348115.1 uncultured Pseudomonadales bacterium
GCGCCTTGCCATCACGCCCTTTAGGCTCCTCTGGGCTTCCGGGACTTGTTCAGATCCGATAACCGCTGTTGTATCAATGCAGTACCTGGATGGAGTTGCGCTCTCAGCAGCGGGAGCGAATTTGCCGCGCCGGCTTGCCCCGTGGGGCTGGACTTTGGGCTGTTCCCGCGTTAGAAAAGGCCCTTCTGCATGAACAAGGGTGCTGGGATGGACTTTCACTTCGCCACGGTTTGGGAGGCGATCGCGGATGTCGTGGGGGAGCGGGCCGCCATCATATGCGATGGGCGGGAGACCTCCTGGCGGGACTTCGACGATCGGGCGGCGCGGCTGGCGTCCCTGTACCAAGCCCACGGCCTGGATGCAGACGCCAAGGTGGGCATCTACCTGCACAACTGCGCGGAATACTTGGAGGCGCAGTACGCAGCCTTCAAGATCAGCGGCTGCCCTATCAATGTCAACTACCGCTACAGGGCGGATGAGCTGGTTTACCTGCTGGACAACGCAGATGCGCAGGCGGTGGTGTTTCAGGGCTGCTATGCCGGACGCATCGAGGAGATCCGCGCACGCCTGCCCAAGGTGAAGCTGCTGCTGCAGGTGGATGACGGCACGGCGCCCCTGCTCGCTGGCGCCTTGGACTACGAACAGGCCATCGCCGCCTGCCAACCCATGCCGCGCATTGCACGGTCGGCGACGAACATCTACATGCTCTATACCGGCGGCACCACCGGCATGCCCAAGGGCGTGATGTATGAAGGCGGCCTGTTCTGCCAGTCCTTGATGGGCATGGGCGCGATGGCGCGGGGTCTGGCGCCCGCCGGCGGCCTGGCGGAAGTGCCGCAACTCATCAGGGCGCTGGGCGAAGGCGCCCCGCGCGCCCTGCCGGCCTGCCCGCTGATGCACGGCACCGGCATGTGGCTGGGCGGCTTCATCACGCTGTGCCTAGGCGGCGCCGTGGTGCTGACGCCCGCGCTGGGGTTGAATGGGGACCATCTTTGGCGGCTGGTGGCGAACCACGGCGTCACCGATCTGGTCATCGTCGGGGACGCCTTCGCCCGCCCCTTGCTGGCCGCCTTGGACGAGGCGGCGAAGCGCGGCGAGCCTTATGACCTGTCCTCTCTTTCGCGCATCATCTCCAGCGGCGTGATGTGGAGTGCGGAAAACAAGCAGGGCCTGCTGCGGCACCACGACATGGAGTTGCTGGACGCCATGGGCTCGACGGAAGGCGGCATGGGCGCCAGCGTCACCACCCGGGCGTCCAGCACCGAGACGGCCAAGTTCCAGTTGAATGAGGGCGTCAAAGTGTTTACGGAGGATGGCCGTGAAGTGCAGCCGGGCTCCGGGGAGATGGGCATGATCGCCACCAGCGGCCTCGTGCCGTTGGGCTACTACAAAGACCCGCAAAAAAGCGCCGCCACCTTCCGCGAGATCGACGGCGTTCGCTACAGTTTCCCGGGTGACTTCGCCACCGTGGAGGCCGACGGCGCCATCACTTTGTTGGGGCGCGGCAGCGTGTGCATCAACACGGCTGGCGAAAAGGTGTTCCCGGAGGAGGTGGAGGAGGCCATCAAGCGCCACCCCGAAGTGGCGGACAGTCTGGTGGTGGGCGTCCCGGACGAGCGCTTCGGCCAACGGGTGGTGGCGCTGGCCTCCCGCCATCAGGACGCCGCCTTGGATGAGGCGGACCTCATCGCCTTCACGCGCGAACACCTGGCCGGCTACAAGCTGCCCAAGCAGGTGGTGTTCGTCGGCCAAGTGCAGCGGGCCCCCAACGGCAAGGCGGACTACAAGTGGGCCAAGCGCACCGCCTACGCCGAACTCGGCATCGACGCCTAGGGGCCTGCGCCGCGCTACTTTGGGTTACACTACAGGTCTGTGCAGTTGATCTGACGATCTAAGGAGAACTGTCGCTGATGGCCATGCAGCGTACCCCCCTGTTGATGTCCAACATTCTCGACCGCGGCGCGAAAGTAGCCCCGAATGAGGAAATTGTGACCGCCACCGAACAGGGTGTGCGCCGCCAAACCTACCGCGAAACACGCGACCGGGCCCATCAGTTGGCCCACGCCCTCAAGGCCGCGGGCATCGGCATCGGCGACCGGGTGGGCACCTTCATGTGGAACGGCGCCAGCCATCTGGAGGCCTATCACGCCTGCGCGGGCATGGGCGCCGTGCTGCACACCCTGAACATCCGCTTGGGGCCCAAGGATCTGGAATACATCATCAATCACGCGGGTGACAAGCTCATCATCGTGGATGCCGATCTGCTGCCGGCCCTGGAGAGGGTGAAGGGCCTGGAGGGCACTGTGCAGCAAGTGGTGGTGGCCGCGCAGGACGGCTTGGCGGGTGGCCCCACCTCCCTGCCGAACGCGGTGAACTACGAGGACTTCATCGCCGGCCAACCCAAGGCTTACGACTGGCCGCAAATCGAGGAGAGCGCCCCCTTGGCCCTGTGCTACACCAGCGGCACCACAGGCAACCCCAAGGGGGTGGAGTATGAGCACCGCTCCCAGTACCTGCACACCCTCACCCAATGCATGACGGACGCCATGGGCCTGTCCGCGGCTGACACCATTCTCGGCATCGTGCCCATGTTCCACGCCATGGGTTGGGGCGTGCCTTGGTCTGCGCTGATGCTGGGCTGCAAGCAGGTGATGCCGCACCGCTTTATGGACCCGGCCCGGCTGCTGGACCTGCTGGCCAGCGAGGGCGTCACCCTGTCCGCCGGCGTGCCGACCATCTGGCAGGGCGTGAAGGGTTTGCTGGAGGCCAACCCGGATGCCTATGATCTGTCCAGCCTGTCCCGGGTCACCTGCGGCGGCTCCGCCCCGCCGCCGTCCTTGATTCGCTGGTATTGGGACACCTTGGGCGTGGAGATGATCCAAGGCTGGGGCATGACGGAGACCTCGCCGCTGGCTACCCTGTCCCGCCGGGTGATGAAGCGCAGCCAACTGGCGCTTTGCGAGGACGAGCAGTTCGCCAATGTCGCCAAGGCCGGGCAGTTGATGCCGGGGCTGGAGCTGGACATCTTCGATGAAGACTTCAACCGCCTGCCGCATGACGGGGAGAGCGTCGGCGAGATCTTGGTGCGCGGCCCTTGGATCTGTTCAGAGTACTACCACAACCCGCAGCCGGAGCGCTTTCACGACGGCTGGCTGATCACCGGGGATGTGGGCAAGATCGATCCGGAGGAGTACCTGATCATCTCCGATCGCTCCAAGGATCTGGTGAAGAGCGGTGGCGAATGGATCTCCAGCGTGGATCTTGAGAACCACATTGTCGCCTTGGACGGCGTCGCCCAAGCCTGCGTGGTCGCCCAACCGCACCCGAAGTGGGATGAGCGTCCGGTGGCCTTGGTGGTGGCGGAGCCCGGCAAGGCGGTTAGCCAACAGCAGGTGCTGGATCACTGCGCCAGCGCCTTCGCCAAGTGGCAACTGCCCGATGAGGTGCTGTTTGTGGACGATATGCCCCTCACCTCCACCGGCAAGATGGACAAGAAACTGGTGCGGGCGGACTTGGCGCAGCAAGGCTATCTGCTGCCCAGCCTGCGGGATGGCGCCGGCTGACCCCTCTTATGGACGCAAGGCAAGCAACATGGCAGTGAGCAAACGCAACCGCTTGGCGGGCCTGCTGATTGTTGGGGTTTGGCTGGGCCTGGCCGGTTTGCCGGGTTCAGCGTTGCAGCCCGGTGCAGACGAGGATGGCCAACGGGGGGCGTCCGGCCGGGATGGCCATGGGGGTGCGCCCAAGGCCGTTTGGGTTGTGGATCTGCAGGGCGCCGTCAGCCCCGCGAGCGCCGATTTGGTGATGCGCGCCATAGAGGACGCCGCTGCGGCCGGCGCCGCCGCACTAGTCATACGCATGGACACGCCGGGCGGCCTGGACAAATCCATGCGCGATCTGGTCAAGGCCATTCTCGCCGCCGAGGTTCCGGTGGTCACCTACGTTTCCCCAAACGGCGCCCGCGCCGCTAGCGCCGGCACCTACATCGCCTACGCCAGCCATGTGGCGGCCATGGCGCCAGCCACCAACATCGGCTCCTCCACGCCGGTGAATCTGGCCGCCCCCAGCCCCACGCCGAAGCCCCCCCGGCCCACCCCGCCAAAAGGCGGAGGCGAAGAGGACGGCGACCAGACGGAAGGGGAGGCGGACAAGCCCGCCCAGCCCTTGCAGGCCCCCTTGGACGCCATGGGCAAGAAGATGGTCAACGACGCCGCCGCCTACCTGCGAAGCTTGGCGGAACTGCGCGGCCGCAATCTGGAGTGGGCCGATGAAACCGTCCGCGAGGGCGCGAACCTGCGCGCCACGGCGGCCCTTGAGCGGAACGTCATCGACCTGCTGGCGCCCAATCTGGCGGACCTGCTGGCGCAGCTCGATGGCCGTGAAGTGGAACTGGAAAGCGGCCCGCAAACTCTGGCCACAGCGGACGCCGAACTGGTGTTTGTGGAGACGGACTGGCGCCACGAACTGCTGTCCATCATCACGGCCCCCACCATCGCCTACGGCCTGCTCATCATTGGCGTCTATGGCCTTATACTGGAGTTCTACAACCCGGGCATGATCTTCCCAGCCGCCACAGGCGTCATCTGCCTGCTGCTGGGCGCCTACGGCCTGCAGATGCTGCCCATCAACTACGCGGGCCTCGCGCTGGTTCTGCTGGGGCTGGGCATGTTGATCGCGGAGGTCATCACCCCCACCTATGGGGTTTTGGGCATTGGCGGCGTGGTGGCCTTCGTCATGGGCTCCGTGATGCTGATGGATACGAACCTTCCGGGCTATCAGCTGCCCCTGCCGATCATTGGCGGGTTCGCCGTCGCTGCCGGGGGCATCGCCTTTTTTGTGGTGGGCAGCGCCGTGCAGGCGCGGCGGCAAAGGATTGTCACGGGCATGGAAGGCATGATTGGGGCGTCGGCTGAAGTGCTGCAGGGCTTCCAGGGCGAAGGCCGGGTGCGGGCCTTCGGTGAAGTCTGGCGGGCGCGTTCAGACGCCCGCCTGCGCAAGGGCGCACAGGTGCGCATCACCGCCGTGGACGGCCTCGTCCTCAAGGTGGCGCTGAATTCACAAGGGCAACAGGAAGAACAGGAGAAATGATCATGGAAATCGTCACCACCATTGTCGCAACCGTTTTTTTGGCGCTGTTGGCTAGCGCCTTCAGAATCCTGCGGGAGTATGAGCGGGCTGTCGTGTTCATGCTGGGCAGGTTCTATCGGGTGAAGGGGCCGGGGCTGGTCATCATCATTCCGATCATCCAGCAGATGGTGCGGGTGGATCTGCGCACCGTGGTGCTGGACATCCCAACACAGGATCTCATCACTAGGGACAATGTCTCCGTGAAGGTGAACGCCGTGCTGTACTTCCGCGTCGTGGACTCCCAGCCGGCCATCATCAACGTCGAGAATTTCATGGAGGCCACCGGCCAGTTGGCGCAGACCACCCTGCGCTCCGTGCTTGGCCAGCACGAACTCGACGAACTGCTGGCGGAGCGGGAGCGGCTGAACCAGGACATTCAGACCATACTCGATCAGCAGACGGATCAATGGGGCATCAAGGTGTCCAATGTGGAGATCAAGCATGTGGACATCGATGAGAGCATGATCCGCGCCATCGCCAAGCAGGCGGAGGCGGAGCGGGAGCGGCGCGCCAAGATCATCCATGCGGATGGGGAGCAGCAGGCGGCGGAGAAACTGGTGCAGGCGGCCAAGGAACTCAGCGCGGAGGGCGGCGCCATGCAGTTGCGCTACCTGCAGACGCTGACGGAGATCGCCGGGGAGAAAAGCTCCACCATCGTCTTCCCCTTGCCGGTGTCCATGCTGGAGGGCCTGCAGAAGCTGCAGGGAGGCGGCGGCCCATGAAGCCTCCCTGCCTGGAGAAAATTGGGTTGCCTGTATCCGTCACGCAACAATTGCACAAAAATTCCATCCATATGTGTTGGGAATCCTAGTGTGCTGTCCCGCAAGAACGCGGCCGGGGGCCAAAAGGGCCACGAATAATCACACTACTTGCGGGACAGCACACTAGGACCATCCCAAAGTGTTCGCCCTTGAAGGAAAATTTCTGGAAGGTCATTAGATGCCGCAGAATATTGCGGAATCTTCCGAAGAACATTCATAAACCATCTATATAGAGCATAGGGCTTTATAGGGCATAGGGCTTTCCCGAAGGCTGGTGAACGACTTTGGGATGGCCTTGGTTGGGAACCCACATGCATGTGGGTGTGAAAGCGCACTCGGATATTGGACATGGTCTTCTCGGAGGAGACCTACGGGAAGATGGAGAAGGTCTACGATCTGGATTGCGCCATTCCGCGGGCAAGGTTGGCTGTCTGCTGACTGTTCGCCCACGGGTGGGTGCACTAGCAAGTTGAGTCTAGGAAATGAAGGCCCTTATGATTTGCCGAACTGCAAAGTTGCCCCAAGCCGCTTGATGCGTCGCTAGGTGTTGTTCTTTTTCAGCGCATTGGCCGCAGATCCGGGGGCCAAAAGGGCCACGAACAATCACACTTACTTGCGGGACAGCACACTAGGATGAAATTCCGCAACAAGAAGTTTGGGGCTTAGCGTCATCGTTGTCTTGTCTCGTCTTGGGCTGCGCCCGCCCCGTCCACTGGCGCGGTCCTGTGGAAACGCTTGCCGTGCGACGGAGCCTTGCAAAACGGCCAGCGTTGGTGACGGCCGGGGGCATTCATGCGGCGGCTGAGGCAGGGCTTGGACCAAATACTGCGGCCGGGCGGCCATGTATTCTTCGGTTGGTGGATTGTGGCCGGCAGCGCCGGTTTGCAGTGGTTGGCGGCGACCCTGTGGATGCAATGCTACGGCGCCTATGTGGTGCTGCTGCAGGCGGACTTCGGCTGGAGCAAGACCGTCATGGCCATCGCCTTCGCCCTCACCCGCATCGAGAGCGGCATTCTCGGCCCCTTTCAGGGCTGGTTGGTGGATCGCTTCGGGCCGCGCATCATCTTGGTGGTCGGCACTTTCGCGTTCGGCATTGGCTTCATGCTGTTCAGCACGGTGGACTCGCTGCTGGGCTTCTACCTGACCTTTGCGCTGATCGCCTTGGGCTCCAGCCTCGGCGGCTTCGCCACGCTCATGGTGTCCTTGGTGAACTGGTTCAACCAACACCGCGCCAAGGCGGTGTCCGTCTCGCAGATGGGCTACTCCATCGGCGGCCTGTCGGTGCCCTTGGTCATTTTTTGCCTTGAGGCATTCGGCTGGCGCGTCACGGCCTTCCTTTCCGGCGTGCTAGTGCTCGTCGTCGGCCTGCCCTTGGTGCAATTGGTGCGCCATCGTCCGGATGAATACGGCGAAGTGCCGGACGGCGTGCGCCTCAGCGCCGCGCAGGCCGAGTCCGCGCCGTCCTTGGGGGAGCGTGACTTCACCGCCCGCGAGGCCATGCGCACCTGGACGTTTTGGCTGATCTCCTTCGGCCACGCCTTCGCCCTGCTGACGGTGTCCGCCATCCTCATGCACTTGATGCCCCATCTGACTGAGGGCTTGGGGTACTCCCTACAGGCCGCAGGCCTGGTGGTCGCGTTGATGACGGCCTGCCAGATGGCTGGGCAGGTGGCCGGGGGCTACCTTGGAGACCGCTTCGACAAGCGCGTGATCTGCGTACTATGCATGGTGGCGCACAGCGCCGGCTTAGTGCTGGTGGGCTACGCCTCGGAGACTTGGATGGTGCTGCTGTTCGCCATGCTGCACGGCGTGGCCTGGGGTGTGCGCGGGCCGCAGATGGTGGCGCTGCGGGCGGACTACTTCGGCCCTTCGTCCTTCGGCACCATCATGGGCTTCTCCTCCCTGGTGGTGATGCTGGGCATGTCCGCCGGCCCCATCGTGGCCGGCTACATGGCGGATCTGTCCGGCAACTACCAAGGCGGCTTCGCCCTGCTGGCCTTGCTGGCGCTGTTGGGCTCCGGCTGCTTCCTGGCCGCCCGCCCGCCCCGGCGCCGCGCCCTAGGGAACCTCTGAACAAGTCGCGTTCGCCCGGCGCCCCGCTCTCAGCAGCCAGAGATGGCGTTGTGGCCATGGGAAGGCGACTTGCAGCGCGGCGGGAACTGCGCAGTCCGCCGCCGCGGGGCGCCCTTCGGGAGGGCCTAAAGAGCGCGCTGGCTGTGTTGCGGCTCATTGTGTGGGGGGCAAGCCACACGGCTTCGCCGCGCCCTGCCATCACGCCCTTTAGGCTCCTCTGGACTTCCGGGACTTGTTCAGAGGTTCCTTAATGAAAATTGCTGCTGCCCATACGTGTTTGGAAAGCGTGAAGCGGAGTGGATACAATCTTCCATGGCGGCAACCCCAGCGTGGGCGGAATTAGACGGATGGCCTTAGGTTACGGGTTTTCGGGTGCTTAGGTCCGGCAGGCCGCCAGCCATGGATTCGGTGAAGGAGCGTTTGCCCCTTGCGCGGCTTGCCCGGCGGGGCGCAAGCCTTGAGCGGCAGGTGGCTGTTGCGGAGTTGGCGCGTTTTTCAAGCTTGTGCCAGGCGTCCAGCGCCCTTAGGGTTCGTCTGCGATTTTGCCTTGACGCCCAGGGGCGCCCGCAGATGGAAGGCCAGCTGGCGGCGCAACTCCGGCTGCAGTGCCATCGCTGCCTGGCGCCCGTGTCGGTGGCTTTGCGCACCGACTTCACCGTGGTCATCGTTCGCGACGGGAATGAAGCAGACCGCTTGGGCCGCAAGCTCGCGGTGCTGCAGGTTGCCCGGGAGGAGGCGACCCTTGGGGAACTGATTGAGGATGAACTAATCCTTTCCCTGCCCCAGCGCCCTTGCACGGATGCGGCCTGTCCGCAGGCGCCGCCGCTGGCTTTTCCGGCTGACGGACCGCAGTCGGCCCACCGGCCCTTGCAGGCCCTTGGCCTATTGCCGCCATCCGGCGATAATATCTAGTCAACCAACAGGAGAGGCAGATGGCTGTCCAAAAAAACAAGGTGTCTCGGGCCAGGCGGGACAAACGCCGTGCGCATGATGGACACAGGGCGGCGACCCTGGCCACGGACCCGACCAGCGGCGAGGTTCATCTTCGCCATCGGATCACCGCCGAGGGCTACTATCGCGGCCGCCAAGTAATAGGCTACGAGCAGCTTGATGACGAAGACTAAGCTCATCCCGTGAGCCTAGGTTTCGTTTTCCCGGGCCAAGGCGCCCAGTTCGTCGGCATGTTGGCGGATGTGGCCGCCAAGCACGGGGCGGTGCGCGAGCGCTTCGCCCAGGCGGAGGAGGCCACCGGCATCGATATCTGGCGCATCGTCATGGCGGGGACGGAGCCGGAGCTCGCCGCCACCGAGATCACGCAGCCGGCGCTGCTGGCCGCCAGCGTGGCGCTGTGGGACATCTGGCGCAGTTTGGGTGGGCCGCTGCCCGAGGTCATGGCCGGGCATAGCCTAGGGGAATACTCCGCCTTGGTGTGCGCTGGCGCCTTGGGCTGCAGCGACGCTTTGCGGTTGGTGCATCGGCGCGGCCAACTCATGCAACAGGCGGTGCCCCGTGGGCAGGGGGCGATGGCGGCCGTCCTAGGCCTTGAGGATGACGCGGTGGAAGCCGTTTGCGCCGCCGTTGCGGGCGTGGTTTCCGCCGCCAACTACAATGCCCCTGGCCAGGTGGTGATTGCCGGGGAGGCGCAGGCGGTGCAGGAAGCGGTTGCGCGCTGCAAGGATGCCGGCGCCAAGCGCACCCTGCTGCTGCAAGTGAGCGGCCCCTTTCATTGCGCCCTGATGGCGCCGGCCCGGGCAGGGCTTGCTGAGGCTTTGCGCGAGGTGGCTGTGCGGCCGCCGCGAATTCCCGTGGTGCACAATGTCGATGCCCAGATCGCGGCGGACGCTGATGGCGTGCGGCAAAGGCTGCTGGATCAGCTTGCGCAGCCCGTGCGCTGGACGGCTTGTGTGCGGCGCATGGCGGAAGCCGGCGCGACCCGGGTGCTGGAGTGCGGACCGGGCAAGGTGCTCACGGGCTTGGCGCGACGCATCGACCGTACGCTGGACGCTTCCGGCATCGGCGCCCTGGACAGCTTGACCAGGGCGCTTTCGGCGTAGTATTGATGCGGAAGAAAACCGCCGCCAAGACCGTTGCCGTGGTGACTGGCGCTTCCCGAGGGTTGGGCGCAGCCATTGCGGATGAGCTTGCCTTGGCAGGCCATTTTGTGGTGGGCACCGCTACTTCCGAAGCCGGCGTCGCCGCCATCGCGCAGCGGCTGGCGGGGGACGGCGTCGGCTTGGCGCTGAACATCGCAGAGCAGGCCAGCGTGGACGCCTTCTTCGCGTCCATTGCGGATCTGCCGAATGCGCCCCTGGTGTTGGTGAACAATGCCGGGATCACCAGAGACAACCTGCTTTTGCGCATGTCCGCTGAGGAGTGGGGCGCAGTGGTTGACATCAACCTTGGCGGCCTGCACCGCATGGTGAAGCCGGCCCTGCGCGCCATGCTGCGGGCCCGTTGGGGGCGCATCATCAACATCAGTTCCGCAGTGGCGCGCATGGGCAACGCTGGCCAGACCAACTACGCAGCATCGAAGGCGGCTGTGGAGGGGTTCACCCGCGCCCTGGCCTTGGAAGTTGCGTCCCGGGGCGTGACGGTGAACGCAGTGGCGCCCGGCTTTATCGGCTCCGATATGACGGATGCCCTAGACGCAGCGCACAGCGAACGAATACTGGCCCGCATCCCCTTGGGGCGCATGGGCGACGGGCGGGAGGTGGCCCATGCGGTGGCCTTTCTGGCCAGCGAAGGGGCCGGGTACGTCACCGGTGAAACCCTGCAGGTTAATGGCGGTCTGCACCTTGCTTGAAAAGGCTGGGGGGTGTTTGTAGAATGCCCGTCACTCCGCACAGCGGTCCTAACTTCAATAGGGAGAAAGCCAAAGCATGAGCAGCGTTGAAGAACGAGTGAAGAAGCTTATTTCAGAGCAACTCGGCGTGAAGGAGGAAGACGTCAGGAACGAGGCGTCCTTCGTTGAGGATCTTGGCGCCGACTCCCTCGATACCGTCGAGTTGGTCATGGCCCTTGAAGAAGAATTCGAAACTGAGATTCCGGACGAGGAGGCGGAAAAGATCACAACCGTTCAGGAAGCCATCAGCTACATCCTCTCCCATCAGTAAGCCCGGTGGCCTACCCGCCCGCGGCGGGCGTTCCTGCCTCCTGGTGCGGCCCGCAAGCATGGACGCCGAACCATGCAGACGTGGGGGTAGGCAGCCGCCGCGCAATTCCGCCGTGAAGGACGCAGCCAAAGTATGACGAAACGCAGGGTCATGGTCACCGGCATGGGGTTGGTGTCGCCCATCGGCAACAGCGTGGATGAAGCTTGGACCAACGCCGTGGCTGGCAACAGCGGCATCGATCGCATCGACCATTTCGATACCACCGGCTATGCCGTGGATTTCGCCGGGCAGGTGTGGAACTTCGATCCGCAGCGCTACATGGATGCCAAGGAGGCCAGACGCCGGGACGAATTCATTCAGTATGGCATCGCCGCCGCGGTGCAGGCCATAGAAAATGCCGGCCTGCCAACCCAGCCAGTGGATGCCCATCGCTACGGCTTCGCCGTGGGTTCCGGCATTGGCGGCATCCACACCATCGAGAACACCCACTCCACCCTAGTCAACAAAGGTCCGCGCCGGGTATCGCCCTTCTTCGTGCCAGCCAGCGTGGTGAACATGATCGGCGGCAACCTTTCCATCATGTACGGCTACACCGGCCCCAATGTGGCCGTGGTCACGGCCTGCACCACCGGCACCCACAACATTGGGTTCGGCGCCCGCATGATTCAGCACGGCGATGCGGACATCATGGTGGTGGGCGGTGCTGAGTACGGCACTTCCCCCATTACCGTGGCTGCCTTCTCCACCATGAAAGCGCTTTCCACCCGCACCGATGACCCCCAAGCCGCCAGCCGCCCTTGGGACAGGGACCGTGACGGCTTCGTGCTCGGCGAAGGCGCTGGGGTGCTGGTGCTTGAGGAGTACGAACGCGCCAAGGCGCGCGGCGCACTCATCTACGCGGAGGTGCTCGGCTTCGGCATGAGCGCTGACGCCCACCACATCACCAGCCCGCTGGAGGACGGCGCCGGGGGCATCGCCTGCATGGAGAACGCCATCGCGGACGCCCGCCTGAACCCCGAGGACATCGATTACGTCAACGCCCACGGCACCTCCACCCCCTTGGGGGACTTGGCGGAAACCAAGATGATCAAGCATGTATTCGGCGCCGATACCCGCGTTCCGGTGAGCTCCACCAAGTCCATGACCGGGCATTTGCTGGGCGCCGCCGGATCGGTGGAGGCCATCCTGAGCATTCAGGCGATCAGGGATGGCGTCTGTCCGCCCACCATCAACCTGGACAATCCGGGCGAGGGCTGCGACCTGAACTATGTGCCCCACACCGCACGGAAGGCGCGCCTGCACACGGCCCTGAGCAATTCCTTCGGCTTTGGCGGCACCAACGGCACGGTGATCTTCGGCGCGGTCTGAACCCATGCGCCTGTGGCTTGGCTTGTTGGCGTCCATGCTGGTGGCGGCGCTTATCGCCGCCGCCTGCGGCGCTTGGCTGGTGAAGCGCTGGTGGGAGAAGCCCCTGCTCTTGGCTGGCCCCACTACTCTGGTGGTGGCCCCAGGCAGCTCGGCGGCCAGTGTGGCCCGGGACTTGGCGAACGCGGGCCTGCTGGAGCATGTGCGGCTGCTGCCTGTGATGATGCGCCTGCGCGGCGAAGCGGAAGCGCTGCAAGCCGGCGAGTACGCCATCCTGCCCGGTGAGTCCCTGGCCGGACTGATGGCGCGCATTGTCGCCGGTAATGTCGTGCATCACCGAATCCGCTTCCTTGAGGGCGCCCGCATTGCTGACGTGCTTGCCCAGCTCGCTGCCGATGAGCGGCTTGGCCACACCTTGGCTGGCGTTCAACCGCCAACGCTGTTGGCGGAACTGGGTTTGGACCTGCAGGCCGAGGGCGCCGGAACCGCCCACGGAGAGGGCT
The DNA here is from genome assembly GCA_964348115.1 of uncultured Pseudomonadales bacterium. Classification (GTDB taxonomy): domain Bacteria; phylum Pseudomonadota; class Gammaproteobacteria; order Pseudomonadales; family Azotimanducaceae; genus Azophilus. The sequence goes on from CAYGBY010000043.1 coordinate 12,943, forward strand.
GGTTTTTCCCGGACACCTATAGTTTCATCGCCGGGGATAGCGACCGTGACCTGTTGCTGCGGGCGCACGCCAAGATGCTGGCTGAACTGAATGCAGCCTGGGCCGCCCGGTCAGCGGAACTGCCCTATCAAATCCCCTATGACGCGCTCAAGGCGGCATCCATCATAGAGAAGGAGACCTATCGGGCGGAGGATCGCCGCCATGTCAGCCAGGTGCTGGTGGCGCGTCTTGGGCGCGACATGCGCCTGCAGGTGGATCCCACGGTCATCTATGGCTTGGGCGACTATTTCGATGGCAACCTGACCCGGGCGCAACTGCGCTTCGCCACGCCCTACAACACCTACGTGCACAAGGGGCTGCCGCCGACGCCCATAGCCCTGCCTGGACGAGGGGCGCTTCAGGCCGCCGTCAAGCCCAGCGGCTTGCCCTATCTGTACTTCGTCTCACGGGGCGACGGCACCAGCGAGTTCTCGCGCACCTTGGCGGAGCACAACGCGGCCGTGCGTCGTTTTCAGTTGAACAAGCGCGGCGCCGGGGGTTAGGCTGGCGGGCGGCGGCGCCGCGCGTGGGCGCAAAGGGCTGGGAGGCGTTGCTGCAGTGCGGGGAAAATTCATCACCCTGGAGGGTGTGGACGGCGCCGGCAAGTCCACCCAGATGCAGGCCATCCGGGAATTGCTGACGGCCGCTGGGGTCGCCTTTACCCTGACCCGAGAGCCCGGCGGCACCGCCCTGGCGGAGGAGATCAGGGCGCTGCTGCTGGCTGTGCGCGACGAATCCGTGGCCGCCATGACGGAACTGCTGTTGATCTTCGCCGCCCGCAGCCAACTCCTTGCCGAGGTGATCCGCCCCCGGTTGGCGGCGGGAGCTTGGGTGGTCAGTGAACGCTTCACTGACGCCACCTACGCCTACCAGGGCGGCGGGCGCGGAATCGACGACAAAGCCATTGCGCTTTTGGAGCAATTGGCGCATGGAGATCTGCAGCCGGACCTGACCATCCTGCTGGACGCTCCTCCGGATGCGCTCAGCGGGCGTTTGCGCGGACGTCATCGGGATCGCTTCGAAACAGAGCAGCGCGCTTTCTTCGAGCGGGTGCGCGCCGCCTACTTAACCCGGGCGGCGCGCGAGGCGCGCATGGTGGTGGTGGACGCCGCCGCCCCAATAGCGGCGGTGCGGCAAGCCGTGGCGGAGGCTTTGGCGCCGTTGTTGCCCCCTGGGGTTGAGCGGTGACGGGAATCCTGGATGCGGGCGGCGCACTCGTCGGCGGGGGTTCTCCGGGGCCGCCCGCATGGCCCTGATGAACCTCCCCTGGCAGCGCGGGAGCAAGGCCAGCCTCACTGCCGCCATGCAGGCGGGACGGCTGCCCCACGCCTTGCTGGTGGGCGCCTATCCGGGTTGGGGCGCAGCGCAGCTTGGCGCTTGGCTGGCGCTGCAGGTGTTGGCGCATCCGCGCACGGAGGATGTGCGCCGACTGGCCCATCCGGACTTTCGCCTTCTGGCGCCGGAGCAGGGCGTTATCCCAGTGGATGAGGTGCGCCGCCTGACGGCGTTCGCCCAGCGCGCGCCGCAACTGGCCTCGGCCAAGGTCGCCCTGATCGAGGATGCTGACCGCATGAACCTCAACGCCGCCAACGCCCTGCTCAAGTCCCTGGAGGAGCCGCCTGCGGACACTTACCTGATACTCACCAGCCAGCGGGTTGGGGCTTTGCTGCCCACCGTGCGCAGCCGCTGTCAGAAGGTGATCGTGCCTAGGGACACCAGGGCCGCCGAAGCTTGGCTTGACGATGCGAAGGCCCGGGATCTTTTGGCGGACTACGGGGGCGCTCCCTTGCTGGCCGCCGCCGGGGCCGCCGCCGGAGAACGTCCCCTGGCGGCTGTGCTGCGGGAACTTGCACAGGACGAAGCGGGGCGTTCGGCGCAGCTGCTCGATGAGATGCTTGCTTTGGATCCCGTGTCGCTAAGCGCCCGCTGGCTGCGTTTTTTGGTGTCCGCCATGGCCAGTGGCGCCAGTGAACTGGGCTTGGCCGCTGATCGCCGCACCTTCGCCTTCGTGGACGAACTGATGTGGTTCCATCGGCAGGCCAGTCTGTCGCGCAGCCTCAACGTGCGCCTGCAGTTGGAGCGGCTGTGCTTTCACTGGCGGGCGTTGCTGCAGCCTGCGGGCCGTTAAGGAACCTCTGAACAGGTCCCGCAAGGATCCGCGCCGGGAGCCAAAACGGCCTAGCGACTAAAACCCACTTACTTGCGGGACAGCACACTGGTTGGCGCCGACGGCGGCCATCGGCCTTTTCCTACAGGGTTTTCAGCCTTTTTCCGCAACAAGTTGCGCGAATTCCGATAGACGTCCGGGGCGCCGGCCTTGGATGCCGCCGCCTGCTTGTGCACGATGGCGGCAACCCCACTCAGGAGGCGCAAGCGATGTCAGAGTCCAACCCAGCCGGCAACGGCATTCTCTCCCTTGCCGTGCGGGACAGGGCGGCCTTGCAATTGGCCTACATGCCGCAACTGCGCAACGGCGGCCTGTTCGTGCCCACCAGCCAGCCCTTCGCGCTGGGGGACGAAGTGTTTCTGCTGGTGAAGCTGCTCGATGATGCGGCGCGCACGCCGGTGGCGGGCAGGGTTGCCTGGATCAGACCGGCCGGCGGTGAAGACGGGCGTCCAGCCGGGGTTGGCGTGCAGTTCAGCGAAGGGGAAAGCGCCTTGAAGGCTCGCTTGGAAGACGTTCTGGCCGGGCGCCCAGCCGGCAGGCGATAGCAACCCTGGCGCCAGGCCGCTTGATGCGCGGCGGAGGTCATGCACTACGTCCAGCACTGGCTCGGCGCGATAACAACCCTGGCGTCAAGCCGCTTGATGAACCGCCGAATATTGCTCCACCGCGGTGCGTTGGCAGCGCGTCTTAGGGGGTGGGAGAATTTCCCAAAGAAGTTCTCTGCGACGTACGCTCCTGGTGGGAAAACTCCTCCTCCAGCAGGTCATAGCAGGTGGTCGCCATGCCCAGGCTTTCGTAGGCGGCTTTGGCGCCCTGGTTTTGCTTCTCCACGTACAGGCGCAGCCCGCAGGCATCGCCGCTGCTGAGCGCCGCATCCCGCACCCAGCGGTGCATCAGGCCGTACACGCCTTGGCGGCGGAACGCCGGCGCCACATAAACGCTTTGGATCCACCAGAAGCGGCCGTTGCGCCAATCGCTCCATTCGTAGGTGACCATGAGCGATCCCGCCGGCCTTGCGTGCGCATTCGCGCTTGCTGGGATGGCCTCCGCAACCAGATAGAAGCCTTTGGCCGGGTCGCGGAGCACCGCGGCGATGCCGGCGGCGAGCACTTCTGCGTCCAGCGTCCTGTCTTCGCTTTCCCGGGCCATAGCTAGGTTGAAATCCCGGATGACCGCGTGATCCCCCAGCGTCGCCAATCTCAGGGCGTACTGCATAGATGCCTCTTGAAGAAGTCCAGAATCAGGTTGAAGCGATGAATGGCCACGGACTTCTGCTGCATGGCGTGCTTGGCGCCCGGATAGGTCATTAGCTCAAACGGCTTGCCGAGGGCCTGCAAAGCCTGCATCAGCCGCAGGCTGTGGGTGAAGACCACGTTGTCGTCCGCCATGCCGTGCAGGAGCAGCAGCTTTCCCTGCAGTTGGCGCAAATGGGTGAAGACAGCGCTTAGTTCATAGCCCTGCGGGTTGTCTTGGGGCATGCCGAGGTAGCGCTCGGTGTAGCAGCTGTCGTACAGCCGCCAATCGGTTACCGGTGCTGCGGATACGGCGGCCCGGAATAGCTTGGGGGCTTGCGCCGCGCACATCAGGGCCATGTAGCCGCCATAGCTGTGGCCGAACACGCCGATGCGGTCCCCATCCACCCAAGGCAGCGCGGCGGCGAACTCGCCGCCCCGCATCTGGTCGCGCACCTCCTGATCCCCCAGGCGGCCGTGAATGGGCGCTTCGAATTCGCGGCTCCGGTTGGCGCCGCCGCGGTTATCCAGCTCCAGTGCGCCAAAACCGTGCTGGGCGAACAGCTGCAGCAGCAAGGGCGCCCATGCGTTGCGCACCCGTTGCACCCCAGGGCCGCCATATACATGGACGATCAATGGGGCCGGACCGGCAAGGTTGCGCGGCTTGGTCAGCCGGTAGTGCAGCGTCTGTCCGTCCTCGGCCTCCAGCGTCCCAAGGGTCGGCGTCACTAGCGCTGCGCCCAGCGCCGGCTGGGAATGCTCGGGCGGCATCCGCAGCTTGCGCATCCCCACCCCATGCCGCCCAAAGCGAACCTCGCCGGGGTTGCGCAGGGATGAGCATTGGTCGAACACCCACTCCCCATCCGCGCTCAGCTCATGCCAGCCGGCATTCGTCAGGCGCCGCCATTCCCCGTCGGGCAAGGAGATGCGGTACAGGTGCTGCTCCGTCGGCCTGTCCCGCCATCCGGCCGCCAGCACTTGGGTTTGGTTAGCGAACAAAATCTTGTTGATGCGGCCTTCGCCCCGGGTCAGTTGCTGCTCCTGCCCGTTTCGGTAGCGGTAAAGCTGGCTGAATCCGCTGCGCTCCGAGGTCCACAGATAGTCGTCGGCGCCGATGGCGGTGAAGTTGTCGTGCAGATTGATCCAGCTGGAGGAGGTCTTCTCGAGCAGGGTGCGGGTGGACAGATCCGCAAGGCGGACGATCTTCAGCACCAAGCGGTTCTGCGCGCGGTTGAGCATCTGTACGGCCAATGCGCCCTCTACGAAGGCCACCCGCGCCAGATAGTCCTGCGCATCGTCGTGCACCTTCAGCCAGTGGGTGGCGCCGCTGAGCAGATCGTGCAGCGCCAAGTCCGTGTTTGGATTGGCCGCCCCGGCGAAGGGATAGCGCTGCGCCACTGTGGTCACCCCACCGGCATCCACCTCGATGCGGCGGCTTGGTGCCACCGGCGCGCAATCCACCTTGGTGAAGGCCAGCCAACGCTCCGTCTGCTGCCACCAGTGGCCGTCGAAGCGGTGCAGTTCCTCGGCGGCCAGGAAGTCGGCGCTGCCGAAGCTCAGGTGGGGGTCGTCCGAGGTGGCGATCTCGCGTTCCCGGCCCGGGTCTGCGGCGCCGTCGCCCAAGGGACGAAGGTAGAGGTTGCCGTCGCTGGCGTAGCTGATGAACCCGCCCTTTGGGGACAGCTTGATGTCGGTGTAGCGCCGCCCTTCGGGGGTGAGGCGCCGTGCCCGGCCGCTGGCTGCGTCCAGGCGCCAAGCGGCCCCGCCGGCGGTGAGCAGCAGGGCGGCGCCGTCTGGAAACCAACGCTGGTCGGTGATGCCGGCGGCGAATTGGCGGCGCCGCTCCATTTCCGCCAGTTCCGCCGCCGTGGCTGGGCCCTGGCCCGCCAAGTCCGCGCCCCTCACCCAGCAGCGGGCTGCGCCGGTGCGGGCGTCCGCACGCCAGAGGTCCAAACGCTCCCGATCTTCCTGCGCGGCCTGCAGAAAGGTCAGGCAGCCGCCATCCGGCGCCATGCGCAGATTGAGGGGCGGCATGGCGACCGGCGGCGGGTCGCTGAATAGGCGCTCAACCGTCAGCTTGGCCTGCTGGCCCGGCTGCTGCGGCGACGGCTTGGGGCGCTTCGCCATGACGGCGATCAGGCATCCAGTTCGGCGAAGGCCTTTCGGGTTAGGTTCTCCACGCCGTCGGCGGTGACCACGATGTTGTCCTCGATGCGCACGCCGCCGCAGGGGGAGAGGGCCGCCACCTGCGGCCAGTTGACGTCCTTGGCCGCCGGCTGGCCGCGCAGGGCGTTCAGCAGCATGGGAATGAAGTACAGCCCAGGCTCCACCGTCAGCAGGGCGCCGGGCGCCAGCGTACGGGTCAGGCGCAGGGTCTCGTGATGCGCCGGAGGCCGTGTTTGCGCGCCTTCCGGACTGGTTTGCCAGCCGCCCACGTCGTGGGTCTGCAAACCCAGCAGATGGCCTAGGCCATGGGGCATGAAGGTGCGCGAAATGCCCTGCTCGAAGGCGGCGTCGGCGCTGCACTTGACAAGCTGGAAGCGGTTCAGCAGCACGGCGATGCGCCTGTGCATGGCCATATGCAGGTCCACGTAGTTGAGGCCCGGCTTGATGGTGCTGATGAGGGCCTGCTGCTGTTCGTCCAGGGCGGCTATGAGTTCCGCGAACGCCGCAGCCCCAGGGCCGGCCCAGGTGCGCGTGATGTCGCTGCCGTAGCCGCAGCAGCTGGCGCCGGCATCGATGAGAAGGCCCCTGCTGTCCGCCGGCCGCTGACGGTCGTAGTGCTGGTAGTGCAGCACGGCGGCGTGTTCGTCCAGGCCGATGATGCAGTGGTAGGGCAAGTCCCCTTCGCTTTGGCCGGAGGCGGCGAGGTAGGCGCACAGGATGTCGAACTCCGCCCCGCCGGCGAAGTATCTGCGCCGGGCGGCGATGTGGCCCTTGACGGCTACCTCCGTGGCCTCGCGCAGGCAGTCAACCTCGAATTCCGTCTTGTAGGCCCGTTCGTGGTTCAGGCGGTTCAGCAACGGTGCCGGGTTGTGCGCCGCGGCCAAATTGGGCGGCGGCTGGCGGCCGATGAAGGCCAGCTGCGCCACCGTTGCGTCCTTGCGCAGGGTTTCCTCCAGAACTTCCGCGTCGCTGAAGACGGCCAGGTCGAAGTGCGCTTCAGCCCAGTCGGGCAGCTGCGGCGGCAAATGCCAGTAGTCCTGGGGCTGGTGGAAATACAGCTTGGGGCGCTGGCCGGGCGTGAACAGCAGGGCGGCGCCCTCGCACTCCGCGCCGGGGAGCCAGACGGCGAACTGGGGATTGGGTCGAAACTTGGGCGCCTGATCGTCGAACAGGTAGTTCTGCGGGCGTCCTGCGGCCACCAGCACTGCGGCGAAGCCGCTTGCCGCCAAGGCGGCCTGCCAGCGATGGCGGACGAGTTCCAGATGTTTGGCGTACTTTCGCCGACGCAGCGCATCCATGCCGAATATTGTACTCCAACTTGGCGTGCCGTCGCCCGCAGTTGACGGCGCCGCCATGCCGGCGGGGCCAACGGCACGACAGGGCGCCCCTTGCGGGGCTTCGCTAGCCTGACGTCTGCAGGACCATCCCGAAGTGCTCGCTTTTGAAAGAAAATTTCTGAAAGGCCATTAGGTGCCGCGGAATATCGCGGAATCCTCCGAAAAATATTCACAAATCATCTGTATAGGGCTTCGCCTAGGGAACCTCTGAACAAGTCCCGGAAGCCCAGAGGAGCCTAAAGGGCGTGATGGCAAGGCGCGGCGAAGCCGTGTGGCAGGC
>CAYGBY010000044.1:0-19699 GCA_964348115.1 uncultured Pseudomonadales bacterium
CGCTGATGGCGCGGGTCGCGCCGTCAAGGGGCGCAGCAGCCATACTCACACGCCAAATCCATCATCACCGCCATCCGACGGTGCGTGTCCCTGACCCAGGGCCATACCAAAGTGTCCGCTCTTGAAAGAAAATTGCTGAAAGATGATTAGATGCCGCAGAATATTGTGGAATCTGCCGAAAAATGGTCATAAACCATCTATATAGGGCTTTGCCGAGGGCTGGTGGACGACTTTGGGATGTTCTTGGTCCCTGACCACAAACCGGGGCGTGGCGGCCTGCAAATTTTTTTGTGCTATGGAACCCCTGAACAAGTCGCGTTCGCCCTTCGGGAGGGCCTAAAGGGCGCGCCGGCTGTGTTGCGGCGCATTGTGTGGGGGCAAGCCACACGGCTTCGCCGCGCCTTGCCATCAGGCCCTTTGGGCTCCTCTGGGCTTCCGGGACTTGTTAAGAGGCTCCCTAGTGGTTCTCCCGGCGGACCAAGCGGGCTGGGACTACAGGAGACCTTGCAAGGGCAGGGCCTCCACGATGTCTCCGGGCGCTAGGTCTCCGCTTGTCTTGGGGATGCGGATCAGGCAGTTGGCGGTGGTGAAGCTGGCCATGCGGTTGGAGCTTTGGTCCCCGGTCGCGCGCACCTGCGCCTGACGGCTCCCGGTGGTCAGCAGGCCGCGTTGAAATTCCTCGCGCCCCGGCTTGTGGCGGATCTGCTCCTTGAGTTGGCAGCGCACCACTAGGGGCTGGCGCGGCGCCATGCCGCACAGAGCCTCGATGACAGGCTTGGCCAGCAGTAGGTACGTGATGATGGTGGACACCGGGTTGCCGGGCAGCCCCAGCAGCAAGGCATCGCCGATGCGCCCGAAAGCGACGGGCCTGCCCGGCTTCAGGTTCAACCGCCAGAAGTCCAGCCGCCCCAGCTTATCCAAGGTGGTTTTCACCAAGTCCGCATCCCCCACGGACACGCCGCCGCTGGTCAGGATCAGCTGGCAGTCCTCACTCGCCCGGCCCAGGGCCTCGGCGATGGCGTCGCCTTCATCCGGCAGCACCCCGAGATCGGCCACCGTCACCGGGAGGGCGCGCAAAAGGCTGGCTACCGCATAGCGGTTGGAATCAAAGATATTGCCATAGGCCAACTCCGTGCCGGGCCGCTGCAGCTCATCGCCGCTGGAGAACACGGCGATGCGCGGACGGGCGAAGACCAGCAGGGCGTCCACCCCGGCCGCCGCCAGGGCGCCGATGTCAAATGCGCTGAGCTGCCGGCCCCGGGCGGCCACAACCTGGCCGCTGCGCATGTCGTGCCCTTGGGGACGCACATTGTCGCCGCAGTTGACGGGGCTGTTGATGTGCAGCGCATCGCCCTGCAGGGTGCACCGCTCCTGAATGGCTACCGTGTCGCACCCCTTCGGCAAGGCGGCGCCAGTGGTGATGCGCACCGCCTCGCCAGCCCCCACCGAACCGCGCCATGGATGCCCAGCCAGGCTCGCCCCCACCACCCGCAGGCTTGCAGGCTTCTTGCGCCAAGCAAAGGCGTATCCATCCATGGCGGAAGCGGCGAAGGGCGGCAAATCGGTCCGGGCGAGGCATTCCTGCGCAGCCACCCGGCCAAGGGACTCTTCGATTCCCACCAGCTCCGCGGCGGTCGGTGCGCCGATCTGCCCCAAAATGCGCCGAAGCGCGGCATCAAGGTCCAATGGCTTGGACATATTCAGTTCCCTTGTTGAGCGGGTGGCGTGCGGCCAACGGCAGGGTTGGCCTTGGGCGGATGTTACACTGGCTTTATGCGCTGCGTTTTGGGCATTGAGACCGGGCGGGAGCTTTGCTCCGCCGCCCTTTCGGTGGATGGCGGCAAGGGCGAACCGCCCCGGCTGCATGAAAACGCGCGCAGGATGGCGCGGGCCCACAATGAACAGATCCTGGGGCTGGTGGATGGGGTGTGCAAAGATGCCGGACTGGCGCCGCAGGACATCGACGGGGTGGCCTTTGGTTGTGGGCCAGGGTCTTTTACCGGCATTCGCCTAGCTGCTTCGGTGGCCCAGGCCGCGGCCTTGGGGGCGGGGGCGCAGGTGGCGCCCATCTCATCCACTTACGCTTTGGCTGTGGCGGCCGTGGAGCAGTCGGACATGGCGGACGGCGTGGTGGTGAGCATCCGCTCTCGGCGCGATCTCTGCTACTTGGCCAGTTTCGCCATTGCAGACGGCCGCCCGCAGGTGCACCGTGGGGACCGGCTGCTGGCGGCTTGTCCGGATTGGGCGGACTTCGCGCATGGCTGGCCGTTGGTGGGGGATGCGCCTTCCTGGCTGCCGGCGGATGCGGATGTGCGTCCCGGCGTTGTGGCGGGCGCGGGGCTCATCGCCCGTTTGGGGGCGGCGGCCTTGGCTGAAGGCCGAGGGCTGGCCCCGGAATTGGGCCTGCCGGCCTACATCACCGGGGATACGCCTTGGCGCCCGAACTGAGCGGGTGTCCGGTGCTGCATCACTGCGTGCCGGCGCAGCGGTACGCGGGCGTCTTCAAGCTGCGTGCGACGGACCAGCCGCCGCCCGGTTCGCGCTATCGCCTTTACTACGATGAACAGGGCATGGCCCTATTGTCCGGCGGCGGCGCCCCGGCGTTCCGCCTGCAGTTGGCGCCCATTCAGCGCCGCGCCAGGCAGGCCATGCTGCTGGCCCGGGCCTGCGGTGCGGGACAGCGGCCGAGCGTTGCGGACTTGATGGCCGGTTGGGGTTCCGATGGCCTGTGCCTGGCGCTGAAGGGCTGCACCGTCACCCTGGTTGAGCGTTCCCTTCTGGTGTGGGCAATGCTCGATGAGTTTGTCCAGCGCCACCAACTGCCGGCCAAGGTGGTGCTGGCGGAAGCGGGCGCTTGGTGCCGCGCCCACCCAGGTTCCGTGGATGTGGCCTACCTGGATCCCATGTTTCCGCCAAGCCGCAAGACCGCCCTGCCGGAGCAGTCCATGCAGCACCTGCGCCGCTTGGCTGCGGGCGATGGGCAAACCCTGTCGGACCGCATTGCCAGCGCCGGCTTCGCCGCCCGGGCGCGGGTGGTGGTTAAACGCCGCCGCAGCGCCCCTGCCTGCCCGAAGCCCGGTTGGCAGCATCAAGGCCGGCGCATCCGCTTTGATGTCTATCCCGCCCCGAGGCTGTTGCCAGCTTCCGCATAACCGGCATATTGCACCCGCTATTCCCGCAGCACCGCATGGCGAAATTCGGCATCGATGATGTGCGCCGAGGCGCGCATCACCTCCTGCACCACCGGGGCGTAGCTTAGGCGGCCGTCTGCGCCTTCTTGGACCACCCCGTCGCGCAGCAGTTTGTCCACGAAGCCATCGAACAGCCTGGGGTCGAAGAATTCCGGGGCATCCATGCCGTGCAGGCGGGCCATCTTGTGGGCGATGCGCTGGCTGTGCGCCTTCAGCGTGGCGCGGTTGGGCGCCTGCGCGCTTGGACTGATCAGCAGGCTCAGCACGATGTACTGGCGCTCCAGGGTCTGGCGGATGAGGTTGGCCAACAGGTGCAGCCGGTAGCGGGCTGGGCTGTCCGGCGCGGGTGGCGATAGGTGGCCTTCGTGCTCGAGGATGAGGCCGCTGGCCACCAGATGGTCCAGCCAGCGGTCGATGTCGCCGTCGACGCGGCGCACATGCAGCTCCCAGGCGGAGTAGGGAAAGACGGTCGCCGCCATGCGCCGCAGCCGGGCGCGCTCGATGGGAAGCCGTCGGCCCTGCACCATGAAGGCCAGCAGGGACGGCAGGGCCAGCACATGGATGGTGTTGTTGCGGTACCAGGTCAGCAGCACGGCAGCCGTTGGGTCCGCCGCCAAGGTTGCGCCAAATGCCTGCTGTTCCCGGGTCAGCAGCCCCAAGCCCAGCACCTGATCGATCACCTGCGCTCCGTTCATTTCGGTGATTTGCAGGTCGTGGTGGGGGGCATCCCGGCGCAGCAGGTCCAGGCAGCAGTCGATTTGCTCCTCGAGTGCGCCCGCCTCCATGGCTTGGCGGGGGGTGCAGAGCAGAGTCATGGCCACTAGGTTCACCGGCAGCACGGACGCCGCCCGGTTAACCCGCTCCAGGATTTCCCGGCCTAGGGCCTCCGCCTCCTGGGGCTGCTCCGGGGAGCGCTTGGCGAGCCAGGCGTCCAGATGCAGGGGTTCGCCGATGTTCACGTCCACCTGACCATGCCGCTGGCGGATGAGCTTCAGGCCGCGCACAATGTCTCCATAGGATTCGCGCCGCTTGCGCACGCCGCGCAACTCGTCCACATAGGCCCGGCCTTCAATTAGTTTCTCGTAGCCGAAATAGACCGGCACGAACACGATGGGCTGCGGCAGGCCTTGGCGGACATGGGCCAGGATCATGCGCAGCAGGCCGAGCTTGGCTGGCCGCAGCCGTCCGGTGCGGCTGCGCCCGCCCTCCGGGAACAGCTCCAGGGAGTGGCCGCGGCGGTGCAGTTCACCGATGTATTCGGAGAAGACCGCGGCGTAGATTGAATCGTTGCGGAAGCTGCGCCGCATGAAGACCGCCCCGCAACGCCGCAGCAGGTCGCCGATGATCGGCAGTCTCAGGTTGTCGCCGGCGGCGATGTGCGGAATGGTCACCCCTCGATTGAACAGCAGAAGGGACAGCAGCAGGTAGTCCATGTGGCTGCGGTGGCAGGGCACATAGACCAGCGTGTGGCCGGGGGTCAGCGCGGCGATGCGCTCAAGGCCGTGAATCTCCATCCGTTCATAGACCAGCCGCATGAAGCGCATCAGCAGGCTGGCCATCGTCAGCACCGTGGTGCGGGAAAAATTCGCCGCGATGCCCAAAGCCGCCTTGTGCGCCTGGCCGTTCAGGCGCCGTTTGGCCTCCGGCAAGTCCAGGCTTCCCAAGGTATCGGGCGCTGCGCTTGGCCGCTTGCTGCGCCATGCCGCCAGCTTGGCCGCAAGCTGCTGCGCGCGGCCCGTTGGCTCAGCTTGCCGCGGGCTGTCGCGCAGCTGCGCCAACCGCTCCGCGATGGCCGCCTGCACAACGCGGCTGTGCAGCGCCTGTTGGGCGAAGGCCCTTGGCGGCAGGGAGATGGGAACCGCCTTGACGGCGGGGGACCGGTGGTCAGGACGCGTCCGCTCTTGGGTTTTGCCCGTCAAAGAGCCCCTCGATCTGCTGGCGCGCCGGACTGGTGATTTCCACCCCCCAGATGTCCCGGTATTTGCGTTCCGCCGAAGTTTCCACATCCTGCACGGTCTTGATCACCGTGGGCCGCAAGAATACCAGCAAGTTGGTCTTCCTGCGGTCGTAGCTGGTGGAGCGGAACAGGAACCCAAGGCCGGGAATGTCTCCCAACAGGGGCACTTTTCTCCTGTTTTCCGTCACATCATCCTGAATCAGCCCGCCGAGCACGATAATTTGGCGGTCATCCGCCAATATGGTGGTGGTGATCTGGCGCTTGGAGGTCACCACATCGGCAAAGCTCGCCTCACCCACGGCTGTTTCAACCACGTTGGTGATTTCCTGGTCCACCTCCAAGCGCACGGAGGTGCCGTCATGCACATGGGGGGTGACGCTCAGCGTCAGGCCGACATCCTCGCGCTGCACCGTGGTGAACGGGTTGTTGACGCCATCCGCGGCGGTGGTGAAGCTGCCGGTGCGGAAGGGCACCTGCTGGCCGACGACGATGGTGGCTTCCTGGTTGTCCAGGGCCATGATGCTGGGGGTGGACAAGAGGTTTGCGTCCCGGTGGCTGGCGAAGGCGGTGATGATGCCGCCGAAGGAGATCCCATCGAGGTTGACGCGGGCCACTCCCAGGGTGGGACGGCTGACGCCGGCCAGCCCGGCCAGCACATCGAGCCGCACCGGGGCGCCGTCCGTATTAGTGCCGCCAGCCATGTCGCTTAGCAGCCTGCCCACGGCGCCGTCCAAGGTGGTGGAGGCCAAGGGCGCGGTTTGCCCCTCGGCATCCACCGCAGCGGCCTCCACCCCCACGCTTTCAACGTCCCTAAGCCCCACCTCCACTATGGCGGCTTCGATCAACACCTGGGTGCGGCGCACATCGAGCTTCGCCACTAGCGTCCGCACCTCGCTCATGGCGGCCGGGGGGGCGCGCACCACCAAGGCGTTCAGGGATTCGTCCGCCTGGATGCTGGTGCGTTCGCCTGTCTCGGTGTCGCTCTCGCCGATCGTCAGGCCGGAGAGAATGTTGGCTACGTCCGCGGCTCTGGCGTGGCTCAGGTAGAACACTTGGGCGACCTCGGCGGCGGTGGCTGGCTGGTCCAGCTTCTCCACCAGCTTGAGAATCTCCGCCATGGGCCGGGGCTTGCCGCGCACGATCAGGCTGTTGTTGCGCTCGTTGGCGATGAGTTGGATGCGCTGCGGACCGGACGCGTTGCGGCCGATCTGCTCAGGGGCCAGATTCTCCAGCAACGCCACCAGGGCGCCCACCCACGCCTCCCGCAGGGGCACCACAACGATTTCGTTCTCATCCGCCACGTCCACCTGCTCGATCATTTCCATCAGGCGCACGATGTTGTCCGCATGGTCGCTGATGATGACGACATTGGGCTGCGCCGCGGCGGCTATGTGGCCGTATTGGGGGATAAGCGGGCGCAGAATCTTCACCAGATCGGCGGAGTCCACGTTCTGCGCGGCGATGACCTGGGTGACCAGCTCCTCCGGGGAAATGTCATCCGGCTCGCCCTCCGCCCCGGGGCTCTGCTTGCCGGTGGCGGTGGCCTGGATGCGGATCAGATCCCCGGACGGGGTGGCGGTGAAGTTGTGCACCCGCAGCACGGACAGGAACAGCGCGTAAACCGAATCGGCGTCCATGGGCGTGTTTGACACTACGGTGACATTGCCCTTCAAGCGCGGATCCACTATGAAAGTTTTGCCGGTGATTTCAGCGATTTGCGAGACGAACTCCTGAATGTCGGCATCCTTGACGTTGATCACCCAGGCGTCTTGGGCTGCGTGCGCGGTCAGGGTGGCCAGCAGCAGGCTGGTGGCCAGCCACGTGCGGTGGCGGCGCCCGCCTGTGGTCCTGCAGCGCAGAATTGGGCAGCGGTTTGCGTTCATGTGCTTCCTTGGTTCGGTTGGAGCGCTGTTGGCGGCCGCCGAGGCGGGCGTCAGGGTTTTGCGGAGGCGGTCAGGGATAGAAGCTGCCCGGCCCGGTGCACTTCAAGCTGAATGGGGCCGGAGGCCAGCAGTTTCGCCAGCGCAGCTTCCGACATTTCCATGTCCGCCACGGGCTGGCCGTTCATGGACAGGATCATATCCCCCGCCTCAAGCCCGTTTTGCTTGAAGTAGGGCAGCTGCGCCAGTTCTCCCACGCGGAAGCCCTGGGCGCGTATTGCCTCCTGACGCGCCTCCTCAAGCAAGGCGCGGCGCTCGCCGCGCGCCTTCTCATCGCCGTCCAGTTGCTTCAGGAAGCTGGCCACGAAATCCTTGGGCGCATCATCTGCCGGGCGGGGCTGATTGCGCCTTGGCGCAGCCAAGCTGGTTTCCGGCCTGCGCGGCGCCGATGGTCTGGCGGCGCCCTTGATGCGCTGGAATTCTTCGGTTTCCGGGAACCGCAGGATTTCCTGGGCGCCGGCCCGCAGCAGCACCACATGGTTGGCCTCCACCGATTGCAGGGTGGCGTTGCCGGGCACCTGTTCGCCGACCTGGTAGAGCAGCTCCGGCTTGTTCCGCTCCGCGATGATGGCGGCTGACGCCTGCCGCTCCCGCGCCACGAACACGCCGTTCAGCGTCAGCGGCAAGCGCGTTTCCACTGCCGGCTTGGCCGCCGCGGCCTCCGCCGCCGCCGCTTCGGCGTCGCCGAAGAAATTGGCCTCGACGATGGTGTCTATGTCCACTGTCGGCTCGCCCCGGGGGGCTTGGGGCGCTGTTGGCGCCGCCTCCACCGCTGGCGCCACTGGCTGCTGCGCCGGCACGAAGAACAGCGCCGTGCTCGCCATCGTATAGGCGATGCCCGCCAAAATGACCATGCGCGTCAACGCCGCCCCCTTGGCGGCGGCCAAGCCGGCGAGGCTGCCCAGGGACAGCCCCTTCATGCTGCGTGTGGCCTGACGCCTAATTGGCGCATCGGCGCTTCTTCTGCGTGGGTCGGCAAAGGCATTATTCGTGTCCCGCGTGTCCAGGCGGAATTGTACACGCGCCAGCGGCGCCATGCGCGTTCAGCGCCGCGGCCTGTGGAGTTGCGCTCCATCCCAGTCTGACCCGCCTCGCGCCAGGGGCGCCATGCGTATTGAGCGCCGCGGCCTATGCAACAGCGGCCTTGCTTGGGGCACGGCCTCCAGGATCATCCCAAAGTGTTCGCTCTTGAAAGAAAATTTCTGGAAGGTCGCTAGTGTGCTATAGGGCTTTGCCAAAGGCTGGCGGACGACTTTGGGATGGTCCTGGGTGCAGCCTTCAGCTCAGGAAGCGCTGCAAAATTCCCTGATACAGCTTGGCCAAGCGCTCCAGGTCCTGCACCGCCACATGTTCATTCACCTTGTGGATGCTGGCGTTCACTGGTCCCAGTTCCACCACCTCGGCGCCCAGCGGTGCGATGAACCGGCCGTCGGAAGTGCCGCCGGAGGTGGACAGCCGGCACTCTATGCCGAGCTCCTCCATTACCGTTTGCCGCACGGCCTCAGTCAACCGCCCGGGCGGCGTCAAGAAGGGCGCCCCGGATAGGCGCCAGCGCAATTTTTCCTCGAGCCCGTGCCTGCCCAGCAAGGCGGCGATGCGCTTCTGCAGGCCCTCAGCGGTCTGTTCGGTGGAGTAGCGGATGTTGAAGTCCAGCCGCAGCTCCCCGGGGATCAGGTTGCTGGCCCCGGCCCCGGCGCTGATGCTGGAAACCTGCAGGCTGCTGGGCGGATAGTGGGCGTTGCCCTGGTCGAGGGCCAGGGTCGTCAAGTCCTTCAGGAAGGGCGCGGCCAGATGGATGGGGTTCCGTGCGAATTGGGGATAGGCGACGTGCCCCAGCACGCCCTGCACTTCCAGGCTGCCGTTCAGGGATCCGCGGCGCCCGTTGCGCGCCACGTCGCCCAACCGCTCGCTGGACGAAGGCTCCCCAACAATGCAGTAGTCCGGCGCCGCCCCTATGCCGCCCGAACTCCGCCCTGGGGCCGTCGCTTCCCGCGCATCATCCGTTTGGCGCGCGCCGCCGGCAAGCTGCGCGACGATGTGGCTGGTGCCGAAGGCGGCTGGCCCCTCCTCGTCGCTGGTCACCAGAAAGGCCAGTTGCCCGCGATGGTCGGGATGCTTCGCCACAAAGCGCTCCACCGCCACGATCATGGCTGCGAGACTGCCTTTCATGTCCGCGGCGCCGCGGCCATACAGGCGGCCATCCTGGACGGTCGGCGCAAACGGCGGTGTGCGCCAGTCCGCCAAGTCTCCTGGCGGCACCACATCGGTGTGCCCGGCGAATGCGAAACAGGGCCGGCCTTGGCCGCGCACGGCATGGAAATTGCGCACCCCGCCGGCATCGAGGCGCGTTACCGCGAAGCCTTGGGCCCGCAGTCTGGCGGTCAGCAGCTCTTGGCAACCGCCGTCCTCGGGCGTGACCGACGGCCGCGCGATCAGGGCCTGCGCCAGCGCCAGAACCCCGCCGTTGGCATCTGCCACATTAGGTTCAGAGGATTGCAATTCGCCAGTGATTCCCTAAGCAAGGAATCCCGTCCAGTCGCGAATGCCCTAGGGAAGCGGATGCGGTTGGCAGTGATCGCCCGCGCAAGTTCAGCCGCCGCTTAGTTGTGCGCATGCAGCTGCTCGTTCAACGCGATGGCGCGCGGATTCACCCGGCACTGCACCTCACCCGTCTGGCTGTGGCGAATGAACAGCAGATCATCCCGCCCGGCCAGTTCCCGCGCCTTCACCGCGCCCTTGCGTTCGCCTTGCTCATTGACAAGCGCCACCCGGCTGCCGGCGGTGATGTACAGCCCGGCCTCGATGGTGCAGCGATCCCCCAAGGGGATGCCAGTGCCGGCGTTGGCGCCGATGAGGCATTCCCTGCCGATGCTGATGACCACCTCGCCGCCGCCGGACAGTGTGCCCATGGTGCTGGCGGCGCCGCCGAGATCCGAATCCCGCCCGAGAATGACGCCTTGGGAGATGCGTCCCTCCACCATGTTCGGCCCTAGAGCCGCGGCGTTGAAGTTGATGGAGCCGGATGGCATCACCGTGGTTCCCTCGCCCAGATAGGCCCCCAGCCGGATGCGCTGGCCATCCGCGATGCGCACCCCTTCAGGCACCACGTAGTTGGCCATCTTGGGGAACTTGTCCACGGACAGCACCTCAAAGTGGCGCCCCGCAACCCGCGCCCGAAGCTGCCTCGCCGCCAGTTCATCCACCGCCACGGCCCCATCGGTGGTCCAGGCGATGGTTGGCAAGTGGCCGAAAATGCCCGTCAGATCCATGCTGTTCGGCAGCGCCAGCCGATGGGAGAGCAGATGCAGCTTCAGAAACGCCTCCGCCGTGCTGCGGATGGGACCATCCTCCGCCAGCAGCACCGCGGCCACAGGCCCGTCCAACTCCAGCAGGGGCAGCAGTTCGGCCTGATGCGCCTCCACAAAGCCCCGCGCCTGATCGGGCGCCAAGAAGGCCGCGCCAGCCTGGAACCGGCCCAGGATGGCCCGTTCAAGCGCCCCCGTCGGCGCCTTCAAGGGCGCGGGAAAGAAGCAATCTATGCATCTCCCCGCGGCGCTGAACTTGGGCGCC
Source organism: uncultured Pseudomonadales bacterium (assembly GCA_964348115.1). Taxonomy (GTDB): domain Bacteria; phylum Pseudomonadota; class Gammaproteobacteria; order Pseudomonadales; family Azotimanducaceae; genus Azophilus. The sequence goes on from CAYGBY010000044.1 coordinate 10,659, forward strand.
CCCAAAGCGAACGCAAATGTGGACAAGATGGCCTCCTGCGGCGCGAGTCGCCAAAGGCCCGCATTCTAACCGAATCGATGGCGCCCGCCCGCGGCGCTTGAACATTGGGGGAATCTTGCCCAACTTTGGTGAAGCAAGTTATGCGGGCAGCCAAGCGACCAGCCGCTGCAGTGCGGCGATGCATTCCGCCTGAGGCGCCACCAGTGCGACGCGGATGTGGCCGGCGCCTGGGTTGCGGCCCGCGACCGCCCGTCCCAGGAAGGACCCGGGCAGCACCTTGATGTTCAGATCCCGGTACAGCGCCTGGGCGAACAGGCGGTCGTCCTGGGGCGTGGGCAGCCAGAAGTAGAATCCGCCCTCCGGCGCCGCCGCGGCGGGGAAGGCGCTTTGCAGCAGCGGCGTGGCGGCGGCGAACTTGGCTTGGTACAGGGCGCGGTTGGCGCGCGCATGGGCCTCATCCCCCCAGGCCAGGGCGCTGGCCTTTTGCACGTGGGCGGGCATGGCGCAGCCTTGGTAGGTTCGGTACTTGCAGTAGCGCTGCAGCGCCTGCGCATCACCGGCCACGAACCCGGAGCGCAGCCCAGGCAGGCTGGAGCGCTTGCTTAGGGAGTGAAAGGCCAGGCAACGCTGGAAATCGCGGTTGCCCATGGCGTCGCTTTCCTGCAGCAGGCCGGTGGGCGGCGCCGCCTCGTCTGGATAGATCTCGCTATAGCACTCATCCGCGGCGATGACGAAGTCGAATCGGTGGGCCTGCTCGATCAGCCAGCGTTGGGTTTCGCCCGGCAGCACCTTGCCGGTGGGGTTGCCTGGCGAGCACAGGTAGAGCAACTCCGTGCGTCGCCAAACAGCCTCCGGCACGGCGGCATAGTCCGGCGCATGGCCGTTGGCCGCATCCGCCGGCACGTAGCAGGGCGTCGCCCCGCTCAGCAAGGCGGCCCCCTCGTATATTTGGTAAAAGGGGTTGGGCAACACCACCACAGGCCTGTGCTTGCTCCCCACCATCGCCTGGGCGATGGCGAACAGCGCCTCCCGTGTGCCGGACACGGGCAACACATGGCGTTCCGCGTCCGCCGCAACCGCAAACCGGCGTGCAAGCCAGGCGCAAAACGCCTCCCGCAGCGCCGGCGCCCCCCGGGTGGCCGGGTAGGTCGCCAAGTCGCCGCGCAGCAGGTCCGCATCCGCCAAGCAGTCCACCACCAAGGCCGGCGGGGCGTGTTTTGGCTCCCCAAGGCTCAAGGCGGCGGCTGGGTGCTTCGCGCTTGGCGCAATCCCATCCAACAGCGCCGCCAACCGTTGGAAGGGATAGTCATGCAGCAGGTTTAGTTGCGCGTTCATGTTCAAGCCTAGAGGTTGTCCAAAGTCTGCCGCAGGGTGTTCTCCAGCTCGTATATGGTTGCTGGGTCCCTGATGGGCTCTCCAGCGCGGGTCTGCACCTCGAAGACGTCTTCCACCCGCTCGCCTAAGGTGGCGATGCGGGCCTCCAGCACCGCTATGTCCAACTCCTGAAACAGGATGCCGATGTGGGCCAGCAGGCCTGGCCGATCCGTGGTGCGCACCCTCAGGGTGGAGTGGGGCGCGTCGTTGGCGTGGCTGAGGGACACTTCGCTGGGCTGATGAAGCTGTTTGTGCTGGCGTGGCCAGCGCAGGCGCCGCGGCGGAGAGACGCTGGGCGCCTGCAGGGCTTGGGTCAGGCGATGGATGACACGCGCAGCGCCATCCTGGATGGGCCGCCGGTCTGCGTCGAGGACGATGAAGCTGTTGCAGCAGGCGCCGTCCTGGGCGGTATGAATCTGCGCGTCGAAGATGGACAGGCGCAACTGGCTCAGGGTTGTCACGCAGGCGGCGAACAGGTTGGGCCTGTCAGCCGCCCAAATGAAGATCTCCGTCGCCGCCTCCCCCATCCCGGCCACCGGGCCTTCGCTGGTGTGGCTGCGCACCAGCACCAGAGGGCCCGCGGCGAGGTCATGGCGGGCCACGGCAAGGGCGATTTCCGCAGCGTCCTTGGGTTGGTGGCGCAGCATGAAGTCGTCGCCCATTCGCCGCCATAGCCGTCCTGCCTCGCCACCGTCAAGGCCAAGGGCCTGGGCCTGTGCGGATGCCGCCGCCCGGCGCGCCCGCACGACCTCTTGGCGGTCCATCGGCGCCTCAAGCCCGTTGCGCAGAAGCGCCTGGGCGCTGACGTATAGCTGACGCAGCAGCGTGGCCCGCCAACTGTTCCAGAGGCTGGGGTTGGTGGCGGTGATGTCGGCCACCGTCAAGGCGTACAGATATTTCAGGCGAACCTCGCTTTGCACCTGCTTGGCGAACTCCAGCACCACTTCCGGGTCGTGGATGTCCTTGCGCTGCGCGGTGTCGGACATCACCAAATGCTCCGCCACCAGCCAGCGCACCAGCTCCACGTCGTCCTCATCCAGCCCCAGTCGGCGGCAGAAGGCCACGGCGAAGTCCGCGCCGAGGCGTGAGTGGTCCCCTCCGCGCCCCTTGCCGACGTCGTGGTACAGCCCGGCCAAGTACAAAAGCTCGATTTTTGGGACGGTTTGCACACAGCGGTGCGCTAAGGGGAATTCCTTGGCGCGGGACGGGTAGCGGAACAGACGCAGGTTGCGCAGCACCATCATTGTGTGGGCATCCACGGTGTAGATGTGGAAAAGATCGTGCTGCATCCGCCCGATCACCTGCCCGAACTCCGGGATGTAGCGCCCTAGGATGCCGTAGCGCCGCATCCGCGTTAGCTGGGTGACCAGGCTGTGGGGCGCCCGCAGCAGCTCCAGAAAACGCTTGGCGTTGACGGAATCGTTGCGGAAGGCGTCATCGATCAGGTGGACGTGCTGGCGTATCAGGCGGATGGCGCCAGCCCGCACCTCTGAGATGTCCGTGCGGTTGGCGAGCAGCACGAACATCTCCAGCAGCGCCCCTGGATCCTCCGCAAACACCCGCTCGTGGACCGCCTCTATGGACTGATCGTTGAGCTGGAAGCGCTCGTTGATGGGCGTGACCCGCCCCCGGGCCGGACGGAAGGACTCCTCCAAGGACTGCAGCACGATGTCGTTGACCTCCCGCAGGGCCAGCACCCAGCGGTAGTACTCCTGCATGAAGCGCTCGACGCCCTGGCGGGCTTCGGTGTCCACGTAGCCCAGGCGCTGCGCCAGCGTCCGCTGATGCTCAAATTGCAGCCGGTCATCCTTGCGCCCGGCCACTAGGTGCAGGCCGTAGCGCACCCAGCACAGGTAGCGGCGCCCTTCGATCAGCCAATCCCGCTCCTGCGCGGTGATCAGGCCCATGCCTTTGAGCTCCTCGGGGTCGCCGCTGCCGTACTTGCGCTTGCACACCCACAGGGCTGTCTGCAGATCCCGCAGGCCGCCGGGGGATTCCTTGACGTTCGGCTCCAGGCCGTACTCCACGTCTTGGAAGCGTCGATGGCGCCCCTCCTGCTCCGCCCGCTTGGCGGCCAGATAGCGCGCCGCCGGCCAGATGCGTGGATGGGCCATCAGTCTGTCCAGCCGCCCGGCCAGGCGCTGCAGGGCCGGTGTGCCCGCCTGGGTCAGCAAGCGCCGCTCGAGTATGGCGGTGGCCACTGTGATGTCGCCCTTGATCTCCGTCCTGCAGTCCTTCAGGGAGCGCACGCTGTAGCCGACGTCGATGTTCAGGTCGTACAGCAAACGCACGAAGGGCGCTATTTCCTCCCGGCAGCGGTCTGGCTTAATGGCCAGGATCAACAGGTCGATGTCGGAGCCAGGGTGCAGTTCCCCGCGCCCGTAGCCGCCCACCGCATACAGCAGCATTTGCGCCTGCGCCGAAACGCTGAAATGGCCGCGCCACAGTTCCTGCAGCAGCGCATCGAAGAACGCCACCCGCTGGCCGATGATCCGGGCGATGGGCGCCCGCGCCCAATAGCGCTGCGCCAATGCATTGTTCTGCTCGGCGATGCGCGCCTTGAGCCGCCCGATGTTCAAGGCGCCGGCGGGGCGGCCGCCGCGGCTTGCGCCTGCGTCGGCCCGGGCAGGTTCTCCTCCTCCCGCTTGGTCAGCACCTCCACGCCGTCGGCCGTGACCATTAGGGTGTGCTCCCATTGGGCCGACAGCCTGTGGTCCCGGGTCACCGCGGTCCAGCCGTCGGCCAGCACCTTCACGCCGCGCCGGCCGGCGTTCAGCATGGGCTCCACGGTGAAGGTCATGCCTGGTTCAATGCCAGATCCCTGACCCGCCTTGCCGTAGTGCAGAATCTGCGGCTCGTCGTGGAACACTCGGCCGATGCCGTGGCCGCAGAACTCCCGCACCACCGAGAAGCGGTTGGCCTCGGCGTGGGTTTGAATGGCGTGGCCGATGTCCCCTAGGGTCGCCCCTGGGCGGATGGCGGCGATGGCGCGGTACAGGCACTCCTGGGTGATGCGCACCAGCCGCTGGGCGAAAGCCGTGGGCCGGCCCACCAGAAACATCTTGCTGGTGTCGCCGTGGTAGCCGTCCTTGATGACGGTGACGTCGATGTTCAGTATGTCTCCGTTCTTCAGCCGCTTCTTCTCCGATGGGATGCCGTGGCACACCACCTGGTTGACGGAAGTGCAGATCGAGCCCGGAAACGGCGGCGTCTGCGGACTGGACCTGTAGTTCAGCGGGGCGGGGATGCAGTCGATCTCCTGCACGATGTAGCGGTGGCAGACATCGTTCAGCGCCGCCGTGGTGACCCCTGGGCGCACGTGCTCCCCCACCATGTCCAGTACGCTGGCGGCTAGGCGCCCGGCCAGGCGCATGCCATTAATGTCCTGTTCGCTGACGGCTTTGGCGTACATTGGCCATCTATGGTATAAAGCCGCCCCCTGCAAAGCAACCGACCGGTTTGCGGGGGAAGGTGCGCAGCCGCAACTGCCCAATTGCGCAGCGGCTGCGTTGGCATGGCCCAATTGAACAACATAACGCATGCAGCCCGATGCGGGCCCTTGGGTGCCGGCGCCTTTGCGCCGGTCTAGGGTCTTCGGGGCTGCAGAGGCTTAACCCGGAGCAGACATTTGAACATCAACATGCGCGACATGCTGGCCGCCGGCGTGCATTTCGGCCACCAGACCCGCTATTGGAACCCGAAGATGGCGCCCTACATCTTCGGCGCCCGCAATAGAATTCACATCATTGACCTTGAGAAAACCTTGCCCGCCTTCCGCCGAGCGCTGCAGGAAGTGCGCTCCATGTCCATCTTGGGCAAGAAGATCCTGTTCGTCGGCACCAAGCGCGCCGCCGCCAGGGTCATTCGTGAGCAGGCCGACCGGGTGGACATGCCCTACATTGACCAGCGCTGGCTGGGGGGCACCCTCACCAACTACAAGACCATCCGCCGCTCGGTGGAGCGTCTGAAGGAGCTGCAGCAGCAAAGTGAAGACGGCACGCTGGACAAACTCACCAAACGCGAGGCCTTGCTGAAGCGCCGCCTGATGGAAAAGCTGCAGCGCAGCCTCGGCGGCATCAGCGATATGGGCGGCCTGCCGGAGGCGGTCTTCGTCATCGACGTGCAGCATGAACGCATTGCCGTCACCGAGGCCAACAAGCTGGGCATCCCGGTGTTCGCAGTAGTGGACACCAACAGCGATCCGGAAGGGGTGGACCACCTCATACCCGGCAACGACGACGCCATTCGCGCCATCCGCCTGTACGTCACCGCCGTGGCGGACGCCATTCAGGAAGGGCGCGAACAGGCCGCCACAGGGGTGGACGCCGGGCAGTTTGTCGACCAGGCTGAATATGACCCTGAGGCCGCATCGTCCGCGGCGCCAGCGTCTTCCCCGTCCGGCGCGGTCGCGCCGGCAGCCCAGACCGCAGGGGATTGATCCATGGCCACATCAGCCAAACTCGTCAAGGCCCTGCGGGAGCGCACTGGGCTAGGCATCATGGACTGCAAGGCCGCCTTGGATGAGTGCGGCGGCGACCTCGCCGCGGCCGTTGACTTTCTACGCAAAAAAAGCGCCCTGAAGGCCGCCCGCAAGTCCGGCCGCACGGCGGCCCAAGGGCTGTTGGGCCTGCATGTCTCTGGGGACGGCAAGTATGCGGCCCTGGTGGAGGTCAACATAGAAACTGATTTCGCCGCCCGCAACGCCAAGTTTCAGGCCTTTGTGGACAAGGTGGCCGCGGCCGCCCCGGCCAGCAAGGATGTGGCCGCCCTGGCAGCCGCCTTTGAGGACGAACGCGCCGCTTTGGTGCAGGAGATCGGCGAAAACATCGGCATCCGCCGCATGGCCGCCCTGCGCACCGGGGATGGCCTCATCGGCTTCTACTTGCATACCGACGCCCGCAAGGGCGCCTTGGTGGAGCTGTCCTTGGCGGATGCCGAATTGGGCAAGGATCTCGCCATGCACGTCACCGCCCATGACCCAACCCCCTTGGTGGTGCGCGGGGAGGATCTGGACGAAGCCGTGGTCGCCAAGGAGCGCGAAGTGTTCGCCGCCCAGGCGGCCGCCGCCGGCAAGCCTGCTGCGATCGTGAAGAAAATCATCGCTGGACGCCTGCGCAAGTTCTTGGCGGAGGTCAGCCTGCTCGAGCAGCCCTTCGTCAAGGATGGCGAACGCAAGGTCGGCAAGCTGTTGGCGGCCAAAGGCGCCGAGGTGCGCCGCTTCGTCCGCCTGCAGGTGGGTGAGGGCATCGCCGTGGCGCAGGATGATTTCGCCGCCGAAGTGGCCGCCCAGGCCAGCCGGGCGCAGTCCGCCTAATCAGGGGGGCGAATTCCCAAAGGGCAGCCTATGATCGAGGAAATTTCCGAAGACGCCGACCAGCGCATGGGCAAGACCTTGGAGGCCATGCAGGCTGCTTTCGCCAGAATACGCAGCGGCCGCGCCCATCCCAGCTTGTTGGATGGCATCCTGGTGCCTTACTACGGCGTGGAGACGCCCCTGAACCAGTTGGCCAGCGTTCGTGTGGAGGACGCCCGCACCCTGTTGGTGGCGCCTTGGGAAAAGGCGCTCATCCCGGACATTGGCAAAGCCATTCTCAAGAGCGATCTTGGCCTGAACCCCAACACCGCCCAGGACGTGGTGCGTGTGCCCCTGCCGGTGCTCACCGAACAGAGCCGCAGGGAGCTGGCCCGCCAAGCCCGCCAGGAGGCGGAAGCGGCGCGCATCGCCATGCGCAACATCCGCCGGGACGCCATCTCGGACATTCGCGAACTGGTCAAGGAGAAGGAGATTGCGGAGGATGAAGGCCGCCGCGGCGAAGAGCGGATACAAACCATCACCAACCGTCGCGTGAAGGAGGTCGACGCCGGGCTGCTGGCCAAGGAAGAGGACTTGATGGAGCTTTGAGTGCACCGGCTGGCGCGGAAGCCCTGATGGGCGTAATGGCTGAGTCACCCCTTCCGGTGTTGAAGCCGGCGAATGCCCGTGTCCCTTTCCATGTAGCCGTCATCATGGACGGCAACCACCGTTGGGCGCGTCAGCGTCATCTGCCGGGGGCCGCCGGCCATCGCGCCGGCGCCAGGAATGTGCGCCCCATCGCTGAGGCCTGCGCCGACTATGGCGTGCGCTGCCTCACCCTGTTCGCCTTCAGCACGGAAAACTGGAGCCGTCCCCGCTCCGAGGTGCGCCTTCTGTTGGATCTGATGCGCAATCTGCTGCGCAAGGATCTGGACGAACTGCACAAGCGCAATGTGCGCCTGAACGTCATCGGCGACCGCTCCCGCTTCCCCGCGGATCTGCAGATGCTCATGAAACGCGCCGAGGCCACCACTTGCGGCAACACTGAAATGACCTTGAACATCGCCGCCAACTACGGTGGCCGCTGGGACATTATCGAGGCCGCCCGCGCCCTGGCGGCGGCGGCGGCGGAGGGTCGCCTGCAGCCGGAGGACATAGACGAATCCAGCTTTGCGGAGCGCTTGGCCCTAGGCGGCCTGCCGCCGCCGGACTTGTGCATCCGCACCGGCGGGGATTTGCGCGTCAGCAACTTCCTGTTGTGGGACTTCGCCTACACGGAGCTGTATTTCACGGACACCTACTGGCCGGACTTCGATCAGGCCGGTCTGCAGGAGGCCTTCGCCGCCTTTGACCACCGCAAGCGGCGTTTCGGTTGCCGTGGTTGACCCGAACAAACTGAAGCGCCGCGTTGCCACCGCGCTGTGCCTGGGGCTTGTGGCGCTTGGGTTCATTTATCTGTTGCCGCCGCCTTGGTTCGCCTTGGCTTTTGCCGGGGTTGCGTTGCTGGCCGCCTGGGAGTGGGGCGGCTTCCTGCCGCAGGCGGCCAAGCTGCATCGCATCCTGTATGCCGCCGCCCTGGCCGCATTGTTGGCCGCCACCTACTTGGTCTCCGCCCTGCAGGTTTGGGCGCTGTGGCTCAGCTTGGCTGTGTGGGCCGCCGCCATTCTGGGCATTCTGGCCTATCCGGCCGGCGCTTCGGTCTGGGGCCGGCCCGGGGTGGCCGGCGTTCTGGGCGTATTGATCATCTGGGGCGCTTGGGCCGGCGTGGTGGCTGTGCGCGCCCAACCACAGGGGCAGCACTGGCTGGTATGGCTGTTTGTGCTGGTCTCCGCGGTGGACATCGGCGCCTACTTTGCCGGCAAGGCTTTTGGCGCGCGCAAGCTGGCTCCGACGCTAAGCCCAGGCAAGACTTGGGAGGGCCTTTCCGGGGGCGTGCTGACTGGGCTGCTGGTGTGTGGCGGTGCGTTGGTTGCCTTCAGCCAGGCAAGCTGGTCCTGGCTGGGCGTGACCTTGGCCCTTATCGCTGTGGCGGTGTTTGGCGACCTGCTGGAGAGCCTGCTCAAGCGCCAAACCGGCATGAAGGATTCCGGCGCCCTGCTGCCGGGCCACGGCGGCCTGCTGGACCGCCTGGATTCCGCCTTGGCGGTGTTGCCGATATTCGCCCTGGCCTTGCCTAGATTATAGTGTCAACAGGCTGTACAGGCCCTAGTTCTTTCCCGAAGTCGCCGTCTCATCCAGGAAGCTGCGCAGTTGGTCCGAACGGCTGGGATGCCGCAGCTTGCGCAGCGCCTTGGCCTCAATTTGGCGAATGCGCTCCCGGGTGACATCGAACTGCTTGCCCACCTCCTCCAAGGTGTGGTCCGTATTCATGCCG
>CAYGBY010000045.1:0-5454 GCA_964348115.1 uncultured Pseudomonadales bacterium
GTGATTCTATTCGGGCGCAGTCTCGGCAGCGGCGTTGCGGCCTTGACCGCCCGGTCGGGAAGCATCGACGGCCTCATCCTGATGAGCCCGTACCGGAGCCTGGAGCAGATTGCCCGGCGGCGTTACCCGTTCGCGCCGGTCGGGTGGATGCTGCGCCAGAACATCGACTCGACACTGGCCATCGATGCGCTGCGGCAGCCTATGCTGGTGCTCTATGCGGCGCGTGACCGGGTGGTGCCGACGCGCGAGACACAGGCATTCCTGGGGCTGCTGAAATCCACGCCGGAAGTCGTCGAGTTCGTGGGGCCGCATAACATTGCGCTGGAGACGCCGGAACTTTGGACGGCGATCAAGGCGTTTGTCGGACGTGTCGGAAGCGCTTGACCCGGGTGCGGCCAGGACCACATTGAACGGGGTGGGGAAGCGAGGGCCACCCCGGCTTGACCCGGCGGCCAGGACACCCCCCTTATGCGCGGACCTCCAGGCCCGCAATTAGTATGAGCAGATCGCAGATGCGGTTCGAATAACCCCACTCGTTGTCGTACCAGCACAGCGCCTTCAGGAAACGCCCGCCGACGACCTGGGTGAACGAGGCGTCGTAAATGGATGAATGCGGGTTGCCGATGATGTCGGAGGACACCACTGGCTCGCGGGTGAACTCCAGCACGTTCTTCATGCGGGAAGAGTCGGCGGCGGCCTGCACGGCTTGGTGTACGGCGTCGACGCTGGCCGGCCGCTCCAGTTCCAGGAACAGGTCCACCACCGAACCGTCCGGCACCGGCACCCGCGAGGCGATGCCGTCCAGCCGTCCGTTCAGTTCCGGCAGCACTTCCCCCACCGCCTTGGCCGCGCCAGTGGAGGTGGGGATGATGTTCTCCGCCGCTGCCCGGCTGCGGCGCCAGTCGGAATGGGGCACATCGGCCAGGCTCTGGTCGTTGGTGTAGGCGTGGACGGTGTTGATCACGCCTTCCCGGATGCCGAAGCCATCGTGCAGCACCTTGGCGACGGGCGCCAGGCAGTTGGTGGTGCAGCTTGCGTTGGAAACGATCCGGTGTTCGGGCCGGAGCCCGTCCTCGTTGACGCCAAGCACCACGGTGAAGTCGATGGTGTCTTTCGCCGGGACGGTCAGGAGCGCGCGCTTCGCCCCCGCCTCGAGGTGCATCGCCACCTCTTCCCGGGCGCGGAATACGCCGGTCGACTCCACCACTGCGTCCACATCCAGTTCCGCCCAAGGCAACTTTCGGGGGTCTCGCTCGCGGACCATGCGCGCCCGGGTATGGGGGGTGACGAGCTCTCCGTTGTCGATGGCGACGCCGCCTTGGAAGCGGCCCATCACCGTATCGTAGGTCAGCAGATAGGCAAGGGCATCGTGATCGAACAGGTCGTTGATGGCGACGACCTGGATCTTGTCGCTGCGCTCGGCAATGCGGAAGACGGCCCGGCCGATGCGCCCGAACCCGTTGATGGCAACGCGCATCAGGCCGCCTGCCGGTTCGTTGCGCTGTCGAGGCCTGCATAGAGCGTGGCCAAGTCCAGAATCCGCCGGGCATGGCCGAGGGACTCGTGCCAGGCGAGCACCTTGATCAGCTTCGATCCGGCCTTCAGCGTGCCCTTGAGGTCGACTAGGATGGATTGCGAACGGCCCTTCACGTCAGAGGAGACGATCGGGTCAGCCGTGGCCGCGATCAGTTCCGGCTGCGCGGCGGCTGCGGTGAGAAACCGGTCGTTGACGGCCTGTGCGCTGATGTCCGCATCGGCGAACGCCACAGTCAGGTCCAGGAGCGAGCCGGCCTGGACGGGCACGTTCAGCGCGAACCCGCTCAACTTGCCGGCGACCTCCGGCATCAGCCGCTGCACCCAGTAGGGCGCAGGCGTGTCGTTGGGGATGATGTTCTCCGCTCCGGAGCGGCTGCGCCGATAGTCCGGGCCGGCGTAGTCCTGCAGGATCTGGTCGCTGGTGTAGGCGTGCACGGAGGTCATGGTGGCGTGCTCGATGGAACCCGCGCCGGTAAGGACCTTGAGCGCGAGCGCCGTTGCCGTGGTGGAGGCGGACCCGGCGGAGACGATGCGGTCCTTGGTGTCGATGCTGTCCTGGTTGACGCCATAGAGCACCACCCGGTCGACCTCGCCCTCAGGAAGGGTCGATAGAATGACGCGTCCCGCTCCGTTCTCAAGGTGCGGGGCGAGGGCGTCGGCCGAGCGGAAGCGGGCCGTCGTGTCGATGACGAGGTCCGTGCCAAAGACATCCCAAGGGATCTCAGCGGGTTTGTCGGCGCGCAGCAGGCGGGTTTTGCGCAGGGCCCCGTCACCGCGCTCCCCGCTATGGCTGACCAGATAGTTGTTTTCCAGCCGTACGGGCAATCGGGATCCCATAGACTTCGTCAATAGGTGATGGAGTATTTCCGGGCGGCCGATGTCGGATACCGCGACCACCTCGTAGCGGTCGTCGTCAAGCGCTAAGCGGAAGACCTGCCGCCCCACCCGGCCGAAGCCCATCATGCCGATCCTCATGTTGGCCATCTAATCATTTAGCGCCCACTTCTTCAATAGTCGTTTCGTTCCCTGCATCCATGCCGGTCACTCCGCGCTGCAAGTCGCCTTCCCATGGCTGCAACGCCATCTCCGGCTGCTGAGGTCGCGTTCGCCCAGCGCCCCGCTGTTTCCGGGTGGAGATGGCGTCGCGGCCATGGGAAGGCGGCCCGCAGCGCGGCGGGATTTCCACAGTCCGACCGCCGCGGGGCACCCTTCGGGAGGGCCTAAAGGGCGCGCTGGCTGTGTTGCGGCTCATTGTGTGGGACCTGCCACACGGCTTCGTCGCGCCTTGCCATCACGCCCTTTGGGCTCCTTTGGGCTTCCGGGACTTGTTCAGAGGTTCCCTAGCGATTCCCGCCATGGTCACTTTCAGAGCCTGTGACGCGCTGGAGCATTCATTGCCTTTCCGGCGACCAGCGAGCAGTTCCGCTAGCAGCAGGTGCAGAGGGCCGAGGCAGGTGTTGCGGACTTGGATCGAATCACGGATCTCCGGCCAGCCATGCAGTAACCCGACCATTTCGCTCTGCTCAGTTACCTGCGGCGAGCCGGCAAAGAATCCGGGAGGCTGTGCTCTGATGGCCTGCGCGGCTGGCCCCATCCGCGCCTCCCGCTTGGCTCGACCGCCGGCGGCAGGCCCCTCGCAGGCCCTTAGTAGCGCCACCGTATGCCCACAGAGCCGGAAAGGCCGGGTGTGCCGTAGCCGAGAACCTGCTGATAGTGCGTATCCAACAGGTTCTCGATGCGCCCGAACAGCTCTAGCCTTGGGGAGAGCGCGTAGCGGGCGTTGACGTCGACGCGGGTCCAGCTATCCAGGCGGCTGCCGTCGCTGTTCGTTTCGCGGCCGTTGAAGCGCAGCAGCACCGTGCCGGCGAAGGGGCCGGACGGATCGTAGTCGAGCATCAGATCGCCGGAGTGCTTGGGCAGGCGCGGCAATGCCGTGCCGTCGTCCTCCCTTGCCTTGATGTAGGCGTAGTCCGCCGACAGGGCCAGCGAATCCGTCAGACGCCAGCCGGCGGACAATTCGATACCCTGCGATTCCACCTTGGCGATGTTCTCGTAGCCGCCGACGGCGAAGGAGAAGTCGATGAGGTCTTTGGTGTCCTGCCTGAAGAACGTCAGGCCAATGTGCCCGAGGCCGCTGTCCGGACGCCACTCCGCGCCGAAGTCGATGCCTTCAGAGCGTTCCGGCCGCAGAGCCTCGTTGGCGGCAGGCGCGCCGCAGCAGAAAAACGTGGTCTGGAAGATCGTCGGCGCCTTGAATCCCTGCCCCCAGCTTGAATGGAGCCTCAGGTTCGGGATGGGGCGAAGCGCGGCTGCGATGCGCCCGGTGGTCTCGGCGCCGAAGCGCTCATGGTCGTCGGAGCGCAGGCCGCCGGTTAGTGTCAGCAGGTCGACGGGCCGCCATTCGTAGAGAGCGAAATAGCCATTGATGGAACTGTCGCTCCCGCTTGTGGACGACTCCTGCCGTTCGGCGCCCACCACCAACCTGTTGCGCGTATCGATTGCGAGGGCGCCTTGGTAGCGGAACAGCGTGCGCTCGCCTTTGGCCGCGAAGCTCTGTGTGCCTTCGCTGAAATTCTCCCGGTCGATCTCGGTGCGGCCGACCAGCGCCAGATTGTCGAATCGCCCGGCGAATAGGGGCGCCTTCAGCGCGATCTGGCCGGACAGTTCCTTGGTTTTGCTGATTTCATCGCCGTCGCCCACGTTGCCTTGGGCGCCGAAGACGAAGCTATCGAACTCGGTGTCGGAATCGTTCCACAGCAGGCTGCCCTCGAGTTGCGCGCCCCGGGGCAGGTTCAACCCGCCTTGGGCGGAAAGCGTTAGCGAATCCAGGCTGTCGTCTTCGGCATTGCCGTTGCGGTTGTCGGCCCGGGATATGCCGTCGGCGTGCAGTCGGGTGGCGGCGAGCCGGAAGTGCCCGGCGCCGCCGCCGCGGCCAACCGAGGCCCCGCCGCGCAGGGCGCCGTAGGAGCCGCCTTGCGCAAACAGGCTGCCGCTGGGGCCTTCCTCCGGCTGCTTGGTGGTGATGGCGACGACGCCGCCGATGGCGTCCGAGCCCCAGAGCGTGGATTGCGGGCCGCTCAGGATCTCGATGCGTTCGATGTGTTCGGTGTCCAAGCGGGCGAAGTCGAAGCCGCCGCCGGGGGAGGAGGCGTTGTTGACGGGCAGGCCGTCGATCAGCACCAGCGTCTGTGCGCTGGCGGCGCCGCGGATGCGCACGGTGGCGGCGCCGCCAAAGGCGCCGTTCTGGTTGATGGTGACGCCTGGGGCCTTGGCGATGGCGTCCAATGCGTACGAGAAACCCAGCCCCGCCATCTCTTCGGCATCGATGATCCGCACCGTCGTCCCGGACTCGGCGGCGGTCTGCTGCAGCCGCGTTCCGGTCACGATGATGGTGTCGACTGGATGCTGGTCTTCGCCCTTTGCCGGCGTTTCGGCAACGGCGGATGCGGCCGCCGACGCGATCAGCAGGAACATCAGCAGGAATAGTAGGGAAGTGCGGGGCATTGAATCCCTCCCCACCCTTGGCGGGTGCGCTGTAATGACAAAATCGGCCCGCCCGCCATGACGGCTGCGGCGCTCCGCTCAAGTGTCGTTACAGGGGATTTTTCAGCCAGACAGTGGGGGGCTGCCATGCACTGCAGGATGAAGGAGTGCCAACGGCGCCCTTTCCCGTTCTTGGGCAATGTGCCCGGCCCGCGAACGAACGACGCGATGGCAGGTCTCCTGGCTCGCCGCTCCGCGCTTGCGGCCGCCTTCCCGGAGATGCCTCCAGTGGCCTAGTGGCCGCAAGCTCCTGGCTTACAGTTGCGGGTACAGCCCCGGATTTCCACCGGGTTCCCTTTTGGCCGCCCGCCGGACGGCGCCATCTGCCCGCATTGTCGCAATATTGGGGACGTTGTCAATACGTTGCGGGGCCAT
>CAYGBY010000045.1:5554-18949 GCA_964348115.1 uncultured Pseudomonadales bacterium
GCGTTGCGGGGCCATGCGTTGCGGGGCCATGCGTTGCGGGGCCATGCGTTGCGGGGCCATGCGTTGCGGGAGGTGCGCTGGCGGCGCCGCGGATGCGCACGGTGGCGCCGCCAAGAGTGGCTGAGCGAAGGCCATGCGTATTGGATGGCCGCCGTGCCCACAAGAAGGTTCGTCTGGTTGGATGGACACATGCTGCGCAAAGGCCATGCGTGTTGGATGGCCGCTGTGCCGGGTGGGAGGCGCTAGAAATCGATGCCGCGGACGGCCTTGATGCCGGCATCGAAGGGATGCTTCACGCAGCGCATCTCGCTGACCAAATCGGCGTATTCGCACAGGGCCGGCTTTGCGTCCCGCCCGGTGAGAATGACGCTGGTGCGTGGGGAGCGGGCCTTAAGGCCCTGGATTACGGCCTCTTCGGAGAGGTAGCCGTAGCGCAGGGCGATGTTGATCTCGTCCAGGACGACCAGATCGTAGTCGCTGCTCTCGAGCATCTCGCGCGCTTTCTTGAACGCGGCCTGGGCGGTGGCTGTGTCGCGCGCCAGATCCTGGGTGTCCCAGGTGAAACCCTCGCCCATGGTGCGCCAGTCGATGCGGCCCTGGAACTCGGAGAAAAACTGGCGTTCGCCGGTCTTCCATGCGCCCTTGATGAACTGCACCACGCCGACCTTCTGGCCCCAGCCCAGCGCACGGACGATCACGCCGAAGGCGGAACTCGACTTCCCCTTGCCATCGCCCGTGTAAACCAGAACCAGGCCCCGGTCCGCCGTGGATGCCGCCTTGACGCGCTCGCGATGCGCAGCTTGCTGGATCTTCATTTTCTCGGCATGGCGCTTGGCGTCAGTCATGGTCCGGCCTCACTGGCGAAGGTTGCGTTGGCTTGAGGGAGCGCCATTTGCGGCCATGGCCTTTCTGGCTGCGCGCCCAAGCGCTATCATACCTTCGAGTTCACCTATGAACTTGGCGACAAAGCAAGGAGTGACCGTGCAGGTTCCGGTGAACGAATATGCGGCGCCTCAGCTTGCGCGACCGCCGCCGGACGGCTGAACCACGGACGCTGGAACTGGCCGGCGCCGATTTGCCGGGCCGATTCCGCACCAGGCCTTGAATCGCCGACCCGATTGTTCCCGGCGGGGGCGCTGCCTTATTCGAGGCGGTCGGCGTACGAGATCTCGGTGGCCTCTTGATGGCCGCTCAGCCCGAGGTAGGGGCGCAGCCATCCCACCAGCAGGTAGGCGGGGCCGGTGTCCGCAGCGGCCACCAGCAGCTTGAACAGGTAGCCGGAGAGAATAAAGGTGGCCAATTGGGGAAAAAGAGGCGCGGCCTCATCCACGGGCAGCGCATTGGCGTAGAAGTGGGTGATGAGAATGACAGCCGTGGTGTCCACGATTTGGCTGGTCATGGTGGAGGCGTTGTTGCGCAGCCACAGGTGGCGTCCGTGCGTGACTTTCTTCCAGAAGTGGAACAGGCGCACATCGCATAGCTGGGCGGCGAGATATGCGATCATGGAGGCGACCACCGCGCCGAAGGCGAGTTCCCGCACTTCGTAGAACACCGGCAGGCGTCCCGCGGCGTCCCGTTGCGGCAGGCCGGTGGCGGGGTCCATGGGTTCGAAGCCGGGCAGCGCGCCGCCCAGCCAAAGCAGCAAGATCACCCAGCCGTTCAGCAACATGCCCACCCACACCATGTCCCGCGCCTTCTTCTCGCCAAAGAGTTCGCTGATGAGGTCCGTGCACAGGAAGGTGATGGGGTAGGGCAGCACCCCCACAGCCACCACCACGGGGATGGTTAGGCCGAACAGGTTGAAGGACAGGTCCAGAAAACGGCTGATGCCGAGTACGTTAAGCAGGGCCAAGGTGCCTAGGAAGATGCCGGAAAGGATGAGGTAAACGCGCTGGCGGCGTTTTTCGAAGTCCGGCGGCGCGGGCGGTTGGGGGGATGCGCTATCGTTCAAAACAAGCGCCCGCTTGGCTGCGTCAAGCCCGTCATCGCCGCTAAGGCGCGAATCCCGCCGCCTTCAGCAGCTGCTCGTTCACACAGTTCTGCAGGCGGCCTTCCGTGAGATAGGTCAGGGCGATTTCGCCGCCTTTGCGGCGCATCTCCCGGGCGGATTCCGGGGTGAAGAACGCGGAGTGGGGGGTGATCAGCAGGCGATGGTCCACCCAGTCCTCGTCGGCCGCCCAGGCCTTGATGAGGGGATGTTGCGGATTGGCCGGCTCCTCCGGCAGCACGTCCAGCCCGGCCGCCTGCACTTGGCCGTCGCGCAGGGCGTCGTGCAGGGCGTCCAGATCTATGATTGGGCCGCGTGCGGTATTGATGAGAATGAGGCCTGGCTTGCTGGCGCCCAAGACCTCCGCGTTCACCATTTTCTCCGTTTCCGCCGACAGGGGCGCATGAATGCTCACCACGTCGCTGGCCGCGAACAGGTCGTTTAGTCTATGCAGCCTCCTCACTCCCAAGGCCAAGTCCACGCCGTTGCCCAAGTAGGGGTCGTAGAACGCCACATCCATGCCGAAGGCCTTGGCCCGCAGGGCCGCCGCCGTGCCGATGCGCCCTAGGCCGACGATGCCCAACGTGCATGCGGAAAGGCGTTTGCCGTAAGGGTTCAGCGCTGGCCGCCAGTTGTCCCGGGGCGCCGCCTTCAGCTCCCTGGTGTGGAAGGTGATGCCCTTCATCAGGGAAAGCATCAGCGCCAGGGCGTGGTCCGCCACCTCTTGGGTGCCGTAGTCCGGCACGTTGCACAGGGGAATGCCCAGCGCCGCCCAGGCGGCCAGATCGAAGTTGTCGAAGCCCACCTTGGGGGCGACCAGGATGCGGCAGCGCCTGAGCTGGGCGCGGCAATCTTCAGGCAAATCTCCCACCGATACGATAGCGTCGCAGTTGGCCCACTGCTCCGGGGTCACGCCCGCGAAGCTGTCGCAGAACTCCGCCCGACCGGTTTCCCCCATGCTTGAGATTTCCAGGTCGCGGTTGCGGCCCCAACGGAACCAAGGATAGAGAACCAGGTGGCGCATCGGGTCTCCCTGCAAGCCAGCCGCAACGTCGCGGATGGCGGGCGCAAAGCTTACCCACTCGGTTCAGCTTGGGCAATTGGCCGCACTGATTCGGCAGGGTCATCGCAAAGTCCTGTTCGTCCATTGTTAGGGAACCTCTGAACAAGTCGCTTTCGCCCAGCGCCCCGCTGTTCGCGGGCGGAGATGGCGTTGCGGCCATGGCAAGGCGACCCCGCAGCGCGGCGGGGATTCCGCAGCCCGCGCCGCGGGGCGCCCTTCGGGAGGGCCTAAAGGGCGCGCTGGCCGTGTTGCGGCGCATTGTGTGTAGGGCAAGCCACACGGCTTCGCCGCGCCTTGCCATCACGCCCTTTATTTAGGCTCCTCTGGGCTTCCGGGACTTGTTCAGAGGTTCCCTAGTGGAAGGACAAGCTGGCATCCACCCTGTCCAATTTCGATTGGTGGATGGCGCCATCCCTGCAAGGAATGATCAGGACGCCCGGTTGGGACCGAGAGGGGGTCAAGCCGACTTTGGGATGTTCCCGCCTAGTTCAGCGCAGAGCGCTCATCACTTCCGTGATGGACTCCACTAGGCGGGTTTCGGCAATGCCGCCGATGCGCAGGCGGGTCACCACGAGGTGGGAGGGGGCCAGCGCCTCGCGGTACTGCGCGAACTTGTCCGCCACGTAAGCGCGGTCCCCCACGATCGCCCAGTCATCGACCTCTGTGTCCGCATCCGGCCTTGGGCGGCCGGCGCTGCGCAAACTGTCCCGCACGGCCTGGATTTCCCGGCGGCTGCGGCCCACGAAAACCGAGCGCATGAGGGGCAGGACATCCAGGGGCGCATGGCCGGCATCGGCCGCCGCCTGACCGTGCCGCCGCAGGTTGGCTTTCAGCGTGGCCAAGGTCTCCATGGGCGAACCCAAGTATGGCAAGCCCAACCGCCCCGCCTGGGCCAGGGCCTTGGGGCCGAAGGCCGCCACCCACACCGGCGGGTGCGGGCGCTGCACTGGCAAGGGGTTCAGCACTACGGGCGCCTGGTCGGCGTTTGCTGCGTTAATGGGCGCCCCGGACCACGCTTGCATCATCACCTTCAGATTCGCCTCAAAGCGCGCCCGCTTTTCCCTAGGCGCCACGTCGAAGGCGCGCAGGATGTTGGCGGCGTAGCCGCGCCCCACTCCCAGGATCACCCGGCCTTGGGACAGTTGGTCCAACACCGCCACCTGCTCGGCGGCCAACAGCGGATTGCGCATGGGCAGCAGATAGGAGGTGCTGCCCAGGTGAATGCGCTCCGTGGCCGCCGCCACGCTGGCCAGCAGCATCAGCGGGTCGGGAATCGCGGCTGGGGTGAAGTGGCTCTCCGGCAGCCAGAAGGATTCATAGCCCAGGCTTTCCGCCAACTGGGCCTGCCGCGCCAAGGATTGGGCGGAGCGGTTGCTGAAATCCCAAGGGGTAAGGCCCAGATGCATGGGCGTTAGCATACGGTGCGGCAATTAGGCTTGATCACACTAGGTAGCGATGCGTTGCAGGGCGTTGCCGCGCTAGTTCAGCGCCCCGGCCTGCTGCAGGCTGGCGATGCGTCCTGCGTCGTAGCCGAGAATCCGCTCCAGCACGGTCTGGTTGTCGCTGCCGAAGTGGGGCGCCGCGGCGGCCCCTCTCGGCTGGCTGCGGGAAAAGCGCAGGCGGCTGCTCTCGATGCAAACCTTGCCGAATGTCTGATGCTGCGTCCATAGGAAGTGCCGACGATGGTTTAGTTGCGGCTCCGTGAACAGGTCGTAGGTGTCCAGCACCCTGTGGGCGGGAATATTGGCCGTTTGCAGGGTGCGCTCGGCCTGCCCGCCGTCCTGGTCTTGCAGCCAGGCGGCAAGACGTTCATCTAGTTCGTCGTGGCGGCTGCGCCGCTGCTCCCAAGGCCACCCTCGGGTTTGGGCGAGAGCGGCGCTGCCGCTGAGGTCGCATAGTTTGCGCCACTCCGAATCGCTGCGGACTGACAGGGCCAGCCAGCGGTCTTCGCCGCGCACCTGATACAGCCCTTGGGGAGCGTAGCGCCAGTCCCGGTTGCCTTGCGCCTTGGGCGCCTTGCCGCTGCGCCAGTAGTCCATGCAGGCGGGCGCCAGGAAGTGCAGGGCCGCTTCGGCTTGGGCCATATCGATGTATTGGCCCCGGCCCGTGCGGGCCCGCTCGCGAAGGGCCAGCAGGATGGCCAGGGCGTTGAAGCGCACGGAGGTGAAGTCCGTGTACGGCCCGTAGCAGCCTGTTGGCGGTTCGCCGACATGGCCGGCGAGGGCGTGAAAGCCGCACACCGCAGCGGCTAGGTTGCCGTACCCGGCGTAGTCGCGCCAGGGGCCGGTCTGGCCCATCAGGGTGCTGGAGATCATGATGACCTGCGGATTGATGGCCGCCGCCTTTTGGTAGCCGAAGCCCAGGCGCTCGATGGCGCCGGGGGCGAAGGATTCAGTAAATACATCGGCCCAGGCCACCAGGTCGCGCAGCACCGCCTTGCCGGCCGCCGTGGTGGCGTCCAAGGTGATGTTCAGTTTGTTGGCGTTGGTGCTGTGGTGGGCGGCGGCCCGCTCCGGATGCATTTGCCCGCCGATGTAGGGCGGCACGTTGCGCAGCATGTCCACTTTCTTTCTGGTTTCCACATGCACCACGGTGGCGCCATAGTCGGCCAACATGCGGGTGGCGCCGGGGCCCGCCACGACCCAGAACAGGTCCAGAATCTTAACGCCGGCCAGCGGCAGGCCGCCCTCGGCGGCGGCAAGGGGCTTTGCGGTGGATTGGGTGCGCAACGCCTGCTGGCTTGACTGTGCGCCAGCGACGGTGGGGCGCGGGCGCAGCGGCAGCGGGGTGCGGGAGAACTTGGCGAAGGCGCCGAGGCGTTTCTGTCCGTCTCCCGCCGCAACAACACAATTGCGTTGCGTCAAGTGCGCGCTTTGCAGCAGGTCCTGCACTTCGAATACCGGGGCGAGCAGCAGTCGGCGGCTCACGGCCGCCTGCATGAGCTGCGCCTTGGTCTGGCCGGCTACCAGACGCTCGATGCCGTTCTCCACCGGCGCCCAGTCGGCGGCGCTGATCTGGCCGGCCATCATGCGGGCGCCGATGCTGCCCCAATCCCACTGCAACTGTTGCGCAGCGCACAGGCCAGCCTCGCCCACCCAGGCCATGAGACGCGCCATGAAGCCGGCCAGGGGAGGCAGGATGCCCTGTAGGACCACCACCCAGCCGTCAGCGCAGCGGAATTGGGTCTTGACGGGCACCTCGCCCAGCTTCAGGGCATAGGCCATGCGCTCCGCCTTGGCATGGCCGCAGGGCTTATCCAGGCTGCGGTTGAGCAGGGCCAGGGTCATGGACTGCTGGGCGGAAATGTCCAGATGCTGGCCCCGGCTCGTGCGCTCCCGCTCCGCCAAGGCGATGAGGACGCCCACAGCGGCGTCCGCGGCGGCGTGGGCATGGGCTTGGTCGGCGCTGATGCGCACGGGCGCGCCGTCCAAGGGGCCGGACAGGTGCACATGGCCGGAGGCGGCGGCGATGGTCAGGTCGGTGGCGGCGTAGCTTGCCTTGGGGCCGGCGCCGCCAAAAGGGGTGATGGAGACCTGGATTAGGCCCGGGTTGCCGTGTTGAAGGCGCTCCTTGCCCAGGCCGAGCGTGGCCAGCGGCGCTGGCCCCCAGGACTCCAGCAGCACGTCCGCTTCGGCGGCGAAGCCCTCGATGAGCTTGGGCGCCTCGGGCCAGTCGATGATCTCAATCCGCTTGCCTTGGGTGTAGGCCCGCCAGTGCGGGCTTGCCAGGCGGCCGGCTAGCGCAGGGCGCACCAACTGATGCACCTTTGCGCCCATGTCCGCCAGCAACTGGCCGCACATCAGGCCCAGATCTTCCGTGATGTCCAAGACGCGCAGATCACCCAACATGGTCAAACACTAACCCATTCGGTCAGCATGGCGGCAACCTGCAAGGCGGCGTCGCAGCGGGCTGCCGGCAAATTGGCGAAAGCGGCATGGCGGGGCGGGGTTCAACCGCCAGCGCCGGGCGCGGGCGGGCGGCGCTGCACGGTTAGCAGAACGCGCATGCTCGCCACTACTGCGGTGATGTGGCGCTGCAGGGCGAAGTCCTGGTACAGCGGATCTTCCCGCAGCAAAACGCAGCGCTCCGCGTCGCCGCAGCGGAAGCTGACGTCGCGCCCGAAGTTGTTGCCCGCCGGACCGTATTCGCCGAACTTCCCGGCATCTTCATGGGGCGTCCAGAATGCCTCCCAAGTGGTCGGCAGCCCGAACATGGGCGCCTGCACGGCGGTCAGGGTGTCCTCGGCCGTCTGCCGCAAAATGCTGTGGTAGTCCGCCGGACTGGCCAGCACGTAGCGGCAGCTTCGCTCCACGGCGGCGGCTAGCCGCGCTTGGTCAACGCGATAGCCGTCAAACCTGTCCCTGAACCCCAGACGCCACCAACGGGCGGTGTAAACCGGCACGGCATGGGCTGGGGAGGTGACCTCCTGCACGTAGTTCAGGATGCGTCCGGCTCGGCGATAGGCGGCGGTGGGGGCGGCGTCCTGGCTGAGCCGCTGCACCTGCCGGTCGAAGTGTTCGTGGAAACGGGTGTCGACGACCCACAGCAGCTTCTTGCCGACATCGCCGCCGCGGTCATAGTAGTTCCAGCGGATCATGCGCAGGAAAATGTTTCTGTCCGCCAGGTTGGCGTTCTCCTTGATTATGACGCGCAGCTGCAGGGGGCGCATCTTGGGCAGGTCGCTTTCCTCCAGGCAGCGGTTAAGCTGCTTGGCCGCCACGAAGGTGAGCTTTTGGTGCGTGGCGGATTCGTAGGCGCCAAGGGGCCCCGCCAGCGCTAGGCTCGCCGCGGCGGCCGCCAAGCACAGGCGTCGGCGGGTGTTGCCGCCGTTGCCGTCAATGCGTCTGGATGCCATGCGCACCCCTTGGTTTCGGGCCGCCATTCTACCAGCGTTGGATGGCGCTGGAAGCGGCCGCGGGATTGCCGCCCGTCCAGATTAGCCCAGCTCCCCGCGCGCTGGCGGGAGACGCCATGGGGACCGACCCGGCGGCGGTTTGGCGGCGCTGGCCCTGCTTGGGATGGCGCCGCTCCCCAGAAAGGGCTAAGGAGCCTCTTAACAAGTCGCGTTCGCTCAGCGCCCTTCGGGAGGGCCTAAAGGGTGCGCTGGCTGTGTTGCGGCTCATTGTGGGGCGCCCGCCACAGGGCTTCGCCGCGCCTTGCCATCACGCCCTTTTGGCGCCTCCGAGTTTCCGGGACTTGTCCAGAGGTTCCTTAAGGCCATGGCTGGGGGACTGCTTCGCGGTGGGAAAGCCGCTTGGCGCATCGCCCCCGTCCACGATGTAGGTTTGGCTGTCCGCATCGCCGCCGTTGCTGTAGCGCCGGGGGGCGCCGACGGGAACGGACATCAGATCCCCGGGCCCCAAGGTGAAGCTGTGTTCGGCCACAGTTAGGGTCAGGGCGCCCGAGTGCTGCATCAGCACTTCCTCCTGAGGGCGTATGTGGTTGATGGTCTCGGCGCCTGGCGCCAGGGCCAGCTTGCGCAGGTGGAAGCCGTGCGGCCAGTTGAGCTTGCCGGCGGGCAGGCCATGCCCCTGCCCGTCGCCGATGATGGGAAACTCCCCTATGTCTGGGCCGGACAACAGCGAGCGCTGCGCACCGGACAACGCCTTGGCGCGGGCCACGCAGCGACGCAGGGCCGCCCCGTCCAGGCGCTTCATGCGGGCCACTTCCGCGGCGCTGGTGGGCGGCATGGGCGCCACGTCTGCCGGTACGGCTTGTCCTTGGGTGAGGTCCACCAGGGCGCCGTTCTCCAGCAGCACTAGGCCGTGGCGCTGCGCGGCGGCAAAGACGTAGGGCGCCCAGGTGACCCGCCCCGGATCATCCCCGCCCAGCACGGCGAACAGAAAACCGGTGTCCTCCCCCACGTTCTCGAAACCCCGGAACACCCTGGTGGGAATGGAGATGATGTCTCCGGGCGTCAGGGTGACCTGCGCATCCTCCCCAGTTTCGCCTAGGTAGAACGCCCAACGCCCGCTGTGGACCACAAACACCTCCGCGGTCTCGTGGCTGTGCTGGGAGTTCACGCAGCGGGGCGGCTGCCGCGCGCCGCCGACATTAAAGCCGTGCCTCGTCTCTATGTGCACATGCTGATCTGGATTTTCCGCCACGCCTGGGCCGATGATGGTGAAGTTCTCCTTCCGGTCGCTGCCCGGGGTGCGGGCATCCACAAAGGCGGTGGTGCAGGGAATCAGGCTGTCGTAGCGCACCAGAAGGCCGGCAAGCTCCGCTCTTGACCAAGCCCGGTCGCCGGATGTTTCACTCATGGGGAATGGCTTAATTGCTTGAGGGAAAAGTACTGCGAATGCAGGAAAATGCGGAACAAAGGCTACTGCGAATGCAAAAATACGGCAAGAGAGGCGAACATCCTTCCTGCGGACCAGCCGCATGGCAAGATCCGCAACTTGGCGAATGGACATAGAGGATGGCGGCTGATGCAAGGCTCCTTCGGAGGAAAGACCGTTCGCGGCGCCTATGGCGCCCAGTCGCATCCCGTGGACTACATTCTTGGCATCACCTTTGAAATCTGGGAGCAGCGCGGCGTCGACCTGATCCATCAATACTATGCCCCCGACTGCACGCTCTACGCCCTCGATGGGCTGGTGCAGGGCGCCCAGCAGGTGGTGGACGGCACCCATGCCTACCTTGACGCTTTTCCCGACCGGCTTCTGTTAGGGGAGGAAGTGATCTGGTCGCCGCAGGGCGAAGGCGCGTTCCTGTCCTCCCATCGCATCATCAGCCCCATGACCAACCTCGGACGTTCCGCCCATGGCCCGGCCACCGGCAAGGCGGTGCGCGTGGCGGCCATTGCCGATTGCCTGGTTGAGCATGGCGTCATCACCCGGGAGTGGCTAATTCGCGACGGCTTGGCCCTGCTTGGCCAATTGGGCTTTGCTCCCCTGCCGGCCGCCCGACGCATCCGGCGGCGGCGGGATGCGGCCACGGGCGCTTGGCTTGGGCGGGAACTGGCCCGAACGGCCGCCCAGCCAAGCGTTCAACATGCGCTGGCGCCCTTTGCCCGCCGAGTGCTTGAGGCTTGCTGGGCAGACGCCGACGCAGTGCGCCTGCCGTCTCTCTACGCCCCCTATGCGGTGCTGCACCGCTCGCCCATTGAACGCTACTCCGGGGCGACGGCCATCGCCGGGCACTTCGCCGCCCTGCGGACCGCGTTCGCCGAAGCCAAGGTCGCAGTGGACCGGGTTTCCGTGCAGCCTTGGGGTGAAAACGGCCGAAGCATCGCCGTTCGCTGGGGCGTGGCCGCGCACCATCAGGACGAATACCAGGGCGTCCGGGCCAGCGACCGCCCGGTGTTCATCCTGGGCGTCAGCCATTGGCGGACGCTGCGGGGCCGCATCGTCCAGGACTGGACTCTATTCGATGGGTTGGGCGTGCTGGCGCAGTTGGTCTGACTCGCTGTCCCGCCCTGTGGCGGCCAGGGACGCTGGTTGTTTGCATTGGCGGTTGCGTGCGGTCAGGGGAGATGCCGGCTTGGGCCAATTTGGCTTGCATTCGCAGTCAAGTAGAACTACAGTAGCCTCCTTTTTCAGGCTTGGCCCATCCAAAGCCCATCCAAAATGTAGGGGAAAGGAGAACTCCAATGTCACCGAACGCAAGCAGGATCCTTCTGCGCTGCCTAGTAGCGGCGGTTGCCGCGGCGCCCATCAAGCTGTGGGCGCAGCAAGATCTGGTCATCGAGGAAGTGGTGGTCACCGCCACCAAGCGCGCCGCGAGCGTGCAGGATATCTCCATTGCCGTCACCGCCGTCACCGGGGAACGGCTGCGGGAGTTGGGCGTCAACGACCTGTTTCGCTTGGACAAGTTGGCGCCTGGGCTGCACATGGGCCTGTCAGGGGCGGACCCGCGGCCGGCCCTGCGCGGGGCCAGGACCAAGCAGATCGAGGCCAATGACGTGGCCGTTTCCTTCTACACAGACGGTCTTTATCGCCCCCGCCATGGCCAAGCCCTGGCCGGCTTTGTGGATGTTGACCGGGTGGAGGTCCTGCGCGGACCCCAGGGCACGCTCTTTGGGCGCAACTCTTTCGGCGGCTTGGTGCACGTGATCACCAACCGTCCTGACACGCAGGAGATGGACTTCGGCTTCGCGGCCAGGGGTGGGGACTACTCGCTGTTTCGCGGCGAAGGCTTCATCAACCTGCCGGTCAGCGATCAGGCGGCCCTGCGCGTGGCGGGCGTGCGTGAACTCCGTGACCCCTACGTGAAGAACCTGACCATCGGCGACGACGGCGGCTTGAAGGACGCGGACACCACCTTTGTGCGGGGGCAGCTGCTGTTTGCCCCCAGCGATGTGCTGGACGTGAATCTGCGCATCGAGCACTGGGCTGACGACGGCAACGGCAATGGGCATTTCGGCTACTACGCGGAAGGTGTTCCCGTGAACTTGGCCACCGGGCTCACCAACGGCGTGAGCGGGGTGATGCGCCCGCGCATCGGCCGTTCAGACGAATGCGCGGGCACCTGTGGGCGCTATGGCGCCGGCTTTGACGCCGTGGCGACCCCAGGGCTGGACACAGCGCAAGCCACCACCGACTCCCCTTACCGCATCCCGGATGATGTTCGCACCGAGCGGGACCTGGAGGAGACCACCCTAGGCCTGGAACTGAACTGGAGCCTGGGCTTTGCGGACCTGAAGGTGACCATCGCCGATATGGATTACGAGGAGTACCGCTGGGCGGACTGCGACATGTCCGCCTACAGCACCACTGCCTGCGGCAACGACATCACCTCGGAAACCACCATGCAGGAACTGCAGTTGACCTCCGCGACGGACGGTCCGTTGGAGTGGGTGGTCGGCATTTTCCTGCTGCAGGAAGATCTGGACAACGCCTTCCTTTGGTACGACTTCGCCTCCACCCAGAATAACGTGCCCGTGTCGCCGCCGGACATCAACGCCTACGCCTCCTGGGCCAATCAGATCCGGGTGGATACGGATTCCTTGGCGTTCTATGGGGAGGCGCGCTACGCCCTGACGGACAGGTTGCGCCTGATCGGCGGCTTGCGCTACACGGATGACGAGCGCACCTGGGAGATCTACGGCCAAAACCCCGCCAACACTTCGCAACTGGACTTCTCCGTACTGCAGACGGCGGATGGCGAGGGAGATTGGAGCAAGGTCACTTGGCGGGCCGGGGCGGAACTGGACCTGGACGAAGGCGCCATGTTCTACGCCACGGTCTCCACCGGCTTCCTGGCCGGCAACCAGCAGGGCGCTTTCCAAGGCGTGAACTCCTATGACGAACAACTGGTCACGGCCTATGAGCTGGGCAGCAAAAACCGCTTGGCGGATGGCCGGGTGCTGCTCAACGCCTCCTTGTTCTACAACGACTTTGAGGATCTGTTGGCGACCCGCTTCGTGGACACAGGCGTCACCACCTTGGCCTTTTCCGACAACGCCGGGGAGATCGAAGCCATCGGCATCGAAGTTGAGTTGGACTGGCTGGCCACGGAGCAGCTCACCCTGGGTGCGAGGCTGTCCCTGCAGAGCGCCGAGTATGGGGACTTCGTGCTGCCCAACGTCTATCAGGAAGGCGGCAACTTCAGCATCGGCTCGCAAGACAACCTGTTCCAGTTGGATGGGGATCAGGTGGCTTATTCACCGGACGCCACCATCACCCTTTTGGGCAGCTACTTGGTGGACCTCGGCTCCTCCGGATCCCTGCTGCCGGCGATCACCTTCTTCTACTCAAGCAGCTACCGCACGGATGACTCACCCTGGTTCTACGGCAACCAGGATTCCTTCACCAAGACTGACCTCAGCGTCACTTGGCGCGACGCCAGCCAAGACTGGAGCGTTCGCGCCTTCGTCAACAACCTGGAGGACGAAGCCGTGCTGATGAACTCCACACGCTTTGGCGGCGACGTAGCGGTGACGGACTATGGTGCGCCCCGCCATTGGGGAGTGACCCTGAGCTACAGATACTAGGGCGCCTCGGAACAGGCCGCGTTCGCCAAGCGCCCCGCTGTTTGCGGCCGGAGATGGCGCTGCAGTCATGGGAAGGCAACCTGCAGCGTGGCGGCGATTCCACAGTACGCCCGCCGCGGGGCGCCCCTCGGGAGGGCCTAAAGGGCGCGCTGGCGATTTTGCGGCTCATTGCGTGGGGCCTGCCGCACGGCTTCGCCGCGCCTTGCCCTCAGGCCCTGTGGAATCCTCTGGGCTTGCGGGACTTGTTCAGAGCTTCCCCAGGCGTTCTTCTCCCGGCGCCCGCCGCGTCACCGTCGGTTCCGCCTGCTCTGGACTAGGCCCGCGTGCAGGAAACCAGCAGGGCGAAAAGGGGGCGCGGCATGGGAGAGTTCGGCGAACTCAACTGGACCATTCTAGGCGCCTATGTGG
>CAYGBY010000046.1:0-18819 GCA_964348115.1 uncultured Pseudomonadales bacterium
TGACGTTGCGTGGGAGCGGGTGGAGGCGTTGCGTCAAGGAAGGATGAGTCGACGGCCGATGGGAAAGCCGATCTACGATCCGGCGAAACGCAATGGCGGACACTGATGCGGGTTGTGGAGCGCCACTCCCATCTGAATGGTGAGGAATATCTCCTCGTCCACCGTAAGCAGCTTTGGAAAGAAGTGCTTGATGTGATTGAGTCCGTTGACGCGGAGGCCTGTCGAACCAAGCTGTCGCAGGAGAAAACCAAGCAGGGACAGCGGCTTTATTCCCCGGTTGGCATGAACAAGGCGATGGCTGAAGGATTTCAAGCAAGGGGTTGGCGAAGCAGGCGAAGATCGTTCTGGGTGACCTCGGACGCGAAGCTCCTGCGGCGCATTCACACCCTGAATCCAGACCAGCAGCGGGACGCAATTGTAAGCGCCGGGCGGGATGCAATTGAGTCCTACAACCAGACGGATTTCGTCAAGAATCGAGTTGCCGTTGAGGTTCAGTTCGGCAAGTACGCCTTTGTGGCTCACGATCTGTTTGTGAAGCATATGGCGTTCTTTGTGTCCGACCTCATCGACGTCGGCGTGGAGATCCTGCCCATGAAGGAGCTCGAGGCGAACATGTCCTCCGGCGTACCCTACTATGAACGGGATCTTCTCAATATTCTTCGGCAGGGACGCGGCACTCCGGCGGTCCCGCTGGTCCTCATCGGAGTGGCGCCTTGAGGACAGTCTTGGCAGTTTGCGGTGAAGTTGGCGCAGCGGCTAAGGGGGTGGCGGACACTGATGCGGGTTATGCGGCGCCACTCCCATCTGAGTGGTGACAGCAATTCCCGCCAGTCGCTCCAGCCAAGTGCAATCGCGGGCTGTGGAGGGAGAACAAAGCCTTCTGCAAACTTTTCCCCCGAAACAGCATCATGGTGGCGTTTTTTTGGGGTGCCGGGAGATGGAACATGTCCAACATGTTCCTCCGCAGGACATTGAGCGCACCGGGACTGCTCCGGGTTGTTCGCGGCTGTTTCGAACGCATCGAGGATGGCGTTGCCAACTGGGGACTGAACCTGACGGATTGTTTGATGTCGGGGCTGGTGGCGTTCGGCCTGAAGCACCCCTCGCTGCTGCGCTTCGACCGCGACATGCTGAATGCCCCGCGCCGCGAGCCGGTGGAAGCCAAGACAATGCCGCTCGTCCATCGGTGCGTCCCGCGGCGGGCGCTCCAACGGCGCCGCCAGCCGAACCTCCACATCCGCAAGGCGGAATCCTTCCGGCCTCCCCACGCAGACAGGGTGGGCTTGCATGCGCGACCGCGTGTCCATGCCCCTTCATCGCACATCCGGCACGGGAAAGCCAGCGCAAAATCCCCCAACACCATCCGCCGCGCACGGCCCATGCAGAATCCACCCCAGGTCCCTTCCCTAACAGAACTAGCGTGAGAAAGACCTGCTGGACCAAGACATTTTCTGGCCGGGGGGAGGTGTCGTGTGGCATACTCCCCAGCGTGTGCGCCGGGCGGTCGTGTGGCTCATCGAAGCAGCGGCCGCCGGCCAACCGATATACCGTCAAGCTTGGGCGCTGTCGGGTGGGACGTACAAGAGGACCGGGCATGGCCGTAGACTATTCGATGAGGATCTCGCGCCTTACGGTCGACAAGTTGGGCGTCAAACTCTACGACAAGGTATCCGCGGTCATCGCGGAACTCATCGCCAACTCATACGACGCCGACGCTACAGAGGTCACCGTTCGCGCTCCCATGGGTCAGTTTCTCGCGACCCGTGCGGGGGGCGATATCGCCGACAAGGGATTCGACATCCAAGTCGTCGACAACGGCAGCGGCATGACCCCGCAGCAAATGCAAGACTTCTTCTTGGTAGTAGGCGCGGAACGACGCGACGATCCCAACCGAGGCAGCGCATCGCCGCGCTTCAACCGCAAGGTGATGGGCCGCAAGGGTGTCGGTAAACTGGCCCCGTTCGGCATCTGCAAGACCATCGAAGTGATCAGCGCTGGCGGTGACTTTATTACCGCAGACGGCGGTGACTCTTCTCGCTCCGGCTACCGTACATCCCACATAGTTCTCGACTATGACGGCATTGTGGCGCCCCAGAACGAGCCCGACGAACGATACAAGCCGGAGGTCGGCAACCGAAACGAGTCGCTCTCCGAGAAGCCGGGCACTCAGATTGTCCTTAAGAACTTCAATTACCGAAAAGTTCCTGACATCGGCGTTCTCGGTCGCCAGCTTGCCCAGCGTTTCGGCATCAGGTCGCCAGACTGGGGGATCCTGCTCTCAGACAACACGAAATGTGATTCTTCGCCGGAGACTGTCGGCGAATTCCACATCGACACCATGCCGAACACTAGGATCACGTTTCGAGACGACGGCATGGCAATGGGTCCAGACGGCACACGCGAGTCGAGTCTCTCCGCCGGATTCAGTCACGACGGCATTTTCTATGCTCTCGCCGGCTGGATGGCTTACTCGAAGGCTCCCTACAGCGACGATCTCATGGCTGGCGTCAGAATCTATTGCCGCGGCAAGATCGCTGCTCAGACCTCCATCTTTAACCAACGGGCGGGCTTTACCGGAGAACACAACATCCGCTCCTACCTCGTCGGCGAACTTCACGCGGATTGGCTCGACGAGGACGAAGACCTTATACAAACCGATCGACGAGACATTCTGTGGTCCGACGAACTTGCAGCGGCGTTTCAGACTTGGGGCCAAGGGATAGTCAAACGGATCGGTGCCCTGTCGCGGGATCCCATGCGGAAGGCGACCTTGGAACTGTTCCTTGAAACAGGCGATGTCGACACCCGAGTTCTTAACGCGTATCCAGCAGACGACCATCAAAGCATCCGCGAGCGCGCTGGAGAGGTAGCCCGTTCCTTCGGCCGCACGATGAGCCGCGGTGAGGCCGAAGATGTCAGTGTCGTAAACGAACTGGTCGACCTGAGCATCACCCTCGCGCCGCACATCACGCTTAACTCGATGATGAAGGAGGCCGTTGCTGACGCAGAAAGACCGCTCTCCGTGCTAGCTGCCTTCTTACGGACTGCTCGCCTGGCGGAGTTATCCTCGTTTGGTCGGATCGCCGAAGATCGTCTTAAGGTGGTGAAGCGCCTGAAGGTTCTCAAGGACGCCGAAGACACCGCCGAAAACGACCTTCAACAGCTCATCGTGGACGCTCCTTGGGTGGTCAACCCTGAGTGGGCGCCAGTCATTGAAAACCAGACCTTCTCCCGCCTCCGAAGGGAGTTCGAGAAGTACTACGAAGAGCAGACGGGTGAGCCCATCTTGCTGTCGGACTTCCAGCAGGCGGGGAGGCGACCGGATTTCGTCCTTTCAAGCCAAGAGGGCACGGTGCAGATCATCGAGATCAAGAAGCCCCGCCACAGGCTGACTAATCCAGAGATGGATAGGATCGTTGCTTACCACCAGAACATGGACAAGTTCCTAAGAGACCCTAGTCATGCCAAGTTTGGCAAGACTTTCAAGGACTTCCACGTCACCGTGGTGTGCGACAGCCTTGCCCTGACCGGTACCCAACTCGCTGCCTTCGAAGGCTACCGCGAGAGGGGAAAGCTGACCCATATGAACTGGACCGCGTTCCTTCTCAAGACGGAGCAGGTCCATCAGGATTTCCTTCAGGAGGCAAAGCGCCAGCGCGACACAACGGCAGCGATGTCTGCGGACGACTGAACGAGATGACTCTAACAGCTATTGATGCCTTCGCCGGCGGTGGCGGACTCACCGTCGGCCTCAAACGTGCGGGATTTCGTGTCGTCGCCGCCATTGAGCTGGAGCACCATGCATTCGCCACGTACAAAGCCAATCACCCGGAGGTCCGCAGCCTGAACCAGGACATCTCCACAGTGTCCGGTGCCGCGCTGTTGAAACACGCCGGGACCGACCGGATAGACCTTCTGGCCGGTTGCCCACCATGTCAAGGGTTCACGAGCCTCACCGCCAAGTACAGGGGCAGGAAAGACCCGCGCAACGAACTCGTTCTCGAGATTGCCCGCCTTACAGAGGAAACGCTGCCCAGAGCGATCATGATGGAAAACGTCCCTGGACTTATGCAGAAAGGTGAACCGCTCTACCGCCAGTTGCGCGACCGGCTCCAAACCCTCGGTTACGTACTTACGGACAGAGTTCTCCAGGTCGCCGACTTCGGCGTTCCTCAGTACCGACGGCGGCTTGTCCTTTTGGGTGGGTTAGGTTTCAAGATCCCACTTCCCGACCCTACGCACTCGCGTTCCCCCACCCATAGTCTCGCGCCTTGGCGAACCGTACGCGACGCGATCGCGGGGATGCCCAAGCCCGTTACACTGTCACAGGCCAAGGCCAAGGCCAACGGCAATGTTGAACGGTCCGATTGGCACATCGTCCGTGACCTATCCGCCAAAAATCTCGAACGGTTGCGAACAGCCACAGCCGGAGCGACTTGGCGACAGATCCCCGAGCGTCTTCGACCCAACTGCCATCGTGACGGCTATATCGGGTTCACCAATGTCTACGGTAGGATGGAATGGGACCGGCCTGCGCCCACTATCACCGCCGGATGCACGACCTTTAGTAAGGGCCGATTCGGGCACCCGGACGCCGACCGGACCATCTCTGTTCGGGAAGCTGCGCTAATTCAAACGTTTCCGCGCGACTACCGTCTCGATACGCCGTACATGGACTATGCCTGCAACATGATCGGCAATGCGCTGCCGTGCGACTTCGCGGAGGCCATTTCGAGACAATGCGCCCAACAATTGCGGAAACATTCACATTGACTTTCGTCCACGCCCGCCGACTAAACAAAGGTGGGAAGGTAGTTGACAACTGTACACCCGATGTCCGGTCTAGGATCATTGGCTTCCGTTGCGCAAGAGAACACCGAATCCGAGATGTGCATCACGCGGATTCCTCACCGCCTATGATACCGCTACCCACGCCGCCTACGCGACCTACCCGTGCGTCTCGACCTCGCCTTTGCGCCGTGGCGCAAGGCTGTGTTTGTCGACAATCTCGGGCGCGAAGCCTGAGTGGTGGGATGACGGCCTATCTTATCGATTCGAACGTCTTCACCCAGGCCGGGAATCCGCACTGTGGCTTCGATTTCTGCCTAGCCTTTGGACCGGCTGTTTGAGCAAAACTGTCCGGGCAAAGCCGTCGCCTGATGGCCATGCTCACCGAATCCGTAGTTGAAGACGCTCCCCTCGGCTGGTTGGAGGCCCCCGGCTGGTACAAAGCCCACAGCCCCGACATCGCCCCCGATGCGGCGGGCGCGGAGCGGACCGACTACGGCGAGGTCGTGCTGGAGCAGCGGCTCCGCGACGCACTCCGTCGGTTCAATCCGAACCTTCCCACTGCGGCGCTCGACGGCGCTTTCCGCAAACTGGCCCGTACGGAAGGGATGACCCTTGAGGCGCGCAATCGCGCCTTTCATCGCATGGTTGTTAACGGCGTGATGCTCGGCTATACCGCGCCGGCGACGGCGCGATTCGGGGCGCCCAAGCCAAGTTCGTCAACTTCGATGATACCTGATAGCAGCGACTGGTCGGATGTGAAACAGTTCGCCGTCGTCGAGAACAAGCATGTGCGCCGCCTTGAGGGACTTCACCCATCTGGGCCACTTGCCTGCTGTCGGTGGACGGCACGGGATGCTTCTCGTCGTCGAGCGTGCGTGGCGGAACTGTTGCGGGAGGCGTCGCCGGGTCGGAGGGGAACGCCTATCCCATCGTTGGCTGCAACCGCTTCAGGGCGCACATGCCCGTGCGTCGTCGGAGTGTGAGCCGCCTTAGCGGGAGCTCCCGAAGTGGTGACGAAAGCCTTCTCGTCCGCTAGAGGATTCGAGTAGAATTCCCCTTTTGTGGGGATGCACAAATGTTGCGAATCGCCTACGATGCGCTCACGTTTGATGATGTCTTGCTGCTGCCCGCCCATTCACAGGTGCTGCCTTCAGAGGTGGATCTCAAGACGCGGCTGACCCGCAGCATCAGCCTGAACATGCCCATCATGTCCTCCGCCATGGATACGGTGACGGAGGCGCGCTTGGCCATCGCCGTGGCCCAGGAGGGGGGCATTGGCGTGGTGCACAAGAACATGAGCATCGATGCGCAGAGCCGCGAGGTGCGGGCGGTGAAGAAGTACGAGACCGGCATCATCCGGGATCCCATCACCATCAGCCCCAACCGGACCGTGGCGGAACTGCTGGCTTTGACCCAGGAACATGGCATCTCCGGGGTGCCGGTGGTGGAGGGCGACCGTTTGGTGGGAATTGTCACCGCCCGGGACGTGCGCTTCGAGAAGCGTCTGGACGCCTTGGTGCGCCATGCGATGACGCCGAAGGACAAGCTGGTCACCGCCCCGGAGGACGCCAGCTTCGATAAGATCACCAAGCTGCTGCATGAACACCGCATAGAGAAGGTGTTGTTGGTGAACGCCGCCTTTGAGCTTAGGGGCATGGTGACGGTGAAGGACATCCACAAATCCCAAGCCTTCCCCAACGCCTGCAAGGATGAGGCGGGGCAGTTGCGGGTGGGCGCCGGCGTGGGCGCTGCGGTGGATACGGACGAG
Organism: uncultured Pseudomonadales bacterium; assembly: GCA_964348115.1. GTDB lineage: Bacteria > Pseudomonadota > Gammaproteobacteria > Pseudomonadales > Azotimanducaceae > Azophilus. The sequence continues at coordinate 6,560 of CAYGBY010000046.1, forward strand.
CGGGTGGACGCCCTCATCGAGGCTGGCGCGGACGTCATTGTGGTGGACACCGCCCACGGCCACGCCCAGGCGGTGCTGAACCAAGTGAGCCTCATCAAGCAACGCTATCCGCACATGCAGGTGATCGGCGGCAACGTGGCCACGAAGGCCGGCGCCCAGGCGCTGCTGGCGGCAGGGGCCGACGCCATCAAGGTGGGCATCGGCCCGGGGTCCATCTGCACCACCAGGGTGGTGGCCGGCATCGGCGTGCCCCAGGTGACCGCCGTGGCGGAGGCCGCAGCGGCCGCCAATGAAGTGGAAGTGCCGGTGATCGCCGATGGCGGCATCCGCTATTCCGGGGACATCGCCAAAGCCATTGCCGCCGGGGCCAGTTCGGTGATGGTGGGCAGCCTGTTCGCCGGCACGGACGAAGCGCCAGGAGAAGTGGAGCTTTACCAAGGACGCACCTACAAGTCCTACCGAGGCATGGGCTCCATGGGCGCCATGGGGGACCGCTACGGCTCCAGCGATCGCTACTTCCAAGAGATGGAGAGCGACGGCCGCAAGCTGGTGCCGGAGGGCATTGAAGGCCGTGTGCCGTACCGCGGGCCGGTGGGGCCCATCGTGCATCAGCTTGTCGGCGGCCTGCGGGCGGCTATGGGCTACACTGGCGCCGCCGATATCGAAACCATGCGCGCCGCCCCGAAGTTCGTGCGTATCAGCGCGGCCAGCATGGCGGAGAACCACGTCCATGACGTGGCGATCACGAAGGAAGCGCCCAACTACCCATTGCGATGATTGCCGCCCCCGCCATCGGTCCGCGCCCACGGCAGTGAGCGGAGACATCCACGAGCAACGGCTGCTCATCATCGACTTTGGCTCGCAGTACACCCAGCTCATTGCCCGGCGGGTGCGGGAAGCCGGGGTGTATGCGGAAATCCTGTCCTGTGACGTGGATGCGCAAGGGCTTGCCCGTCAGCGTCCCAGAGGCATCATCCTGTCCGGCGGGCCGGAATCCGTGGCCGGCGAGGCGGCGCCGGGCATTCCATCAGGGACGTTCGAATTGGGCGTGCCGGTGCTGGGCATCTGCTATGGGATGCAGGCCATGGCCAGCCATTTCGGCGGCGCCGTTGCGCCCTCTCCGCAGCGGGAGTTTGGCCCCGCCCAGATGCGCGCCAACGGCGCCTCAAGGCTGCTTTCCGGGCTGTCTTTCAATGCGGATGGCCAGTTGGCCGTGTGGATGAGCCACGGGGATAAGGTGTCCAAGGCGCCGCCGGGCTTTCAGGTCACCGCCGCCACGGACAGCGCCCCCGTGGCCGCCATGGAGCACGATAAGCAGCCTTGGTTCGGCTTGCAGTTCCACCCGGAAGTGACCCATACGGATCAGGGCGCCGCCATCTATCGGCGCTTTGCCCGGGACATCTGCGGCTGCGAAGGGCTGTGGACGCCGGAGAACATCGTCCAGGACGCCATCGCGCGCGCCAAGCGGCAGATCGGCCCGGACAAGGTGGTGCTTGGCCTGTCCGGCGGCGTGGACTCCAGCGTGGTGGCGGCGCTGCTGTCCCGGGCGGTGGGCGAGCAGCTCACTTGCGTATTCGTGGACAACGGCCTGCTGCGCAAGGATGAACGCAGCGAGGTGGAGCGCACTTTCGCTCCCACCAACGTGCTGAACCTCAATCTGGTGACGGTGGACGCCCGCCAGGAGTTCTTCGCCAGGCTGGCCGGGGTGGATGACCCGGAGGACAAGCGCCGCGTCATCGGCAACACCTTCATAGATGTCTTTGCGCGGGCCGCCAAGCAGCTTGAGGGCGTGCGCTGGCTGGCCCAGGGCACGATCTATCCGGACGTGATCGAGTCCGCGGCCAGCGTCCACGGCAAGGCCGAGGTGATCAAATCCCACCATAATGTGGGCGGGCTGCCGGAGCGCATGGCGTTTGAACTGGTGGAGCCCCTGCGCGAACTGTTCAAGGATGAAGTGCGGGCGTTGGGGCTGCGCCTTGGCCTGCCGGAGGCCCTGATCAACCGCCATCCCTTCCCGGGGCCGGGCCTTGGGGTGCGCGTTCTTGGTGAGGTGAAGCCCGCCTATGTGGAGGTGCTGCGGGAGGCGGACGCGATATTTCTGCAGGAACTGCGCCGCGCCGGCCATTACGACAGGGTGGCCCAAGCCTTCGCCGTCTATCTGCCGGTGAAGTCGGTGGGCGTGGTCGGCGACGCCCGGCGCTACGAGCACGTGATCGCCCTGCGCGCCGTGCAGACCGTGGACTTCATGACCGCCCGCTGGGCGCCCCTGCCGCACGAACTGATCGAGCGCGTTTCCGGGCGCATCCTGAACGAGATTCAGGGCGTCTCCCGCGTGGTCTACGATGTGTCCAGCAAACCCCCGGCGACCATCGAGTGGGAGTAATGCAGCCCGAGGGGATCAGCCCCCGTGAACGCCGTCGCCAACGAGGATTGGGTGCGCGCCGCCCTGGCGCTGTCGGATCAGGCTGGCGCTGCTGGCGAAGTGCCTGTCATCGAGGTGCTGGTGTACGCCGCGGGCGGCACGTCGGTACAGCAGGGCCGCAACCGGACCATCGGCGCCCGGGACCCCACCGCCCATGCCGAAATCAACGCCTTGCGGGATGCGGCGGCCCGTTGCGGCAATCATCGGCTGGTGGGCGCCACGCTCTATGTCACCCTGGAGCCTTGCATGATGTGTTCCGGGGCCTTGGTGCATGCCCGCATCAAGCGCCTAGTGTTCGGCGCTTGGGAGCCGCGCACCGGTGCGGTGGAAAGCCAGGGGCAGGCGTTGGCAAGCCCGGCCCACAATCACCGTGTGGCGGTCACCGGCGGGGTTTTGCAAGCGCAGTGCCGGGTGCTGATGCAGAAGTTCTTTCAGGCGCGGCGTTCGTGAGCGAAGTCTTGGCGCTGGCCGGCCTGCCGTCGTTGTCCCGCTTCGGACAGGCCAAGCGCAAGGCGGCATTGGGGGTGGCGGTTCTGTACGCGGAGTTCGTCCATGTGCTGGCGCTGACGGAGCCCCTCTCCGCCGCGCAGCGGCAACGCGCCGCGGCCCTGTTGAACTACGGCCCGCAGCGGGACTTGCCGGAACCGGAGGGCCGGCACATCGTCACCATCATGCCGCGCCTGGGCCTCATCTCCCCTTGGTCAAGCAAGGCCACTGACATTTTCCACATCTGCGGTCTGCGCCAAGTCGTACGGGTGGAGCGGGGCGTACGCTGGTTCGCCGCCGCGCCCTTGGCGGGGCCGGCCCTGCAGCAACTCCATGATCGGATGACGGAGGCGCCGCTGGACGAAGCGCACTTCTCGCGGCTGTTCGAGGCGCAAAGGCCCAAGCCCTTGGCCACCGTGCCGGTGCGCGCACAGGGACGCGAGGCCCTTGAGCAGGCCAACAGCGCCTTGGGCCTAGCCCTTTCCGACGCCGAGATCGCCTATCTAGGCAGCGCGTTCCAGGCGCTTGGGCGGGATCCGACGGATGCCGAGCTGATGATGTTCGCCCAGGCGAACTCGGAGCACTGCCGGCACAAGATCTTCAACGCACAGTGGACCCTGGACGGCGCCCGCCAGCCCCAGTCCTTGTTCGACATGATCCGCAACAGCACCCAAGCCATCGGCGGCGCCGGCATTCTGAGCGCCTATGCGGACAACGCGGCAGTCATCGAAGGCCACCAGACGCAGCGCTTTTTTGTCCACCCAAAGGGGGCGCATCCGGAAGGGCGTCGCTACGGCTATGTTGCGGAGCAGGCGCCCCTGTTGATGAAGGTGGAGACCCACAACCATCCCACCGGCATCGCCCCCTATCCTGGTGCCGCCACCGGCAGCGGCGGAGAGATCCGCGATGAAGGGGCGGTGGGCCGCGGCGCCAAGCCCAAGGCCGGCCTGACCGGCTTCACCACCTCCCATCTGAACATCCCAGGCCATCCAGAACCCTGGGAGACGGGCACCCCCACCCCCAGCCACATGGCCGCCAGCCTGGACATCATGCTGGAGGGTCCCATCGGCGCCGCCGCGTTCAACAACGAATACGGGCGCCCGGGCCTGGCCGGCTACTTCCGCACCTTTGAGCAGCCCGATCCGGCGGACCCGGAACTGGTGCGGGGCTACCACAAGCCGGTGATGGTGGCCGGCGGGATGGGCACGGTGCGCCTGGGCCATGTGCAGGCCAAGGGCTTTCCGCCGGGTACGGCGCTGGTGGTGCTTGGCGGCCCAGCCATGCTCATCGGTCTGGGCGGCGGCGCGGCCAGCAGCATGAGCGCCGGGGCCAGTTCGCAAGCCTTGGATTTCGCCTCCGTGCAGCGCGACAACGCGGAGATGCAGCGCCGCTGCCAGGAAGTCATCGATGCCTGCACCGCCCTAGGGGAGCGCAACCCCATCCTGCTGATTCACGACGTGGGCGCCGGCGGGCTCTCCAACGCCCTGCCGGAACTGGTGCGGGATGCCGGCGCCGGCGGACGGTTCGAACTGCGCCGGGTGCCCAATGCGGATCCCGGCATGTCTCCGCTGGAAATATGGAGCAACGAAGCCCAAGAACGCTATGTGCTGGGCATCGCCGCCCCACAGTTGGAACAGTTCCAGGCCTTCTGCGAACGGGAGCGCTGTCCTTGGGCGCTGTTGGGGGAGTCCACTGAGGAAGCGGCCCTAGTGGTGCATGACGAAGCCTTCGGCAACCATCCGGTGGATCTGCCGCTGTCCGTGCTGTTCGGCCAGACGCCGACCATGCGCCGCAGCATCGAGTGCGCAGCACCGCCACTGCAGCCATTGCAGCTTTCCGGCGTGCCCCTGGAGGAAGCCGCCTTGCGCGTACTGGGCTTTCCGGCGGTGGCCAGCAAGCAGTTTCTCATCACCATAGGCGACCGCAGCATCACGGGGCTGGTGGGACAGGAGCAGATGGTGGGGCCCTGGCAAGTGCCCGTGAGCGATGTGGCGGTGACCCTGGCTGGCTACCGCACCCAGCGCGGCGAGGCCATGGCCATGGGCGAGCGCCCGCCGCTGGCCTTGATCAATCCCGCCGCCTCCGCCCGCATGGCGGTGACGGAGGCGCTGACCAACCTGTTCGCCGCCGATGTTGAGGATCTCAAGCGGGTGGTTCTTTCCGCCAACTGGATGGCCGCCGCTGGCGCCGATGTGCAGGAGCAGGCCCTGTTTGAAGCGGTGCGGGCGGTGGGCATGGAGTTTTGCCCGCAGTTGGGCGTGGCCATCCCGGTGGGCAAGGACAGCCTATCCATGGCCACCCGCTGGCGGGATGGGGCGCGGCGACGCGAAGTGATCGCCCCCATGACCCTGGTGGCTTCCGCCTTCGCCCCGGTGCGGGACGCGCGCCGCACTCTCACGCCCTTGCTGCGCCGTACGCCCTCCGTGTTGTTGCTGGTGGATCTGGGCGCCGGCCGCAGGCGTCTCGGCGGCAGCGCCCTAGCCCAGTGCTACGGCCAATTGGGCGATGAATGCCCGGATGTGGATGATCCGCAAGCCTTGGGCGCGGCGCTGAAGACCGTCTTGCGGTTGAACCGTGCGGGGGCGCTGCTTGCTTACCACGACCGCTCCGATGGCGGCCTGCTGGCCACCTTGGCGGAAATGGCCTTCGCCAGCCGCTTGGGCTGGGATTTGCAGGTGGCGGATGAGGACTTGCTGGCCGCCCTGTTTTGCGAAGAGCCGGGCTTGGTGCTGCAGGTGCGCGAAGGCCAGGCGCGGTCTGTGCAGGCGGCCTTTGCGGGTGTGCCGGTGGTTGAGCTAGGCGCGCCGCGCACGGATGAACGCCTACGCATCCATCATCAGGGCGAACTAGTCCTGGAGACGCACCGTACCCTCTGGCAGCGCCGCTGGGCGGAGCCGAGCTATCGAATGCAGCGCTTGCGCGACGACCCCGATGCGGCGGATGCGGAATATGCCGGCATCGATGCGGAAGATCCAGGCCAGCAGGCTTGGTTGAGCTTTGACCCCAGCGTTCCCCAGCCGGCCCCCATCGCCGCCGCTGACCCTGGCCATGCGCCAGCCGCAAGCCGCCAGACCTTTCCTGGTGGCTTTCCCGACCGCCAGCCCGCTCCTGTGGGAAGTGCGGCAGGCGTCTTCCACATCGGTGGCGCCAGGCCGCGCATCGCCATCCTGCGGGAGCAGGGGGTCAACGGCCAACTGGAGATGGCCGCCGCCTTCGACGCGGCCGGATTCATCAGCATCGATGTCCACATGACGGATCTCCTCTCCGGCCAAGTCAGGCTGGCCGACTTTCCGGCGCTGGCCGCCTGCGGCGGCTTCTCCTATGGGGATGTGCTCGGCGGCGGCGGCGGCTGGGCCAAGAGCATCCAGCATCACGGGCAGGTGCGCGACGGCTTCGCCAGCTTCTTCGCCGCCGACCGTCTGGCCTTGGGGGTGTGCAACGGCTGCCAGATGATGGCCAACCTGAAGGCGTTGATACCAGGCGCTGAGGCCTGGCCCAGATTCGTGCGCAACCGCTCCGAGCAGTTCGAGGGCCGCACCGTGCTGGTGCGCATCAACCAGTGTTCCTCCCCTTGGCTAACCGGCATGGCCGGCAGCGTCCTGCCGACGCCAGTCGCCCACGGCGAAGGCCGCGCCGAATTCGACGCCCCTGACCAGCTAAGTCGTTTGGTTGCCGCCGGCAGCCTAGCCGCCCAATACGTGGACAACCATCACCAAGTCACGGAAACCTACCCGGCCAACCCCAACGGCGCCCCCAAAGGCCTCGCCGGCCTGCTGGCGGCCCAAGGCCGGGCGCTCATCCTGATGCCCCATCCAGAGCGCGTCTTCCGCATCCTGGGGCGGGACGGGCCTTGGCTGCGCCTGTTCCAGAACGCCCGCAACGCCCTAGGGAACCTCTGAACAAGTCCCGGAAGCCCAGAGGTCTCGTCGCCCAACCCATTGGGCTCGCTCGGTCGCAGGTGCGCTACCAGCGATGCACACGCACGGGCAGTTTCGTAATGCCCCGAATGAAGTTGGAGTGCAGCCGCTCCGCCTCGCCAACCACCTCCACGAACCGGAAGCGCTTCATCACCTCCTCCCACACGATCCGCAGCTGCATCTCAGCCAGGCGGTTGCCCATGCAGCGATGAATGCCGAAGCCAAACGCCACATGGTGCCGTGCATTCTGGCGGTCGATAATGAGCCGGTCCGCATCGGCCACGACCTCCTCGTCTCGGTTGGCTGATATGTACCACATCACCACCTTGTCGCCGGCGCGAATGGTCTTGCCGCCCAGCTCCGCGTCTTGGGTCGCCGTGCGGCGCATGTGGATCACCGGGGTTTGCCAGCGAACGATCTCCGAGACCATGTTGGGGATGAGCCCGAGGTCGCCGCGCAGCTTCTCGTACTGATCCGGATGCTCGTTCAGTGCCAGAATGCCGCCGCTGATGGAATTGCGCGTGGTGTCGTTGCCGCCCACGATCAGCAGCATGATGTTGCCGAGGAACTCCATCGGGCGGGTGGGCAGGTCGCGGGTTGCCGGATTGTGCGCCAGCATGGTGACTAGATCCAGCGTGTCCCCGGGCGGATTGGCGGCGCGCTCCTGGAACAGCTTGCCGAACACCTCCAGGCATTCCAAGAGCCCGGCCCGACGTTCCTCTTCGTTGAACAGCTTGCCGCCGACGCCCTCATCGTCAGTTGACATGTCGGACCAGCGCGTCAACCTGCGGCGTTCATCGAACGGGAAGTCGAACAGGATTGCCAGCATCTGCGTGGTGAGCTCGATGGAGACGGCATCCACCCAATCGATGGTCTCGCCTTCCGGCAGGCTGTCCAGGATGGGGCCGATACGCGTGCGGATGATGGGCTCCAGCTTCATCAGATTGTGCGGCGCCACCACGCCGACCACGGCGTTGCGTTGCTCGCTGTGCTTTGGCGGGTCCATGCTGATGAAGCTGGCGGGCTGGAAGCCACCCGGCGGATCGCTGATGGCGATGGTCGGCTCGGAGGAGAACAGCTCATGATTGCGTTCCACGTGCATCACATCGTTGAATTTCGTGACCGACCAGTACGGGCCGGCGGGGCTTTCCTCGTGAAAGTGAACCGCATTCTTCTCTCGCAGTTCTTCGAACACCGGTCGCCAAGTGTCCTGTTGGTATATGCGCGGATCGCTGGGGTCGTACGCGGCTTCTAATGCGGGTAATGCGGGTTCCGACATGATCGTCTCCTCCTGACCGGTCTGGATGTTGTCCAACCAAAGTATCCCAATTCCAGCTGACCATTGCGACCCAGGGCGACCCTATATTCGCGTAGGTCGGAGGGAGTTGGCCGCCAGATCCAAGCGCTCGAACTGCTGTGCGGGTCTCCAGCCTGTCCAGCGGTCGCACGGCCCGCACTTGAAGGCCCGGCGGCGCGCTGACGCGCGCCACCGGTTCAGGCGTGCTTGGTTCACTCACTAAACTAGGGAGCCTTAGCATGAAAAGGCCGCCTGTCCCGATTAGCCTGAATTCCGAAACGTACTGAGCCAGTCAGGGCCATCCCAAAGTCGTCCACCGGCCCTCGGCAGGACCCCATATAGATGGTTTATGACTATTTTTCGGAAGATTTCACAATATTCTGCGGCATCTAATGACCTTTCAGCAATTTTCTTTCAAGAGCGGACTCTTTGGGATGGCCCTGATTGAGCCAGTAGAACCTCTTGACGAGCAATGGGGGCGATATAGGCTTCGAGGAAGTAAAACACGCCGCGCCGTACTGCTGCAATCCAAGAGGGCTCAGGCTCCGCGTGCGGCCGCGGCATCTTTCGCCAACAGGTGGTCCCATCGTGTCCAAGTATGCTGTCCTGGTCGACGCAGGGTTCCTGAAGCGCAAAATCAGTTCTCTTGTCAATCCATTGACTGCGGATACCGTCGAACATTTCATCAAGAGTCTGGGCGAACATCCCTCCCTCGAAGCTCTTTCCCTTCACCGGGTTTACTTCTATGACGCACCTCCTCTCCAAACGGCGAAGGAAAAACCGCTGGGCGGCGGCCGCATGGACTTCAGCAAGACCCAGCTTGCAAAGAACAACCTCCGCCTGCACCAAGAACTGCAAAGCATCCCTTTCGTAGCGCTCCGCATGACCTCTCCCGCTAAGCGCGATGTGTCCATGAAATCGCCGTAATTGGATGCCCAAATCGACCGAATACCCGTGAAATCGAGCTGCGAAACTGGGTATCGGGGCGGTAGCTGGATTTGCCAGTGAGACAGTATAATACTGGACAAACTGGACAAACTGGACATTATTCCAATATGATCTGGGTGAGAATGTTCCTTGGAGAAGATAGATGGCCGACGCGACCGACATGCAAAAACCTGCGGCCGAATTTCATGTCAAGGGCCTCTCTGGTCTCTCGCGAAAGGCAACGAAGTTCCTCCGTCATCACCCGGAGCAAGCGCGTTTGGCCGTGGCTGCCGCCTTGGAAGCTGCGGCCACTCAGTATGGGATTGGCAGTGAAGCCGCCGAGATCCCTGAACAACTCAAGCCGTTTGTGACCACGCGACTGCGTGACGGGGATATGCTTGGCGTCTCCGAAACAGCCGCCCGTCTGGAGGTCTCCCGCACGACAGTCTATGACTGGATAGAGAAGAAAGTCTTGATTGGTTGGAAATCAACCAAGCGCGGCCTGACCATCCCGGCGCAGCAGATTTTGGGTCCGGGCAAAGTGGTGCCGGGCGTCAAGCGACTTCTTGAGATCATCGAGGATCCTGAACTCGCCTGGGCTTTTCTTTCCGAAGAGTGGCCTTTTGAGAACGAGGTTATGCGTCCGATTGAGAAGCTGAAGACCGGCAAGGTGGGGGAGGTAATGGCTGCAGCTCCAAGCTTCGGAATCGCCATCACGTGACGAAAGGCGTGTATTCGCGCAAACGCATCGAGACGAAATAACACTCATAATAGGCCAAGTCTATGGAGTGATGAAAAGCGTGTATTCCCGCAAGCGCATCGAGGCTATTCTCACCGAAATTAAGCTGCCGCCAAGTTCTCGGATCATCCCACAGCGCTATCTTGAAACGCCGCTCGGCATGGCTCCCCGTCCGCCGAGCGGGCGGGCTCCTCCGAGGAGGCGGTGCCGGACCGTACCCCGGCCCAACGGCCCCGACAGACTGCTCACACCTACGGCACTCTAAGGTGGTCCTGACTGAGCCGGCACAGCAATTCTCATTTTGGCGTCTAACTTCACTGTTCGGTGCGCAACACCTCGCATTTCCGGCTTAGCTCAGGCCAAATCGACCGGGCAAACCCTTCCTGTGGAGGGGCTCAAGGGCGCAATAAGAATCGCTGAAGCCGCTACAAATCCCTTGACAAGTGGCCAGTCCGCCTCCATAGTCCGCTCCCATGAATGCGCGACGCCGCCAATTCTCCCGCTTGGGCGCCCTGCTGCTGCAGCTCCTGCCGGCCTAGCCGGCGCATATCCTTCCGACAGGGCGTGAGCCCACCCGACCCAAACCCACCAAATCCACCCAAGCAGGAGCCTTGGACATGAGCGAGCAAGCAGCAGCCATCGATGCACCGGCGCCCACTGTCGTGCGCGGCCGCGCCGCCGGCAGGATGCCTTTTCACAAGTATCGGTCCTTCAAACCCATAAATCTGCCGGAGCGGCAGTGGCCCACCAGGGTCATCGACAAAGCGCCACGATGGTGCAGCGTTGATCTTAGGGACGGCAACCAAGCGCTGATCGACCCCATGAACGTGGGCGAAAAGCTGCGCATGTTCGACCTGCTGCTGGAGGTCGGCTTCGCCGAGATCGAAGTGGGCTTTCCTGCCGCCTCGCAGCCGGATTTCGACTTCATACGCCGCATCATCGATGAAGACCGCATTCCGGCGGACGTGGCGGTGCAGGTGCTTTGCCAGGCCCGGCCGGAGCTTATCGAGCGCACGGTGGAGGCTTTGCAAGGCGCGCCCAAGGTGATATTCCACCTGTACAACTCCACCTCCACCCTGCAGCGGCGGGTGGTGTTCGGCATGGATCGCGCCGGCATCATCGACTTGGCCGTACAGGGCGCCCGCCTGGTCAAGCAGGGCCTCAAGACGCTGGATTCCGACATCACCTTCGAGTATTCGCCGGAGAGCTTCACCGGCACGGAGTTGGACTTCGCCGTGGATATCTGCAGCGCGGTCGCCGAAGCTTGGGGGGCGAGCGCGGAGAAGCCCATGATCATCAACCTGCCCTCCACTGTGGAAATGGCCACCCCCAATGTCTATGCGGATCAGATCGAGTGGTTCGCCACCCGTTTCCCGCACCGGCAGGCGGCGGTGATCAGCCTGCACACCCACAATGATCGGGGCACTGGCATCGCCGCGACGGAGTTGGCGCTGATGGCCGGGGCGCAGCGCGTGGAGGGCACTCTGTTCGGCAACGGGGAGCGCACCGGCAACTGCGATATTGTCACCATGGCCATGAACCTGTTCAGCCAAGGCGTGGACCCGGAGCTGGACTTCACTGACATGCCCCGCATTCGCCGCACAGTGGAGGCCATCAACAAGCTGCCCGTGCATGAACGCCACCCCTACGCCGGGGATCTGGTCTTCACCGCCTTCTCCGGCTCCCACCAGGACGCCATCAAGAAGGGCATGGCCCAGGTGGACCGGGGCCGCTGGGAAGTGCCCTACCTGCCGATAGATCCAGCGGACGTAGGCTCGTCATACAAGGAGGCGGTGCGCGTCAACAGCCAGTCCGGCAAGGGTGGCGTGGGCTTTCTGCTGGAGGAGCACTACGGCATCATCCTGCCTAGGGAGATGCTGATGGAGTTCAGCGGCGCGGTGCAGAAGATGACCGAAGCCTTGGATCGAGAGGTGAAGGCCCACGAAATCCGCGAAGCCCTGCTTGCTGAATACGCCTTGGAAGGCGGTCCCTACCGGTTGATCGACTTCGACGTGCTTACTGGACGGCGCGCCGGGCAGCGTTGCGTGGCGCGCATCGAAGCCTCGGAGCAAACCCTGACCATCGACGGCGAAGGCAGCGGCCCTATCGAAGCGTTCGTCAACGGCCTTGAGCACACCCTGAACGAGCCGGTCAACATCGTGGACTACCACGAACACGCCCTCGCCACCGGCAGTGACGCCCAGGCCATCTGCCTGCTGGCCATTGAAGGGGCGCAGGGCGGGCGTTGCTACGGGGCGGGCGTGAGCCGCAACACCATCACCGCATCCCTGAAGGCCGTAGTGGCCGCCATGAACCGCCGCTGGCGGCGCTAAGGGCCGGCGCCCCAGCGCTGACCGGGTTCAGGAAGCCTGCGCCCCTACCGGAACTCGGCTAGGGAACCTCTGAACAAGTCCCGCAAGCCCAGAGGAGCCTAACGGGCGTGATGGCAAGGCGCGGCGAAGCCGTGTGGCA
>CAYGBY010000047.1:0-18616 GCA_964348115.1 uncultured Pseudomonadales bacterium
GGGGAGCGCGAGGGGCCTCCCCTCGCAGGAAGGAGCCTTCAGCTAGGGGAGCGCGAGGGGCCACCCCTCGCAGGGAGGAGCCCTCAGCCGGGGGAGCGCGAGGGGCCACCCCTCGCAGGGAGGAGCCCTCAGCTAGGGGAGCGCGAGGGGACCCCCCTCGCAGGAGAGAGCCCTCAGCCCGGTGAGCGCAGCGGGATTCCGCCTCGCAAGGAAGCCCCTTCCCATGACACAGCCGCCGCCACCTGACGGCGACCTTCGCCTGAGTCCCGGCCAGACTGAGACTCTGCGTCGTTTCGCGCACTTGGTGCGGCGATGGAACAAGGTCGCTGGGCTGGTCTCGCCGGGCGACCTAGAGCGGTTTTGGGAACGGCATGTGCTTGACAGCCTGCTGGCTGCAAACGCAATCCCGTGGCTGCACCAACGGGCCGGCGCACAGCGGCTGCGTTTGGCGGACCTCGGTTCCGGCGCCGGCTTGCCTGGTGTGCCGGTCGCGGTGGCGCTGCCGGGGGCCTCGGTCACCCTGGTGGACCGCAACGTCAGGAAGGCGCGTTTTCTCAACCGTGTGCGGCATGAGTTGGGGCTGCGCAATGTGCGTGTGCTGTGCGCGGACTTCAAGGCGGCGTTCGCGCACTGTTCCCCGGGAGGGTACGACGCCGCCACCGCCCGGGCGGTGCAGGCGCCGCTGTCTCTGTGGGCAAGCGTCAGCGGGCTGCTCAAGCCCGGTGGCCATCTTCTGGTCCTGGATCGGGTGGCGCGCTCAGACCAGGATCTCCAGGAGGCGTTGGACAGCCGCGCAGACTATCCCGGCTGCGCCGTCTTGACCCGCCGGTGGATTAGGATGCCTGAACTGAAAGCTTGGCACAGCCTCCTGGTCATCGCCAAGGCAGGCGCGTCCGTCAGTCCCCATTCCGGTTGAATTCCCATAGCGCCTGCGCGACTATTGCCGGGTGCGCCAATCAGCCTGTGGCGGAAGTTGCCTGATGACAACCTTAAGCCAGGCAGGCGCACTCCCCCGCTGGCAAAAGGAGCCAGTCGCCAGGAATGACCAGGATCATAGCGGTGGCCAACCAGAAAGGAGGGGTGGGCAAGACCACGACGGCGGTTAATCTCAGTGCTTCCCTGACCCTTTCCGGCCACAGAACGCTGCTGGTCGATCTGGATCCCCAAGGCAACGCCACTACCGGCTGTGGGCTGGACGGGGACGCATTGCAGCGCTCCGTAGGGGATTGGCTGATGGGCGAAACGGGGTTCCGGCAAGTCCTGGCGCCCTGCGTGGCTGGCTTTGACTTGGCGCCAGCCAACCGGGACCTCACGGCGGCCGAAGTGAAGCTGCTGGACGTCCAGCATCGCGAGGCGCGTTTGCGCAAGTGCCTGCACGACGAGGCCAGCGTACGGGATTACGCGTACGTTCTAATGGACTGCCCGCCCTCCCTTAACATTCTTACCCTTAACGCCCTAGTGGCGGCGCACAGCGTTTTGGTGCCCATGCAGTGCGAATACTACGCCTTGGAGGGCTTCAAGGCGCTGCTGGACACCGTGGAGGGCGTACGCCGCAGGGCCAACCCAAAGCTGGCCGTGGAGGGGCTGGTGCGAACCATGTATGATCCCCGCAATAGCCTCAGCCGGGACGTATCGAGGCAGCTTGTGGCCCATTTTGGAAAAAAAGTGTTCCGCACGGTGGTGCCGCGCAACGTGCGCTTAGCGGAGGCGCCCAGCCACGGCCTGCCAGCCATCCTGTATGATCGTCATTGCCGCGGCGCCATCGCCTACATGGCCTTGGCGGAGGAGCTGGTGAATTCCCGCGGCGCTGAAGCCTAGCCTGCAAATTAGCGCCAAGCCGCCTTGATGAGTCGCCCACTGTTGCTCCACTGCAGCGCATTGATTTCGCCGGGTTCAGGCAGCCTTGCGGAAAGCTGCGGGAATGGGGGCTGGGCGAACGGCGCACCGCCTTTCGCGGGCACGGTGGACATCATGCAATCGATCATCGCCTCTGGGCGAAGGCGTTAGCCGCCAGCATGGCCAAGCGACGATTGGGCCGCGGCCTCGATGCGCTTATGGGCGGCGAACGATCCCTGGAGCCATCCACTGCCGCTCCAACCGCCATCCCCTTGGCGGACATTCAACAAAACCCCTTCCAGCCGCGCCGGCGCTTCGCTGAGGGGCCCCTGCAGGAGCTGGCTCAATCAATCCGCGTCCAGGGCTTGATGCAGCCGGTCATCGTTCGGCCCAAAGGGACGGACGGCTACGAACTTATCGCCGGGGAACGCCGCCTGCGGGCTGCTGGTTTGGCCGGTTTGGACGCAGTGCCAGCCATCGTGCGGGAGGCTTCCGATGAGCAGGCCTTGGCCCTGGCCCTGATCGAGAACATCCAAAGAGAGGATCTCGGGCCCTTGGAGGAAGCGGAGGCTCTGCAGCGCCTGCGCGATGACTTTGGCCTGACCCAACAGGCCACGGCGGATGCGGTGGGCAGATCCCGGGAGGCTGTGGCCAATCTGCTGCGTCTGCTGAACCTGCATCCCGCCGTGCGGCGCTTGCTGGACGATGGCCAGCTGGACATGGGCCACGCCCGCGCCCTGCTCGCCCTGCCTTCCGCCGCGCAACCCCCCGCCGCCGCGCAAGCCGTAGCCGGGAAGCTGACCGTGCGCCAGACTGAAGCCTTGGTGCGCCGCTTGTTGGCCCAGCAGCGCGCTGCGCAGCGCCCCAGCCAACAGAATGCCGGCCAACAGGACGCCGACACCGAGGCTCTGGCGCGGGAGCTGTCCGAGCGTCTTGCCGCTCCGGTGTCAATCAGGCATACCGCCAAGGGCGCCGGCCGGGTGACCATCCGCTACGCCTCGTTGGATGAACTGGACGGCATACTAAGCCGCCTCAGGTAGGCCGTGCGGAACCCGGGGGCAACCTGAAGCGAGGCGAAGTGTGGGAATTTTGTTGCCCTTGCCATTTCCTGCCTCTATAATCCGCGCCGCCCCCACCGGACCCACCTAGCTTGGCTTTTGATTGGTTTCGCGCTGCTGGCAAGGCAGGCGCGGGCGGCGTTAGCTTGGTTTGCGCAACCGTGGCCGTTCAGATGGTCATGGCCGGGCTGGTTGTGTGCCTGATGGGTGTGGTGGGCGCCGAACAGGCGGTTGCCGCCGCCTTGGGCGCCGGGGTGTGCGTAGGGCCGACGGCGTTATTTGCTTGGGCGGCGCAGCGCACTTGGGTGGCGGGGCGCGTCTTGCTCTATGGCGTGGCGCGAACCTTGGCCGCCGTGGTGCTAATGGCGCTGGCCTTGGCGTTGGCCAAGCCGGCCCCCTTGGGCTTCTTTGCGGCCCTTGGCGTTGTGCACTTGGCCTATGTGGCCGTGCCCTTGCTCGCCCGGCGGTTTGGGCTTGAGGGCGGATGAATTTGGTTGGGTTGGCGGTTTTGGATATTGGAAATGGCGGCGCAAGGAACCCAAACGGGTGCTGAATACATCAGGCACCATCTGACGAACCTGACCTACGGCCAACACCCGGACGGTTCCTGGGGGTTTGCCCATAGCGCCGAAGAAGCGCAGGAGATGGGTTTTTGGGCCATCCATGTGGACTCCATGGCTTGGTCCATAGGCTTGGGCCTGCTCTTTCTGCTGCTGTTCCGCCGCGCCGCCCGCCGCGCCACGGCGGGGGTGCCGGGCGCTTGGCAAAACTTTGTGGAGATCATCGTCGAATTCATAGATGAAACCACGGAGAGCATTTTCAACCACAAAAACGCCCTCATCGCGCCCTTGGCCCTGACCATTTTCGTCTGGGTGTTCCTGATGAACCTAATGGACTTGGTGCCGGTGGACTGGGTGCCGGAACTGGCTAAGCTGTTTGGCGTCCACTACATGAAAATCGTGCCGAGCACGGACCCGAACATCACCATGGCCATGGCGCTCACGGTGTTTGCTCTGGTCCTCTACTATAGCATCAAATGCAAGGGAGTGGGTGGCTTCCTGGCGGAGCTCTCCTTTCATCCATTTCCATCCAAGCTATTGATTCCGGTGAATTTCGTGCTGGAATTCGTCACCCTGCTTGCCAAGCCGCTATCCTTGGGGTTACGCCTGTTCGGCAACCTCTACGCCGGCGAGATGATCTTCGTGCTCATCGCGCTCATGTTCTCCGCCGGCTTTGTCTTCGCCTTGGCCGGCGGCGTCTTCCAATTCGTTTGGGCTGCGTTCCACCTTATCGTCATCACGCTGCAAGCCTTTGTTTTTGCGGTTTTGACCATAGTGTACTTAGCGCAGGCGCACGATGTGGAAGAGCATTGACCGGCATCGATCAACAACACAACTGTCAACCTTGCAATAGGGAGCAACCATGGAACTAGCAGTCTTACTCTACGTGGCCGGCGGCCTCATGCTGGGCCTCGGCGCTGTGGGCGCCGCCATAGGCGTGGGCGTGCTTGGCGGCAAGTATCTGGAGGGCGTGGCCCGCCAGCCGGAGCTTCTGCCCATGCTGCGCACACAGCTTTTCATCGTGCTGGGGCTGGTGGATGCGGTGCCGATGATCGCTGTGGGCATCGGCCTGTACGCCATCTTCGCCTTGGCCTAGCTGCGCGGCGCGTAAAGCAACCACCGCCGGAACAAAAGCAACCATGAACATCGGACTTACACTTTTTGGCCAAAGCCTAGTCTTTCTTCTGTTTGTTGCGTTCTGCATGAAATACGTGTGGCCGGCTTTGAAGGGCGTCATGGAGGAACGTAAGGCCTCCATCGCCCAAGGCTTGGCTGCGGCGGAGCAGGCGGAGCGCAAGCTGGGCGAAGCGCAGAGCGGCGCCGAGCAGCAGCGGGCGGAAGCCCGGGCGGAGGCGGCGCGAATCATCGAGCAGGCCCGGCAGCGGGGCAACCAAATGATCGAGGACGCCAAGGATCAGGCCCGTGCGGAGGGCGAACGGCTGCTGCAGGCGGCGCAGGCGGAAATCGGCCAGGAGGTCAACCGGGCCCGGGAGAACCTGCGCCGCCAAGTAGCGGCGCTGGCCGTTCAGGGCGCGGAGAAAGTGCTTGAGGACAGCATCGATCAGTCCCGGCACGAACAAATGCTGCGGCGCTTGGCGGCGGAGCTCTAGCCCGTGGCGGAGCTCGCCACCTTGGCCCGGCCCTACGGCAATGCCCTGTTCGCCTTGGCCAAGTCCGCTGGCGCCCTGGCGCAGTGGTCACGTCGGTTGGGGCTATTGGGGGCGGCGGTGGCCGAACCGGAGGTGCGGGCGCTTATCGATGCCCCGGATCTGGCGGCGGCGGTGAAGGCGCACCAGCTCGCGGAACTCTGTTCAGATGATATGGACGATCTTGGCAGAAGGTTTCTGCAGGTGCTGGCAAGCCATGGGCGTCTGCCTTTGCTGGCGGAGGTGCAACGCCACTTTGAGGCGCTCAAGGCCGCTGAGGAGCGCGTTCTGGATGTGCAGGTGCGTTCCGCCCGCCCGCTCACGGATGCCCAGATGGAACGGCTGCGGACGGCGCTGCAAGACCGTTTTCAGAAGCAGGTGCAGCTCACCGGCACGGTGGATGAAACCCTCTTGGGCGGCGCGGTCATTCGCGCCGGAGACCTGATCATAGACGGCTCCGCCCGCGGTCGCCTGAACAGGCTCAAGGAGACCTTGGGCCAAATGTGAAGGCCTCAGGGCGGCAGCGGACGGAACAGCAAGCAGACTAGGAAGGCATAGCCATGCAGCAACTGAACCCCTCGGAAATCAGCGACCTCATCCGGCAACGGATCGAGGGCCTCGATGTGCGCGCCGAGGCGCAGAACGAAGGCGTCATCGTTGGGGTGTCGGACGGCATCGTGCGCATTCACGGCTTGGCGGACGCGAAATACGGCGAAATGATCGAATTTCCCGGCGGCCTGTACGGCATGGCGCTGAACCTCGAGCGGGATTCCGTGGGCGTCGTCGTCTTGGGGGACTACCTGTCGCTCAGCGAAGGGGATGCCGCCCGCTGCACCGGCCGCATCCTGGAGGTGCCGGTGGGCCGGGAGCTGCTCGGCCGCGTAGTGGACGCCCTAGGCAACCCCATCGACGGCAAGGGCCCCATCGACGCCAAGCGGACGGCGCCGGTGGAGAAGGTGGCGCCGGGCGTTATCGCCCGCCAGACGGTGGATCAGCCCGTGCAGATCGGGCTGAAATGCATCGATGCCATGGTGCCCATCGGACGCGGCCAGCGGGAGCTGATTATCGGCGACCGGCAAATCGGCAAGACCGCCATCGCCGTGGACGCCATCATCAACCAGAAGGACAGCGGCATCAAGTGCGTCTATGTGGCCATCGGCCAGAAGATGTCCACCATCGCCAACATCGTGCGCACCTTGGAGGATCAGGGTGCCATGGGCAACACCATTGTAGTGGCCGCCAGCGCTGCGGATCCGGCGCCCATGCAGTTCATCGCGCCCTACTCCGGCTGCTCCATGGGGGAGTTCTTTCGCGATGAAGGCGAAGACGCCCTTATCATCTATGATGACCTCACCAAGCAAGCTTGGGCGTACCGGCAAATTTCCCTGCTGCTGCGCCGCCCCCCGGGGCGGGAGGCCTATCCTGGCGACGTGTTCTACCTGCACTCCCGCCTGCTTGAACGGGCGTCCCGGGTCAATGCCGCCTATGTGGAGCGGGTCACGGAGGGCCGTGTGCAGGGCTCCACAGGCTCCCTCACCGCCCTGCCCATCATCGAAACCCAGGCTGGGGATGTCTCCGCCTTCGTGCCCACCAACGTCATATCCATCACGGACGGGCAGATCTTCCTGGAGACGGACAATTTCAACGCCGGCTTGCGTCCGGCCATGAGCCCGGGCATCTCCGTCTCCCGGGTGGGCGGCGCCGCGCAGGTGCCGTTCATGAAGAAGATCGCCGGGGGCATCAAGCTGGCCTTGGCGCAGTACCGCGAATTGGCGGCCTTTTCCCAGTTCGCCTCGGACCTCGATGACGCTACGCGCCGGCAACTGGAGCACGGCCAGCGGGTCACGGAGTTGATGAAGCAGAAGCAGTATGCGCCCATGACGGTGGCGGACATGGGCGTGGTGCTGTACGCCGCCAATGAGGGCTACCTGCAGGATGTGCCGGTGGAGAAGATCGCCGCCTTCGAGCAGGGCCTGCTGAGCCATATGTACGCTGAACATGGCGACTGGATGGCCGACATCAACGCCACCGGCGCTTACGATGAGGCCATTGAGCAGCACATGCGCAGCGCCATAGAGGCCTTCAAGGCTGGCGGGGCCTGGTAGGGCCGGCCGCAGCGTGGCTGGGCCTTAGCAGAGCAGCAGGATGGCGGTCGGCAAGGAAATCCGCAAGAAGATCGGCAGCGTGGAGAACACGCAGAAGATCACCTCGGCCATGCAGATGGTGGCGGCCAGCAAGATGCGCCGCACCCAGGAGAACATGCGCCAGGGCAAGCCCTACTCCGAGAAGATGCGCCAGGTGATCGGCCACTTGGCCAACGCCAACCCGGAGTACCGCCATGTGTACATGGTGGCGCGGGAGGTGCGGCGCGTGGGTTATCTGGTGGTCTCCACGGACAAGGGACTGTGCGGCGGCCTCAACGTCAACCTGTTCCGCGCCCTGGTCCGGGACATGGCCGAAAGGCACAACCAGGGCCTGCAGTGCGATCTCGGCCTCATCGGCAACAAAGCGGCGGCGTTTTTCCGCTCCATCGGCGGCAACGTGCTGGCTTCGGTGCAGAATGTGGGGGAAACCCCGGCGCTGGCGGACCTCATCGGCGGCGTCAAGGTGATGTTCGACGCCTATGAGGAAGGCCGCATCGATCGGCTGTACATCGCCAGCAACGACTTCGTGAACACCATGACCCAGTCGCCTTTCCTGCGCCAGTTGCTGCCCTTGAATCCAGATGCAGGGGAAAGCTACCAGCGCCGGTGGGACTATCTGTACGAACCGGACGCCCGCCAACTGGTCGATGGCCTGGTGGTGCGCTACATCGAATCCCAAGTCTATCAGGCCGTGGTGGAGAATTCCGCCTGCGAGCAGGCGGCCAAGATGATCGCCATGAAGAACGCTACGGAAAACGCGGAGAAGCTGATCGACGAACTGCGCTTGATCTACAACAACGCCCGCCAAGCGGCGATCACCCAGGAAATTGCGGAAATAGTAGGCGGCGCGGCTGCGGTATGAGTCCCGGGTTCATAACAAACAGGCATGGCGAATCGCAAGCGCATCTTCGCGCCGTTCCGTGCCGGCTCCCACCGACATCGAGATGCGCAAACGCACGGAAAGGAGCCGCGCTGGCAAGTTAGTCAGATATGTCGAGAATTTGCTTAAAGCGGAAAAACAAGTCGTCGCAAAGGCCCGCACGGACACACCATCAACGTCCCGAAAGATGAGGGTGTTCAAATCGGACAACATCAAGGAGAAGTTATGTCCAACGGACGCATCGTACAGATCATAGGCGCGGTCATCGACGTTGAGTTCCCCCGTGAAGAAGTGCCCAAGGTTTACGACGCTTTGACAGTGACCGAGAGCGGCACCACCCTGGAGGTTCAGCAGCAGTTGGGTGACGGCGTGGTGCGCACCATCGCCATGGGCGCCAGCGACGGCCTGTCCCGGGGTCTTGCGGTGGCCAACACTGGCCAGCCCATTTCCATACCGGTGGGGGAGGAGACCCTGGGCCGCATCATGGACGTGCTGGGCAACCCCATCGATGAGAAAGGGCCGGTGAACGCCGCCCGCAAAATGCCCATTCACCGCAAGGCGCCGGCCTACGAGGATCAGATCGGCGGCAACGAGCTGCTGGAGACCGGCGTGAAGGTCATTGACCTCATCTGTCCGTTCGCCAAGGGCGGCAAGGTGGGCTTGTTCGGCGGCGCCGGGGTGGGCAAGACGGTGACCATGCTGGAGCTCATCCGCAACATCGCCATCGAGCACTCCGGCCTGTCCGTGTTCGCTGGCGTTGGGGAGCGCACCCGGGAAGGCAACGACTTCTACTACGAGATGGAGGAGGCGGGGGTTCTCGACAAGATCTCCCTGGTCTTCGGCCAGATGAACGAACCGCCCGGCAACCGCCTGCGCGTGGGCCTTACGGGACTGACCCTGGCGGAGGAATTCCGCGACGAGGGCCGGGACGTGCTGTTGTTCATCGATAACATCTACCGCTATACCCTGGCCGGCACGGAGGTCTCCGCGCTGTTGGGCAGGATGCCGTCCGCGGTGGGCTACCAGCCGAACCTGGCGGAGGAGATGGGCGTTCTGCAGGAGCGCATCACCACCACCAAGACCGGCTCCATCACCTCCGTGCAGGCGGTCTATGTGCCGGCGGACGATCTCACCGATCCGTCTCCCGCCACCACCTTCGCGCACCTGGATTCCACGGTCACCCTGTCCCGGGCCATCACGGACCTGGGCATTTATCCGGCGGTGGACCCTCTGGACTCCACCAGCCGCCAGCTGGACCCCAATGTGGTGGGCCAGGAGCACTATGATGTCGCCCAGGGTGTGCAGCAAACCCTGCAGCGCTACCATGAGCTGCGGGACATCATCGCCATCCTGGGCATGGACGAGCTTTCCGAAGAGGACAAGCAACTGGTCTATCGGGCGCGCAAGATGCAGCAGTTCTTCTCCCAGCCCATGTTTGTCGCCTCCCAGTTCACCGGCCAGGATGGCAAGTTCGTGCGCCGGGAGGACACGGTGCGCAGCTTCAAGGCCATCCTGGACGGCGACTACGACCATCTGCCGGAAAACGCCTTCTACATGGTGGGCGGCATCGAGGATGCCGTGGCCAAGGCGGAGACCCTGTAGGGGACGCTCCAATGGCCACCATGCAATGCGACATCGTCAGCGTCGAGCAGGAGATATTCTCTGGCCAGGTGGCCATGGTCAGCCTGCGCGGCACCATCGGCGAACTCGGCATATTGCCCGGCCACGCTCCCTTGCTGACCGGCATTCGTCCGGGCGTCGTGCAGCTCCGCTTTGCCGATGGCGAGGAGCAGGTGTTCTACGCTTCTGGCGGCTTCTTGGAAGTGCAGCCCGGCGTCGTCACCATCTTGGCGGACACAGCCGCCCGCGCTGAAGATCTGGACGAGGCCGCCGCGGCCGAAGCCCGTCAGGCGGCGGAACGCGCCCTCTCCGAACAGGCCGCGGAGTTTGACTTCTCCTTGGCGGCCGCCCAGCTGGCCGAGGCCACCGCCCAGCAACGCACGCTGGAGGAGCTGCGCAAGCGCCGACGCTAGTGTGCTGTCCCGCAAGTAAGTGGGTTTTAGTCGCTAGGCCGTTTTGGCTCCCGGCAAGGCGCGACGACGCCGTGCGGCAGGCCCCACACAAGGACGAGCAACGCGGCCGGGGGGCAAAAGGGCCACGAATAATCACACTTACCTGCGGGACAGCACACTAGGGAACCTCTGAACAAGTCGCGTTCACCCAGCGCCCCGCTATCTGCGGGCGGAGATGGCGTTGCGGCCATGGCAAGGCGAGCCGCGGCGTGGGGATTCCGCAGTCCGCACGCCGCGGGGCGCCCTTCGGGAGGGCCTAAAGGGCGCGCTGGCTGTGTTGCGGCTCATTGTGTGGGGCCTGCCACACGGCTTCGCCGCGCCTTGCCATCACGCCACCTAGGCTCCTCTGGGCTTCTGGGACTTGTTCAGAGGTTCCCTGGCAGGCGGCGAATCCTGTGGGACATCGATCAAGAGGACCTGCTTCCGGGCTGAAGCCGCCCGCACCTCCCTCGTGGCCCGGCCCGGTGTGCGATAATGCCGCTTGGGCTGGATGAGGCCCATCACCCGCAGCGGCAAGGGAATTAGGAATGTGAGCTCCCCAAATTCAGCGCTGGCGCAATTGCGCGGGGATCTCTATCTGACCGGCGGCCAGGTGGGTGAGCGCCATGCGGTGGACTGGAGCGGCGCTGCTGCGCACAAGCCTGAAGTGGTGCTGCGCCCAAGAAATACCGCGGATGTGGCCGCCATGCTGCGCCTATGCCACGCCGCCCGTCAGCCGCTGGTGGTGCAGGGCGGCATGACGGGACTGTCCGGCGGCGCTACGCCCCAGGCGGGGGAATGGGCGCTGTCCCTGGAGCGCATCAACCAAGTGGTGGAACTCGACCAGACCGCCATGACCATTACCGTCGGCGCCGGCGTCCCTTTGCAAGCCGTGCAGAGTGCGGCTGAGGACGCCGGCTTGCGCCTGCCGCTGGATTTGGGGGCCAGGGGCTCCTGCAACGCTGGCGGGGTGGTGTCCACCAACGCCGGCGGCAATCAGGTCATCCAGCACGGCATGGCCCGGGCCCTGGTGCTGGGCCTTACCGCGGTGCTGGCGGACGGCACGGTCATACCGGCCCACAACAAACTGCTGAAGAACAATGCCGGATTTGACTTGAAACAGCTATTCATCGGCAGCGAAGGCGCCTTAGGCGTGGTCACGGAGGTCACCTTCCGCCTGTTCCCGCAAAAACCAGGCCGGGAAACCGCCCTGTGCGCTTTGCAGTCCTTCCCGGATGTAATCGCCCTGTTGCGGCGCATGGGCGAAAGGCTGGAGGCCATCAGCTCCTTCGAGGTGATGTGGTCGGACTACTACCAAAGCGCCAGGCAGGCCATCGATGCGCCAGACCCCATCGAAGGCGATTACCGGTTCTATGTGCTGTTGGAAACGGAAGGCGCCAACGGGCCGGCCACGGCGGAGACTTTCCAGACAGCTCTGTTCAGTGCCTTGGAGGAGGGGCTGCTGCACGACGCCGTCATTGCCCAAAGCCGGGCGGAGGCGGCCGCCTTTTGGGCCATCCGCGACGGCATCGGCGAGCTCATTCCCCAACACCCCGCCGCCGCCAACTTCGATATCGGCGTGCCCATCGCGCGGATGGACCGCTTCGTGGCGGAGTTGGACGCCCAGCTGCAGGGCGCCTACGCGGACTGCATAATGCTTGTGTTCGGCCACATCGGCGACGGCAACCTGCACATCCTGGCCAGCACCGGCCGCGTTGGGGACAAAGCCGGCATCTATGATTTGGCATACAAACAGGTCGGTGCATTTCAAGGCACCATCACCTCTGAACATGGCGTGGGCGTACAGAAAAAGAAGTGGCTGCCTTTGGTGCGCAGCGAAGCGGAAATCGCCCTGATGCGCACCCTAAAAAAAGCCTTGGATCCCCAGGCTATCCTCAACCGAGGCCGGGTGGTCTGAGGTGTGCGGCCATCACAAGCTTGGCCAGCGCGGATTCCGCTGCTGGCGGTTTCACCAGCTTCGCATGTTGTCGCCTGCCCATGTCCGCACCCGCTAAGAAACTTGCCGTCATCATTCTGGCCGCTGGCGAGGGGCGACGCTTGGCCTCCAGCCTGCCCAAAGCGCTGCACGAAATTGGCGGCAAGCCGATGCTGCGGCATGTGCTCGATGCGGCTGCAGGGTTGGGGGCTGATGACATCTATGTCGTGGTCGGACGAAAGGCGGCGCAGGTGCGCGAAGCAATCGGCGGCGGCGTGTGCTGGGTGACCCAGGAGCAGCAGCTAGGCACCGGCCATGCAGTGGCGCAGGCCCTGCCGGCGGTGGACGATGCCGCCACCGTGCTGGTTCTGTACGCCGATGTGCCCTTGGTTGCCGCCGCCACCCTGAAGGCT
The DNA here is from genome assembly GCA_964348115.1 of uncultured Pseudomonadales bacterium. Taxonomy (GTDB): domain Bacteria; phylum Pseudomonadota; class Gammaproteobacteria; order Pseudomonadales; family Azotimanducaceae; genus Azophilus. The sequence continues at coordinate 12,525 of CAYGBY010000047.1, forward strand.
TGCATCGCCGCCGCCGCCGAAGGCGCCTTGGCCCTGGTGACCGCGCAGTTGGACGAGCCGGCGGCCCTAGGCCGCATCAAGCGGGATGGCGATGGGCGCATCAAGGGCATTGTGGAGTTCCAGGACGCCAACCCGGAGGAGCGCAGCATCCGGGAGATCAACAGCGGCATTCTGGCGCTCTGCGCCGGTGCGCTGCGGCGGCTGCTGCGCCAAGTCAAGCCGGACAACGCCCAAGGGGAGTACTACCTTACCGACGTGGTGGCCCTGGCCCGGGCCCAAGGCATTGCCCTGCAGGGCGTCACCGTGGCTGATGCCCGCGAGGTTGCCGGCGTCAACACCAGGGCCGAACTGGCGGCGCTGGAGCGCCTGTTGCAAAGACGGCGGGCGGAACGTCTGATGGCGACAGGCGTGACCCTGGCGGATCCCGCCCGGCTAGACATCCGCGGGGAAGTGAGCGCCGGCGCGGACAGCTTCATCGATGTCAACGCGGTGCTCAAGGGCCGTGTGCGCTTGGGCGCCGGCGTCCAGATCGGCCCTGGCGCAGTGATCGAGGATGCGGACCTAGGCGCCGGCGTGTGGATTGGTCCGGGGGTGGTCATAGCGGATGCCAACCTCGGCGACCAGGTGCGCGTTGAAGCGTACACCGTCATAGAGGGCGCAAACATCGGCGCTGGTTGTCGATTGGGGCCTTTCGCCAGGCTGCGGCCGGGCACGGAGTTGGGCGCCGCCGCGCAGGTGGGCAATTTTGTGGAGACCAAGAAGGCGCGCCTGGGCGCCGGCGTCAAGGCCAGCCATCTGGCCTATCTGGGCGACGCCGAGGTCGGCGCCGGCAGCAACATCGGCGCTGGCGCCATCACCTGCAATTACGACGGCGTGCGCAAGCACCGCACGGAAATAGGCGCCAACGTGTTTGTCGGCAGCAACGCCACCCTGGTGGCGCCGCTAGTGGTGCAGGCTGGCGCCTACATCGCCGCCGGCTCCACCATTACCTCCGCAGTCCCGCAGGACATGCTGGCGGTGGGCCGGGGCCGGCAGCGCAACATTGCTAGCTGGAAGCGCCCAGGGTAGAGTGAGGAGCACTGTGGACGGATTCATTCTAAACAGGCAAGCCTCCTAGCGGCCCGTGCCGAACGTCCGCCTGCTTCCGACCGTCGATGCACCCCGCCCCGGAGCGTTGCCGGTCGTTCGAGCATGCCGGATATCGCCACTCGCCGCGCTTTGCCGGATGGGCGCTTCCGCAGTCTCAGCGCTAGGCCGGGCTTTCGCCGCGGGTCGCTAGGCGTGTGCGGCATAGTCGGTGCGGTGGCGGACCGCAACGTCTGCCCCATTCTGCTGGAAGGGCTGCAGCGCTTGGAGTACCGCGGCTATGACTCCGCCGGCGTCGGCCTGTTGGCGGACAGCGGCGGCGCCTTAGAGGTGCGGCGCCGGGCCGGCAAGGTGCGCGACTTGGCGGATGATCTGGCGCGGCGGCCGGTAAGCGGGACAACCGGCATCGCCCACACCCGCTGGGCCACCCACGGCCCGCCGTTGCAGGCCAATGCCCACCCCCATCAATCCAACGGGCGCATCTGCATCGTCCACAACGGCATCATCGAGAACTTCGAGGTGTTGCGGAACGACCTGCAGAGGGCAGGATACGGCTTCGCTTCGGACACGGATTCGGAAGTTCTGGCCCACCTGATCGATCTGCACAGCCAAGATGGCGTTCCCCTGCTCGACGCTGTGCGCCAAGCGGTCAAGGGTCTGGAAGGCTCCTACGCCATGGCCGTCATCTCTAGGGATCATCCAGGCCGCATCGTCGCCATTCGCGTCGGCAGTCCCTTGGTGGCGGGCAAGGGCATTGGCGAAAACTACGTCGCCTCGGACGTGCTGGCGCTGAGAGCGGTGACCGACCGCTTCATCATTCTGGAGGAAGGGGACCTAGTGGAGATCACGGCGGCGGCGATCTCGGTGTGGAACCTGGCCGACGAGTCCGTAATCCGCGCCACCATCAGGGTGGAGACCGCGCTGGACGACACCGACAAGGGCAACTACCGCCATCACATGCAAAAGGAGATCTTCGAACAGCCCCAAGTGCTGCGCAACACTCTGGAAGGACGCATCGGGCGACAGCGGGTGCTCGAAGGCGCCTTTGGCGTCAAGGCCGCTGACCTGTTTGGCCGCACCTGCGCCGTCACCATCGTTGCTTGCGGCACCAGCTTCTATGCGGCCAGCGTGGCCCGCTACTGGATTGAGGAGCATGTGGGAATTCCCTGTCAAGTGGATATCGCCAGCGAATTTCGCTACCGCAGTCCGGCGGTCAGGCCGGGCACGTTGTTCGTCACCATTTCCCAGTCCGGGGAAACGGCCGACACCCTCGCGGCGCTGCGCGTCGCCCGCCCGCTGGGCTATTTGGCCACCCTCACCCTGTGCAACGTGCCCACCAGCTCCTGTGTGCGGGAATCCGACTTGGCCTTGATGACCCAAGCGGGCGCCGAGGTGGGCGTGGCCTCGACCAAGGCGTTCACCGCCCAGTTGGCGAACTTGGCGCTGCTCACCTTGCTGCTTGGACGGCGCCACGGCATGGCCCCGGCCTTCGAGACCAGCTTGGTCGCCAGCTTGCGGCGGCTGCCGGACGCTGTGGAGCAAGCCCTCAAGCTCGATGGCGCCATCGCCGCTTTGGCGGAGAAGTTCGCCCACCGCCACCACGCGCTCTTTCTGGGGCGGGGCCTGATGTATCCGGTGGCCTTGGAGGGCGCCTTGAAGCTGAAGGAGCTCTCCTACATCCATGCGGAGGGCTATCCTGCGGGTGAGTTGAAGCACGGGCCCCTGGCCTTGGTGGATGAGGACATGCCGGTGGTGGCCGTGGCCCCCAGCAACGAACTTCTGGAGAAGGTGCGCTCCAACCTTCAGGAGGTGCGTGCCCGGGGCGGCGAACTCTACGTCTTTGCGGACGCCGCCGCCTCCTTTCAGGATGGCCCGGGCGTCACCGTCATCCGCCTGCCGCAGGTTCCGCCCTTTCTTACGCCCATCGTCTATGTGGTTCCCTTGCAGCTTCTCGCCTACCATGTGGCCGTGCTCAAAGGCACGGATGTGGACCAACCAAGAAATTTGGCCAAATCCGTCACTGTTGAATAGCATCGCGAGATAGGCGACGCGATGGCGGGGCGCCTGCCAACCCTAGGGAACCTCTGAACAAGTCGCGTTCGCCCAGCGCCCGCTCTCAGCAGCCGGAGATGGCGTTGCGGCCAAGGGAAGGCGACCCTCAGCGCGGCGGGGATTCCGCAGTCCGCCGCCGCGGGGCGCCCTTCGGGAGGGCCTAAATGGCTCCTCTGGGCTTCCGGGACTTGTTCAGAGGTTCCCTAGCAAGTCACTGTCCCTCGTCAGCGTCGGGTTGGTTCGGGGGACGGTGATGCGTCCATGCGGGGGCGGCGCCCGTGTGGTTCCGTTGGTCGCTGTTGGGCGACAAGCAGCCGGGGAAGTGCGAAACTAGCGCTCAGATCCCCCGCAACATGGCTGGACTTGGCGGCTTGGACGTTACGCACATTCTCGACGGCCTCAACGACGCGCAGCGGCAGGCGGTCACGGCCCCCTTGGGCAACGCCTTGGTGGTGGCGGGGGCGGGCAGCGGCAAGACCCGGGTGCTGGTGCATCGCATTGCCTGGCTCATCGAGGCGGAGGGCGTTTCCCCCTATGGAGTGCTTGCGGTCACCTTCACCAACAAGGCGGCGCTGGAGATGCGCCAGCGCACGGAGCAGTTGCTGAATGTCTCCGTCCGCTCGCTTTGGGTTGGCACCTTCCACGGCATCGCCCACCGTCTGCTGCGCATGCACTGGCAGGAGGCCGGGCTGCCGCAGAATTTCCAAATTCTGGATGCGGACGACCAGGAACGCCTAGTCAAGCGCGTCATGCGTGCGCTGGGCATCGATGAGAAGCGCTGGCCGCCGCGCCAAGCTGTTTGGTTCATCAACCAGCACAAGGATGAGGGGCGTCGGGTCAAGGATGTCCCCAAAAGCGACGATCTGCATCAGGCCACCCATCGGCAGATCTACGAGAGCTACGAAACCCTGTGCAATCAGGGCGGCTTGGTGGATTTCGCCGAACTGCTGCTGCGTTGCCTGGAGTGCCTGCGCGGCGACGAGGACCTCCTGGCCCATTACCGCCGCCGCTTCCAGGACATTTTGGTGGATGAATTTCAAGACACCAACGGCATTCAATATCAATGGCTTAAGGTGCTGGCCGGCGCAACCGCGCGGATCATGGCGGTGGGGGATGAGGATCAGTCCATCTATGGCTGGCGCGGCGCCCGCATCGAGAACGTGCGCGCCTTCCAGAAAGAGCTTGCCGATGTGGCCATCATCAAGCTGGAGCGAAACTACCGCTCCACCGGCAACATCCTGGATGCGGCCAATGCGCTCATCAGCAACAACGCCGGCCGGCTGCCCAAGAAGCTGTGGACGGAGGATGGCCCTGGCCTGCCGCTCAAGGTCTATTCCGCCTACAACGACTTGGATGAGGCGCAATTCGTCGCGGAGCAGATCACCGCCTTGGTGGAGGATGGCGGCAGCGTCGGCGACGCGGCGATCCTGTATCGATCCAACGCCCAGTCCCGGGTGATGGAGGAGGCGCTGAGCAGGGCCGGCATTCCCTACCGCATCTACGGCGGCTTCCGCTTTTTTGAGCGGGCGGAGATCAAGAACGCGCTGTGCTACATGCGTCTGGTGCAGGACCGCCATGTCGACTTGGCCTTCGAGCGGGTGGTGAACACGCCGCCGAGGGGCATCGGCGAAAAGACCCTTGGCGCGCTGCGCGACCTCGCCCGCGGCAGATCCATCTCCTTGTGGCAAGCCAGCAAGGAGGCCATCCACGAAGGCTGGCTGGCTGGCCGTGCAGCCGCTGCGGTGGCGGATTTCCTGAAGCTGATCGACGACTTGGCCGAAGGTGCGGAGGCGTTGGCCTTGCATGAGCTTACCGATGCCATCATCGAAGCCAGCGGTCTGCGGCGGCACCACGGCCGGGAGCCTGGGGAACGCGGCTTGGCCCGCCGGGAGAACCTGGACGAACTGGTCAGCGCCGCCCGCCAGTTCAGCGGTGAACTGGTGTTCCCTTTGCAGGATGCGGATCAGGCGATGGTTTCCGAACTGCAGGAATTTCTGGATCAGGCCATGCTGGATGCCGGGGACAGGGAAACCAGCAGCGGCCCGGCGGTGCAGATGATGACGCTTCACTCCGCCAAGGGCCTTGAGTTCCCGGCCGTGTTTCTCACGGGCCTGGAGGAGGGGCTGTTTCCCCATCACCAATCCCTGCAGACGCCTGGGCGCCTGGAGGAGGAGCGGCGCCTGTGCTACGTCGGCATCACCCGCGCCATGCAGCAACTCTGCCTCACCTACGCGGAGGCCCGCCGCCTGCACGGCAATGAGGCCTACAACCGTCCTTCCCGCTTCCTAGCCGAACTGCCGCCGGAGCTTTTGTTTGAAGTCCGCCTGCACGGGGGCCTGGAGCGCCCTTGGCGGGCGTCCAACCCAACCCGCGCCCTGTTTGCGCAAGACAATGGCGCCGGCGTCCTGAACATTGGCGGGCGGGTGCGGCATGGGAAATTCGGTGAGGGGGTCGTGCTGCAAAGCGAAGGCCGGGGCGAACGCACCCGGGTGCAGGTGCGTTTTGTCGGCCTTGGTGAAAAATGGCTGATGCTGAGCGTCGCCAACCTCGAAGCCTTGGACTGACGGGGGCAGTTGCGGAGCTGGGGAAACAACGTGCGGCAAAGAGAATGCCGACAGGTGCCCATTCCGCTACAATTGCCGAAGCTAGGGCCACGCCAAAGTCGTGCACCAGCCATCGGCAAAGTTTTCTTGCAGGAGCGAACACTTTGGGATGGTCCTGATTGCCGAAGCAAAGCGGCTGTTGCCGCCCCTTCTGTTCGCATGGGCATAGGAACACGGCGCAGGTACGCATGGAAGCGCCCACTTCCCCGTGCGTCAGCGCACCGGAGGCCGTGGTGAAAACCCCTAGGGAACCTCTGAACAAGTCGCGTTGGCCCAGCGCCCCGCTGTTTGCGGCGGGAGATGGCGTTGCGGCCAAGGGAAGGCAACCCGCAGAGGGGCGGGGATTCCACA
>CAYGBY010000048.1:0-18380 GCA_964348115.1 uncultured Pseudomonadales bacterium
CGCGAGTCGCCATGGTCGTCCGGCGCTGGCGGTTCGGGTGCCTCGGGCGGTGCGGGCGGTTCGGGTTCAATCACCCCCCCGTCGTTGTCGGTTACTGTCAAGCGGGCGACGCCGCGACCACCGGTGCCGACGCGGTAGTCTTCACCCCGGACGACGGTGACGGTGATGGTGCTGTCGGCCTCGCCCACCGAATCATCCTGCGTCGGCAACGACAGGGTCTTGGCGGCGGTGTCCGTCCCGAACGTGACGCTGGCCGGCGGCGGCGCGGAGAGGGTGTCGCCGTCCTCGGAGACCAGAACCGAAACGGTCGTGGAGGCGGAAAGCAATGTGGCTGCGCCAGTCCGCGTCAGCGTGAAGACCGCTGCCTGCCCCTCGGCAATCTGTGCGTTGTCCGCGGAGATGGAAATGGTCACTTCGTTGGTGCAGAAAATCGCCACGTCTTCGAAGTGTAAGCAATTGTGGCGCTTGGTGTGCGGGCACTGGTCCAGGCGGGTCTCCTCTCCGGTGCAGCGCAGGTCGTCGAGCCAGATTGGGCCGGCACCGACGCCAAAGGAGAGTCGCGAAGCCCTGAAGAACCTGCTGGCCGAGGCGTAGCCGAGCTGGCGGCAGGCGACATCGGCGTCCCGGGCGTCGAATTCATCGTCGCAGACGGTGCCCCATTCGCCGTTGCGCCATATCTCAAGCCGCCCCTCGCTCTCCGAACCATCGGCCAGCCGCAGGTCGCCCTCCTGGTGCGGTGGGGCGGGCGTGAAGCGCACCTCCAGGGTGTATGCGCCGGTGCGGTCGTTGTCGAAGCCGCGCACCGCGACATAATGGGCGCCGGCCGCCACATCGTGCGCGATGCGGAAATTGTTGCCGTCGCCGTTGTCGTCGTCCGACGCCAACGCCGCACCGTCGCCGTCCTCCAGACGCCCGATGGTATCCGTGCCGCCGCCGCTTGCGACCTCCAGCAGGCCAGCTTCTGCGATGGTGATGCGGAAGTAGTCCAGGTCGCCGCGGCGCTCCAGGTTGCCTGCCGTAGACGATGTCGTGGACACCGGCGTCGCTTCGCTGCGCGAGTCGCCGTGGTCGTCCGTTGGGGTGAACGCCGCCCTCAGAACGTAGGCGCCGGTCGCTCCCTTGCGGCCCCGCACCAACAGATAGTAGGTGCCGGGCTGAAGATTGCGGGCGATGCGGAAGTTTTTCCCGTCGCCGCTGTTGTTGTCGGTGACGATGCGGGTGCCGCGATAGTCCTTAAGCCGGCCCTGGGTGTTGAGTTCGCTGGCGCTTTCCAGCACCAGGACGCCGGCGGTGGGCAAGTCGATGCGGAAGTAGTCCTTGTCGTTCCGTTCGAGGTTGCCTTTGGTGCTGGATGTCGGGGCCACCGGCGTCGCCGAGCTGCGCTGGTCGCCGTGGTCGTCCGCCAAGGCTGCGGCGGCGGCCAGCAAGAAAATGGACCCAAGCATGGCGCGTCGCTTCATGGCTGCTCTCCTCCATGGTCGCCTCGACGGCCCGTCTCTACACGCTGCACAGACGCATCAGCCGCGAATTGGCGGCGATTTCACGAATGGGTGGAATGCTACCATGCGCCATCGGACATCGGCAAGGCCGCCGCGGCCTGCTCTTCGGGCCATCCCAAAGTTGTCTACTTGCGGGGCAGCACACTAGCCCTCGGCAAAGCCCTATATAGACGGTTTATGAAGGCTTTTCGGAAGATTCCGCAATAGTCTGCGGCATCTAATGGCTTTCCAGAAATTTTCTTTCAAGAGCGAACACTTTGGGATGGTCCTAGACCTGTTCAACCTGCCGGTTGCCAAAGGCGACAAAAGGTCGCGCCGGCGCATATCGTTTCCGCCGTTTCATTCGGCTGCGGACACCCGGGGCCTCTGTCCCGCCGGAAGACGCTCCTTTGCGCATGCATTGAGGAACCTCTGAACAAGTCGCGTTCGCCCAGCGCCCCGCTCTCAGCACCGGGAGATGGCGTTGCGGCCATGGGAAGGCAACCTGCAGAGCAGAGGGCATTCCACGGTCCGCACGCCGCGGGGCGCCCTTCGGGAGGGCCTAAAGGGCGCGCTGGCTGTGTTGCGGCTCATTGTGTGGTGGGCAAGCCACACGGCTTCGCCGCGCCTTGCCATCACACCCTTTAGGCTCCTCTGGGCTTCCGGGACTTGTTCAGAGGTTCCTTAACGCTATGCGGAACACTTGCCGCCGCCCAGTACGCAGAACCGCGAGCAGTGTGGATGATTCAGGGCCACTTCGCCCAGGCTGTCGGCCAACCTTGCGCCGAGGCGGAAGGACGGCTCATAGGGCAGCAGCGTGCAACTGACCACCTCCGGGCGCATCGCTCCCCGGCGCTTGATCACCATGCGCGACGAGGCGCACATCATGTCGGACGGGCGTACGCCGAGCTGGCTCCAGCAGGCCGTCGAAATCTCCGGCGTATCGGCGGTTGCGTCCATTTCGGGAAAGAGCACCAGGCGCTCGCGCGAGAAGGCGTCCAGGTCGATGCCCTGCGCCTTGAAAAGCGCCCTGAACCCGGCCCGCAATGCGCACTCGTCGTTGTCCCACCGCCGCCTGCCGGCAACCTGAACCACGAAGCCGTTGTCGCTCAGCCAGCGCAGGCCCCGCATCATGGGTGCCCAGGTGCGGCGCCCGCGCTCCTGCTCGTGCAAATCCTGCCGGTAGTGGTCTATGGATACGCGCAGCGCCAGACGGTCCCCGTGGCGGCGGCGCAGTTCCAGCAGCGCAGCGGCGCACTTCATCATGGGGCGCATGGCGTTGGTCAACACCAGCACTCTATGGCTGGCGGCCAGGCCGTCCTCCAGCATTCCCAGGATTTCCGGGTTCATGAAGGGTTCGCCGCCGGTAAAGCCGACTTCCGCGACGCCCAAACCGAGGGCCGCCGCCTCGTCGATATAGGCCCGCGCCTCCGCCCTCGTCAGGTAGGCGAGGCGATCATTGCGGGGGCTGGATTCGATATAGCAGTTCGCGCATTGAAGATTGCACAATGTGCCGGTGTTGAACCAAAGGGTGCGCAGGCGATTGAGGGCCACCCGGGCCCGGGGCCTGCCGTCGGCGGTGCGCTCCGCATCGGTGAACTTGAGCGTCCTGGGGGGCGCCGGAGCTGCGACGGATGAACTGGCGATGATTTCCGCCCTGCGGGCCATCAACATCGCGCCTCGCCCATCGAGCCATCAGCGCCGGAAAACCAGTTCGCCGATCTTCAGATCGCGCAGCCCCGGCCCGACAATCTCGATATCGCCCTCCCGCAGCATCAATGCCGTGTCCGTGTCGTTGATGCCTACATGCTCCTGCACAGATATGTAAACGAAGCGCCATTGGCCGTCTTCCCGATAGTAGACACTGCCTGTTCGTGGTCCCGAGTCGACCAGTGCATATTCGGGAACGCCATCCCCATCAAGATCCACTTTCACGAGCACGGGGCCGGGCGATATTCGGTAGGGCTTATAGGTTTCGGCGATAACTGCGCGCAATCCGGCGGGCAACTCAAAGGCCGTTGGCCTGTACGCCATATTCGCCCACAGGTCGCGCTCAGTTATTTCGGGCGTCTGGCCGGTAATGCGTTGCACCAGTTCCGGATCCGTATCCCCATGCAGTTCGATCAACGCCTGCATCTCGAGCCAAGCGGGCCGGGCTAGGAAAGTCCTGGCGTAGCGAAAGTCGAAATCCGCTAAATCGATGTCGCCGGCCTCCACCCGGGCCAATTGGCTGGCCAGGGAAATCGACCGGAAGTCTAGGAGCGGGGAGTTCACCAGCAGCATCAGGGCCAGCACCACCCAGCCCATTGCCGTATTCACCCGGGCGAAGCCGCCGGGCCAGCCGTCGCGCCAGCGCAAAATGCTGAAGCTGTACCCCACGGAGAACGCCGCCAGCAGCAGTGCGGCCGTGAAAGCCCAGCAGCGCTCCACGGTCCAGCCGTACTGCGCCACCCGCAGGGACAAACCGTATAGCGCCAGAACGGAAAGCGCCGGCAACAGGGCGATGCAGACATACAGCGAGCGGTGGATCGCCAATGGATAGGGCGGCGGGTTGCGGCCGGTCTGATAGACCGCGTTCACCGTGAACAGGGCCAAGGCGTTCAGCCACATCACCATGGCGGTGCCGTTGCCGGTGTCCCAAAGCGGCTGCAGGCCAGTGAAGGGCAGCGCCACGAGAAAGATAAAGCAGACGATGGCGAGCAAGGGCAGAAGCAGCCGCATGAGGCCTTCCAGCAGGCTGGTGATGCCGTCGATCACCTTGGTGAGCCGCCGGAAAATATACACACCCAAACCAAGGGCGACGCCGAGCACGGGAAACAGAAACCAGTCGTTGGTGAAAAGGTCGGTGAAGAAATCTATGCCGATGGCGGAGAACAGCGCGGCCCAGAGCGTCAGCACCAACGCCACCCCCAGGGTAAAGGCGCCGGACAACAGGGCGACCAGGAAGTTGCGCCACGAGCGGGCAAACAGCATGTCGTATCTGATGGGACCGCGGGCGGCGAACTGCTGCAGGTACATCAACGCCATGAAGCAGGCGATGAGCAGTGTCAGGGCGTAAGCCGCCAACAGCGGACCTACGGGAAACGCGTCGAATGGCGATGCCTGCCAACCTACGTAGATGCCCAGCACCGCCAACAGGGCGGAGAACAGGCTGACTAGCGCGAAGACGCGCCCAATCCTGTCCGCCTCCAGGCTTAGCAGAAGCAGCATCGGCCAAGCGACGGCGAGCGTCCAGAGCGGAACGTTCAGGGCCGGAACCTCAAGCAGCCAAGCACCCTCGGTGGCCGCCCGCCAGAGCAGCAGCAGCGCCACCCCCTGAACCAGGGCGAGCGCGATCATCAGGTTGCGGGGCAGGCGCACGGGCGTTTGCAGCGCTTCGTCCCCGTTGTTTCCGCCTCTTCCGTTGGGCGCCGTCGCAACCGGCCACCTTAGCTGCTGCAGCTTGCTTAAAAGCTTCATGGATCCATCACCCGGATTGGCGATTCACTAGGGAGCCCCTGAACAAGTCCCGGAAGCCCGGAGGAGCCTAAAGGGCGTGCTGGCAAGGCGCGGCGAGGCCCTGTGGCGTACGCCACACGATGAGCCGCAACACCTCCAGTGCGCCCTTTGGGCCCGCCCGAAGGACGCCCCGCGGTGCGCAGACTGTGGCATCGCCGCCGCGCTGCGGGCCGCCTTCCCATGGCCGCAACGCCAAGGTCGGTGCTGATGCATTCAGAGTGCCGGCTCATCTTCGGAGCTATTGTGATGCGCTGTCTCGCCATTCCTCTGCTGCAACGGATGGGGCCGCCGCTAGGCAATAGGAGTGAGGGTAACTCGAACAGCTAGGGCGATGCAGCCAATTTGGCAGCAATTCCGTTCTGGCTTTCAGCCCCTCCACAGGAAGGGTTTGCCGGTCGATTTGGCCCGCATTAAGCCGGGTATGCTATAAGCATGTGCTCCGAAAGCCATGCGCAACTCTCATGTTGACATCGCTATCTGAAGATTTCGGTGAAGCTGCAGAGCTGGCGTTGACGCAATCGCTCGCAGATGCCAAGGTTGCCTTCCAACTAACTTTTTGGAGGCAATCAAATGCAAGAACTTAACGTGCACGAAATGGATCAGGCCAGCGGCGGCATCCTGCCCTTGATCGGTTTCGCCCTCGCCTTGGTCAGCAAGGTGGGCGGATCGACAGGAGTCGTGGGCTGGGCAGCCGGCTCCGCGGGCTTGATCTTAGGCACATTCGAAGCGGCTAAATACTTGGGCAGCCTGAAACAACAGCGGCTCGGGTAGCAGGAAAGGGGCAATTCGCACCGTTAGGGCGATGCGCCCAGGGGGCTTCATCGAAGCCCCCTTCAATCCGTCGAGGATGTCAACTTGCCACCCGCAGTCGTGCTCCAAGCGCCCAGGATACTCGTGAAAGCAAGGAGTACGCTAACTATGGACCCACATCACCCCAAGTTCAGCATCTGGGCGGCATCCTGCATTGCCGTCGGCCTGCTCATCGCGTATTTGGACGGCGTTGGCATGCAAGGCATACTAGGTTCCGCTCTGCTAATGTCATCCCTGATTTGCGCAGTTCTGGCAATTACCTGGGTTTATGGTTTGTGGAAGCGAAAGTCCCGGCCCGACAAGTGATGTCGGCCGTCCTGAAGCGTTGAACTGGAGACTAAGCCGTTGAACGAAAGGGACTTAAAAGTGGGGGCCGCCATGATCGCGGGCGGCGGTTTTGGCGCATTGTTGGGTTGGATTTTGTTCCCCGGGTACCCCTACATCATCAGTTGCGGCGTGATTGGCTGCGCGGTCTCTCAATTCGTCGCTATGCGGTGGACTCGGTCGAAGGCGGAGAAGGAAAGCAAAAATAAATCGGCGTGACTAAGCATTCACGGCCGCACCCGTTCAGAACCACCCTAGTGTGCTGTCCCGCAAGTAAGTGGGTTTTAGTGGCCAGGCCGTTTTGGCGCCCGGCAAGGCGCGACGACGCCCTGTGGCAGGCCCCACACAAGGAGGAGCAACGTGGCCGGGGGCCAAAATGGCCACGAATAACCACACTTACTTGGGGGACAGCATACTAGATTTGCCAACGCGCATTTGGGCTTGAGCTGGCCCAGCGCATTGTTGCCCGCCGTGCGCCAAGCCGGCGGCGGCGGGCTGTGCGGCTGGCGGTTTCAGTAGCCTTCGGCGAGAAGCGGGAAGGCGCTTAGCACGTCGGGCGGCGCCATGGGTGCGGCCCGCTCCAGCAGGCCGGGGTGCAGGTCGGCAATGTCGCACACCCCCAGGGTGCCCAAGGTGCCCAGAATCTCGCTCTCCACCAATTCCAGCATCCGGCGCACCGCCGGCGCACCGCCGGCCGCCAAGGCGAACGCCTCCATGCGCCCCATGCCCACGGCTGCGGCGCCCAAGCATAGCGCCTTGACCACGTCCGCGCCGCGCATGAAGCCGCCGTCCACGATCACCGGCGCCCGGCCGTCGACGGCCTCCACCACCTCCGGCAGTGCGTCCACGCAGGCGCGGGTGTGGTCCAGTTGGCGCCCGCCGTGGTTGGAGACATAGATGCAGTCCACGCCCATCCGCGCGCAGCGGGCGGCGTCCTCCGCTGCGTTGACGCCCTTGATGATGAGCGGGATGGAGAACTTCTCCTTGATGTGCGCCACCGTCTCCCAGGTCATGCTGGCTTGGTGGGAGAAGCCAGCCACGCCCACGCGCCGCCCGGACAGGGGCACGTAGCGCTTCAGGATGTCGCGCTCCCGCCGGGAGTAGACCTGGGTGTCCGCGGTCAGGCAGAAGCCGGTGTACCCGACCGCCATCGCCCGGGCGATGATGTCATCCATCCAGGCCTGATCCCCCATCAGATAGAGCTGATAGATGCGCGGTCCGGGCACTTGACTGGCCAAGGCCTCGAAGTCCGGCAGGCACACGGAGCTTAGGATTTGCAAAACGCCGAAATCCCGCACCGCCTGCGCGACCGATGCCGCCCCGCCCGCCTCGAATACCTGAATGGAGCCAATGGGCGCCAGAACCACGGGAATGCGCAAGGGCACGCCCAACAACTCCGTGGCCGCGTTAATCTGGGAGACGTCGTTGAGGATGCGCGGGCGGAACACCCAGGAGTCCAGGCCGTAGCGGTTGCGCTTCAGGGAGGATTCCGTGTCCGAGCCGCCGATCAAGTAGTCCCACTCGTTCTTGGCGAGATTGCGCTTGGCTTGCGTGACGAACTCCTGCAGCGCCATGTATTGCATAGGGCGTTTCCGCAAAAAATAGGCATCTTACCCTGTAGGCGTCCGCCGCCGCTCCGCCCGCGGCGTCGCTGCCAAGACTTTCACACGCTGAGTGGAGCCAAGCGATTATTTGTTTTGGTGAACGCGTGCCTGTGACTTGAGCATGGATTTTCGTCTGGTGTTGTTGCTTCCACAGAATCCAACTCCGCTCATATCCGTAACAGAATTAGCGTGGGAAAGTCCTGCTCCGCTGCAGCTTCGGGCGCTTGCTTTCCCTGCCGAATCAGTCAATTTGCGCCACTGATGGGGCATCGCTGGTCAGCAATTCTCATTTTGGCGTCCAACTTCACTGTTCGGCGCGCAGCGCCCTGCGTTTCCGGCCTAATTCGGGCCAAATCGACCGGCAAACCCTTCCTTTGGAGGGGCTGAAAGCCATAACGGGAATTGCTGAGCGCTGGTTCTCGATGACGCCGCTTGGGCGGCACTTCGCTACAATGGCGTTTTATCCCCATTAGGAAGGCGTCAGTTGTCCGACATCATCATCGTAGGCGGCGGCCATGCCGCCGGGCAGGCTGCGGCCAGCCTGCGTCAAGAGGGTTTTCCCGGCCGCATCACCATCCTGGGCGATGAGCCGCACATTCCCTACCAGCGCCCGCCCCTGTCCAAACAATATCTGGCTGGGGAGCAGGGGCTCGACCGGGTGTATCTGCGCCCGCTGAAGTTTTACCAGAACAAGGACGTGGCCGTGCGCACCGGCGTGCGGGTAACGGCCCTGGACCCCAAGGCGCAAACGGTCACCACCGCGGCGGGGGAGGCCATGTCCTACGATCGCCTGCTGCTGGCCACCGGCAGCCGCGCCCGCCGCCTGAACCTGCCGGGGGCTGACCTTGCCGGCGTCCACTACCTGCGCACCATCGCGGATGTGGACGCCATCAAGGCGGAAATGGCGCCCGGAAAGACCGTGGCCATCGTCGGCGGCGGCTACATCGGCTTGGAGGTCGCCGCCGTATGCATTGAGGCGGGCCTGCAAGTGGAGTTGCTGGAGATGGAGCAGCGCATTCTGCAGCGCGTGGCCACCCCAACCCTGTCGCAGTTCTATCACGCCCTGCACGAAGGCCGCGGCCTGCGCATCCGCACGGGCGCGCAGGTTACCGGCTTTGCCGGCAACCGGACAGACCCCGCCGCGAGGGGCCAAGTCGCCGCGGTGCTGTGTGGCGATGCACGCATTCCTGCGGACCTAGTGGTGGTGGGCATCGGCATCATCCCCAACATCGAACTTGCGCAGCAGGCGGGCCTGCCTTGTGACGATGGCATTCTGGTGGATTCGCGCTGCCGCACGGCGGATGCCAACATCTACGCCGCCGGCGACTGCACCAACCATCCCAATCCGCTGTTGGACCGGCGTCTGCGCCTGGAATCCGTCCCCAACGCCATGGAGCAGGCGCGGGTGGCCGCCGCCAACCTATGCGGAAAGGACCGCGAGTACGCCGCCGTGCCCTGGTTCTGGTCCGATCAGTACGAACTGAAGCTGCAGATGGCGGGCTTCTCCGCCGACGGCGACCAGGAAGTGCTGCGCGGCGACCAGGCCGCCAATCGTTTCGCCGTTTTCCACCTGCGGGATGGCGTGGTGGTGGCCGTAGATGCCGTCAACAGCCCCAAGGAGTTCATGCTAAGCCGCCGCCTCATCGGCCATCGCGCCGACGCCGCCGCGCTGGCGAACCCGAAGACGGACCTGAAGGCTCTGTTGCCTTAGGGTGCTGTCCCATGGGTTTCCGTGATTTCACCGTTTGTTGGGTGCGCCAACACCGTCTCGAATGCTCCCCCATTCGGCCATCACCCGCAACCGTTTTCGGTCAGTTGCAACCTCGCTCCTGCAGGTTCCGCCACCGAGCCGAGTTTGTGAACTGGCCCAAGTTCGGCAGCTGCGTGGTCCGTTTCCGCACGTTCGGCGAGAGCAGCCGCCCGCAAGGGCCGTGGCTGGCGAACGATGCTACAATCCTCCCCGGTACGCACCCCGAAAGATGCCGATATGGACGATGCCGAACGGCGCGAAGCCCTGACCAAATTCGTCAGGGACGACTGGCGCGCCAGTCCCCCGGTGTTCGTCGGCCGCGGTCCGGTCATCGGGGATATCCTGGAGACTGCGGGGCATGTCCACGGCAAGTGGCTGTCGGGGGATAGGGATGCTGGCGACCATGGCCTGACGCGCCTTCTCCGGGGCGCTCCCGGGGCTGGCAAGACCGCGCTGCTGCGGCATCTTGAGGAACTCTGCGAGGGCGATCCCGGCCCGGGTCGCCCAATCACGGTGCGCATCGGCTCCGGCGCCCTGGAATCGCCGAAGGAGCTGCACAGGGAACTGGACGAACAGCTCGAACGGCAAATCCCCAAAGCGTCCATGTACGTGTGGGGCGCGCATCTGAGGCGTTTCATGGCGGAGTACGTGGTCGAGGTGGCCACGGGGTCCGGCGTGGCGCAGGATGCGCCGGGATGGGCGGCGGGGGTGCTTGCTGGCGTGGCCGGCATGGCCAGAAGGCTGTTGCGCGTCGATGAAGCAGGATGCCGGGCATTGCGATCCCTACCCGCACCGGTGCTGGTCATGATCGACGAGGCGCAGCGGGTACGGCCCCATTCCCCGCAGGCGGCCCTGCTGCAGTGCCTGCACGAAGGCGCATTCGGCGATATCCCCGTCCTTCCGGTATTCGCGGGCCTGGGCTACCTGCAGCAACATTTGGGACAGGACGGCATCGAGATATCCAGGTTCGCAGGGCGGGCCGTCCACACCCTGGACCCGCTGGACGAAACCGAATGCCTGTCGCTGCTCAAGGGATGGCTCGAACATTTCGGCGTCGAGGCCGCGGCCACCGACACCGGGCGATGGGGCGATGCCCTGATCCGGGATAAGCAGGTCCGCAACGGCGGAAACGCAAGTCTTGCTGGGCGATGGGGCGAGGCGCTGATCCGGGATACGCAGGGTTGGCCCATGCACATAACCAGCTTTCTTGGCGGGCTGGCGGAGAGTCTCGCCGCCGCGGATGATTCCTCCGCTCTTGCCTCGGCCAATATCGATGCGGTGCGAAGGGCGGCGGCTGCAAGCCGGTCGGAGTACTACGGGAGTCGGTACGGCGGGGCCACGCAGGCGCACCAGGGATGGACTGGTCGGGCCATGGTGCGCTTGGCGGACCGGGGGGCGGTCGAAGAGGAGGATGCCAAGGCGATCATCCGGGAGACGGGGCCGGAGGGAGGCGATGTTCCCGCCCTGTTCGCCTCGCTTGTCGAGCGTGGCTTTTTGCAGGAGTGGAACAGGGCGGGCTATACCGTATTCAAGTGTCCGATTCCCTCGCTTGTGTCGCACGCGGCGATCGGGGCGGCAAGGGGACGGTGGGTGCATGCGACGACCGCCATCGGCGACAGCGATGCACTGCGCGGCCTGTTGCAAGCCGGCGATGACATCGAGGGGCGCGACGGCCTGGAGCGCACCCCGCTCCACATTGCCGCCGAATGCCAGTGGGCCGATATCGTGGCCCATCTCCTGAATGCGGGCGCCGACGCGGATGCGCAGGACGTGAACGGAAAGACGCCCAAGGACAACTGGCCAGAATACGAATGGCCGGGAGTGGGGCCATCCTGATCAGGAAGGGGGTTGCGCGGCCAACTGACGAAATGTCGTGAACGTGAATAGGTGGGAGAGAGCCACCGACCGAAGCAATGGCCTCAGTCGCCAACGTTGGTTATGAGGATGCCCTTCGTGGAGGCTTTGGCCGGCGCAATGGTCCGAGAGCCGCGAGTGGTGGCCAGGGGCAGAATCGAACTGCCGACACGCGGATTTTCAGTCCGCTGCTCTACCGACTGAGCTACCTGGCCAAGGCTTGCGTCAGCAACGGGGCGCGTATTAGATGCGATGTGCAGGCGCGAGGTCAAGCAAGGGATCGTGCAGCTGTCGGCTGGCCAAATTGGTGCAACAGGGATGTGTAGGGAAACAAGTGCCCGCAGTTCAAACTGAGACATTGCTGGCGGTTCTGGCCGGTGCGCAGACGCTGCCGGTCTGCCCGCATGTCTGGGGGCGCTGCAGCTAGGCTTGGGCGGCGCAAGTGCTACAGGCTTAGGCGGCGCAGGTCGCCCAGCAGCTCGGCCAGGTGGGCCAGGAAGCGGCCGGCTTCGGCGCCGTTGATGGCGCGGTGGTCGAAGCTCAGGGACAGGGGCAGCATTTTGTGGGGCTGGAAGGCCGCGCCGTCCCAGACGGGTTTTGTGGCCACGCGGCCCACGCCCAGGATGGCGACCTCCGGGGCATTGATGATGGGGGTGAATCCCGTGCCGCCGATGGCGCCCAGGCTGGAGATGCTGAAGGTGCCGCCCTGCATGTCGCCCATCGTCAGGCGCCGGTTGCGGGCCTTGTCGGCCAGTTGGGAAATCTGCGCCGCCAGTTCCCAGATGCCGTGGCGGTCCGCATCCTTGATGACCGGCACCACCAGGCCCTGCTCCGTATCCACGGCCATGCCGATGTTGTAGTAGCGCTTCAGGATGAAGTTGGCGCCAGTGCCGTCCAGGGAGGCGTTGAAGGTGGGGAAGTTCTTCAGCGCGGTGCAGCAGGCTTTGATAAGAAAGGGCAGGGGCGACAGCCTGAGGCCCTTGGCCGCCGCCTCGGTCTTGAGGGAGGCGCGGAAGGCCTCGAGCTCCGTGACGTCCACCTCTTCGTGTTGGGTGACGTGGGGCAGGTTCAGCCAACTGCGGTGCAGGTTTTGGGCGCCGGCGGCGCGGATGCGGGATAAGGGCTCCACCACGACGGGGCCGAACTTGGTGAAGTCGATCTCCGGCAGGCGGGGCAGGGCGGCTGCGGCGGGAGCCATCATCTTCCGTTTGACGTGACGCTTGACGTCATCCTTAACGATGCGGCCGCGAGCGCCGGAGGCCTTCACTTCAGCCAGCTGCACCCCCAATTCCCTTGCCAAGCGCCTAGTGGCGGGTCCGGCATAGATCCGGGCGCCGTCCGACTTTTGTTGCGCCGCCGCCTGGGCGGCATTCGGTGGCGAGGGTCCAACTTGGGCGGCTTGGCCAGCGTCCAGATCAGGGCGCCCCAAGGGCGCGTCCTGTGCGCTTGCGGAATCGGTGCTGGCGGCGTCAATGCCTCTTTCCCGGACTGGCGTCCCTCCGGCGGCGCTGGTTGCGTCAACGCCTGCTTCCCGGACTGGCGACCCCTCGGCGGTGCTGAGCGCGTCAGCGCTTCCTTCCTGGACTGGCGCCGCTTTGGCGGCGCTGGGCGCGGCCCCCGCCTGGGGCCTTTGCGTCTCCTCAGTCCCGCCCGCCGGGCCGGCCAGCGTGTCGGCGGCGTCAGTTTCCGCCGCCGGCTCGATGCGGGCGATGGCTTGGCCCTCCGCCACTGGGTCATCCACCGCCACGAGCAGGGACTCCACCAAGCCGCTGACCCCCGCGGGGACTTCCATGGAGGCCTTGTCGGACTCTATGACGATCAGGGCGTCGTCAGGGGCCACCTTATCGCCGGGGGATACGCACAGTTCGATGACCAGCACCTCCTGGGCGTCGCCGATATCCGGAATGCGGATGTCCTGCATGGCCGCCATCCCTCAGAACAAACGGGGACCGAGCCTGTTCCGGCCCATGCCGAAGGCCGGCGTCACTTGGCGCTGGGGCTTTGCGGATGGCTGCTGCTTGCGGACCGGGGCGGACCGGGTGACCAACCGTCGCGCCACTTGAAAACTGCGATTGTCTCCCATGGCCGCCATCCCTCAGAACAAACGGGGACCGAGCCTGTTCCGGCCCATGCCGAAGGCCGGCGTCACTTGGCGCTGGGGCTTTGCGGATGGCTGCTGCTTGCGGACCGGGGCGGACCGGGTGACCAACCGTCGCGCCACTTGAAAACTGCGGTTGTCTCCCATGGCCGCCACCTCTCAGAACAAACGGGGATTGGGCTTGTTCGGGTCTATGCCGAAGGCATCCCGAGCCTTGCGCACCGTTTCCGTCGGCACCTGCTGCGCCTGCGCCAAGGCGGACAGGGCGGAAAGGGCGACGAACCGTCGGTCCACTTCGAAAAAGCCCCGCAGCTCGCCCCGGGTGTCGCTGCGCCCGAAGCCGTCGGTGCCCAGCACCCGATAAGGCGCCGTCAGGCCCGCGCGGATTTGCTCCGCCAAGGACTTTTGGTAGTCGCTGGCGGAAATCACCGGCGCATCGCCCGCCAGCAGTTCCGCCACATAGCTGCGTTTGGGCGGCTCCTGCGGATGCAGCAGGCTCCAGCGCTCGGCGTCGCGCAGGTCCCGCGCCAACTCGTTGTAGCTGGTCACGCTGTAGATCTCGCTGGCCACCTGCCAGTCCCGCAGCATTTCGGCGGCGGCCTCCACCTCCCGTAGGATGGCGCCGCTGCCCAGCAGGCGCACCTTGGGCCCCCTGCCTGCAACCGTCCGCAGCCGGTAGGCGCCCTTCAGAACGCCCGCCTGCACCCCTTCCGGCATGGCCGGCTGGGGGTAGTTCTCGTTCATCAGGGTGATGTAGTAGAAGATGCGTTCGCGCTCCGCGAACATGCGCCTAAGCCCCTCGTGGATGATCACCGCCAGTTCGTAGGCGTAGCAGGGGTCGTAGGATAGGCAGTTGGGGATGGTGGACGCCAGCACATGGCTGTGGCCGTCCTGATGCTGCAGGCCCTCGCCGTTCAGGGTGGTGCGCCCGGAGGTGCCGCCCAGCAGAAAGCCGCGCGCCTGCATGTCCCCGGCCGCCCAGGCCAGATCCCCGATGCGTTGGAAACCGAACATGGAGTAGTAGATGTAGAAGGGAATCAGGGTGAAGCGGTGGGTGCTGTAGGAGGTGGCGGCGGCCAGCCAAGCGGAGAAGGCGCCGGATTCGTTGATGCCTTCCTCCATGACTTGGCCGTCGCGTTTCTCCCGGTAGGGGGCGATCTCCCCGGCATCCTCGGGTTCGTAGAGCTGGCCTTTGGATGAGTAGATGCCGAGCTGGGCGAACATGCCCTCCATGCCGAAGGTGCGCGCCTCGTCCGGCACGATGGGCACGACGCGCGGGCCGATCTGCTTGTTGCGCACCAGGGTGCTCAGCAGGCGCACGAACTGCATGGTGGTGGAGTTGGCGCGCTTGCCGGTGCCCTTAAGCTGCGCGGAGAAGGCGGCCAGATCCGGCGTCTTCAAGACCTCTTGGGCCTCCCGGCGCTTGGGCATGAAGCCGCCGAGGGCCTCGCGGCGCGCCTTCAGGTAGATGATTTCCGGGGTGTCGTCCTTGGGCCGATAGAAGGGCACTTCGGCCAGTTCGGCGTCCGTCAGGGGAATGTCGAAACGGTCGCGGAAATGCTTGAGGCCCTCGAGGTCCAGCTTCTTCACCTGATGGGTGTCGTTTTCGGACTCCCCGGCATCCCCCATTCCGTAGCCCTTGATGGTCTTGGCCAGGATGACGGTGGGCTCGCCCTTATGGTGGACGGCGGCGTGGTAGGCGGCGTACACCTTGAAGGGATCGTGGCCGCCTCGGTTCAGGCGGTAGATGTCCTCATCGGTGAGGTTCTCCACAATCTTCAGCAGCGCCTCGTCCTGGCCGAAGAAGCGCTCCCGCACGTAGGCGCCGCCCTTGGCCTTGAAATTCTGGAACTCCCCGTCCACGGTCTCGTCCATGCGCTGCTGCATCAGGCCGAGGTCGTCCTTGGCGAACAGCGGGTCCCACAGCCGCCCCCAGATCACCTTGATGACGTTCCAACCGGCGCCGCGGAAGGTTCCCTCCAGCTCTTGAATGATCTTGCCATTGCCGCGCACCGGGCCATCGAGGCGCTGCAAATTGCAGTTGACCACGAAGATCAGGTTGTCGAGTTTCTCCCGCCCGGCCAGGGACAGCGCGCCTAAGGACTCCGGCTCGTCGCACTCCCCATCCCCCACGAAGGCCCAGACCTTGCGGTTGCCCATAGGCACTAAGCCCCTGCTGTCCAGATACTTCATCACATGGGCCTGATAGATCGCCTGCAGCGGTCCTAGGCCCATGCTGACGGTGGGGAACTGCCAGTAGTCCGGCATCAGCCAGGGGTGGGGATAGGAGGACAGTCCCTGTCCGTCAACTTCCCGGCGGAAGGCGTCCAGTTGGGCTTCGCTAAGCCGGCCCTCCAGGAAGGAGCGCGCGTAGATGCCCGGCGAGGCATGCCCTTGGAAGTAAACCAAGTCGCCTTGGGGGCGCCCGTCTTCGTCCGCATCGCTGCCGCGGAAGAAGTAGTTGAACCCCACGTCATAAAGGGTGGCGGAGGAGGCGAAGCTGGAGATGTGGCCGCCGAGGTCCCCTTCCCGCCGGTTGCTGCGCACCACCATGGCCAGCGCGTTCCAGCGCACCAGGGAGCGGATGCGCCGCTCCATGAACAGATCCCCGGGCATGAATGACTCTCGGCTGGAGGGAATGGTGTTCCGGTAGGGGGTGGTGATGGTGTAGGGCAGGCGGGCGCCGGTCTTGGTCATGCGGGCGGAGAGCCGCTCGAGCAGGAAGTTGGCGCGGTCGACGCCGTCATTGTTGAGGATGAACTCCAGGGAATCCAGCCATTCCCTGGTTTCCTGCCCGTCGCGATCGGCTGCGCCTTGGGTTGCCGCCATGCTTCGTATTGCCGCCAATGCCCCTTGCTTGTGGAGATTCTAACGCATCGGGCTTGGGGAGTTGGGCGGTCTCCCGTTCCGGCGAGCGCCCTGACCCATCCGCCAAGTGCGTATCTATGGGGCTGGGCAGGGCGATTGGGGGAAACGCTGACGCAGGCGGTGGGCGCCCAATCCTGCGGGGGAGGGCGGATCCTTCGCGGCAGGGTGACGGGGGAAACGCTGACGCGGGCGGTGGGCGGGCCGCTGCGCCGCTCCGCATCCGGGACCGATCCTCGTCGCAGGGGAAGTCGCGGACGCAGTGGAGGCGGTTCCCGATCTCCCAGCGGCCGCGGTTCAGGGCGGGGATTTCGGCGGGGCCGGCGCAGTCGGGACCGAGCGAGGTGAGGCGGCGGACGGTCTCGGCGGCGGTTTTCCCCATCCGGGTCACCGTTCGGCGGCGGACGACGCGGAACGCCTGGCGGCGTCCCGGCAGGAGCGCGAGGTCGTTGGGGCGCCCGTAGAGGGCGCGAGCGCGCAGGTCCGCTTCTCGATCCGCCCGTGGGCCTTGTCGAACGCACGCGGCGTCGAAGTCGGCATCGAACGCGGCTAGGTCGTCGAGCAGGCCCCCGCGGCGCCCTCCGGAGCTCCATGTCCGCGCATCGCCATGGATGCGCGCCATGGCCCCTTCCAGCCCGGATGTCCACTCTCGCGCAATCGCCCAACGGCTCAACGGGTTGCGAACGACTATAGGATCGTCCTGACTGAGCCGGTGCATGAGGTTCCGTTTAGGCTTCAAAGCGGTTACTATTCGTCAAGCTTTGCTGGAGTGGATGGCGCCGAAGCCAATGCGTCTTGCCGCCGCGGCGGGGCGAACCAAAGACTCAACCAGAGATGGAGAAACAGATGCTTGAGCAAATGAAACGCGCTGCGGTGCTCCTTGCGGTGGGCGCGGCGTTCTCTTCCGGCGCTTGGGGTCAGGATCCGGATCCGACCTTGGAGCTAGAGGTCGTCAATTTGAAGCCGCTCGCTGCGGAGTTTTTCGGCGCCCCCGACGGCCGTTTGGTGGGGGAAAGAAGCGAGGACGGTGACCCGACTGCAGCTATGATTACTGTGGGCGGCGCCAACATTAGTGGGGGCAATGAGGCGAATCTGACCTTCAGCCTAGCGGGCGCCACCTTCGCCGGCAGGGTTCCGCTGTCGCAATTCGGTTCTGATAGCACCAACGTTTCCTTGTCGTTGGCGGAAGGCGGCCAAGAGAGCGACAGTGAAGTTACGGTCCGCGTCGCCGTGGCTGGCGACGGCCTGGCCGTTGGCAAGACGATCACTTTCACGCTTCCCGACCTTCAGGTGACTCCCGTGGTCACTGACCCTGACCCGGCATATATGACGCGTGGGGCGACGGTCGACGCCTCCATCGAAGTCACGACGAGCACGGGCAGATCCTTCCCGGACGTGATTGTCAGTGCCGTTGATACCACTATGGACTCCGAGCCTTGGGGTATCTATTACCTAACTCGGGCGCTTGCCATTACCTTGGCTGACAACGAGGCGACCGGCGAGGTCGACTTGATGAACCGCAAGGTTTTGACGGGGGCGAACGACATGATGCCGACGGGGAGCCTGAACCTCGGCACCCTTACCGCCGCCGAAAATAGCGAGAACTTCGCTCAATCGGCAAAGCCGAGAGGCCTCACGAATGATGAAGGCCCTGATGATCCATTAGGCTTGGACGACTTTGCGGGAAAATTGGTTGTCACGGCGACCGGCAACTTCCAAACCGACGACAAGGTGATGCTCGACGAAGCGGAGTTCACGCGGAGTGAGGACGGCGGCAGCTACAGCGGCGAAATCGCCATAGCGGATGCCGAATCGGGTGTTGAGATCACATACCACCCCGGCGGCGTTGACGACCTGTTTCCGGGAACCTTCAACACCACCGTGGCGGTGCAGTACGATGATCCGCTGAACGCCTCCGGCCCAGTGGAGGGGCAGGGCGGCACGGCCACAATCGAGTATGAGGGCATCAGCCTCGCCGCCTACGCCCACGGCATTGTCAAGGCGGGCGGCGCAGCCCGAACCTACCTCAGGGTTGCGTGCGCCAGCGCCACGGACTGCAGCGTGTTCGCAAGCTGCCGGGACCAGTCCGGCGGAAGCCA
>CAYGBY010000049.1:0-18372 GCA_964348115.1 uncultured Pseudomonadales bacterium
CGGCCAGGGTGTAGCCAGCGCAGTGTGCAACCGGCAATATCGCAGACAATTCCAAAAATGCTGGGCAAAGATAAGGAATGCGTCACCTCGATGAGCGGTTTGGTGAAATATGCGGGTTAAGGTCACGCCTCACTGACATGTCAACGTTTGCACTGATTAGTGCACATATCGGCGAAAACATGTTAAAAAAATACAAAATTATTAACATGTCGAGCGCCATATGTTATACATGCAGACATGTTGACTAGCACTCACACCCTGCCGGACCTGCCGCCCTCCGTCGACCTGGAGACAGTTCCGGTATTGAAGGCGCTGGCCGAAGCCAATCGGGCACTGGCTGAACTGAAAGGGCGCGCCGCCGCCATCCCCAATCAGGGCATTCTGATCGACACTCTTGCCCTGCAAGAGGCCAAGGCGTCTTCCGAGATCGAGAATATCGCTACTACCCAGGACGAACTCTTTCGGGCCGATCTCTTATCCGTAAGTCCACGGTCAGGGGCGGCTAAAGAGGTTGCCCGCTGCTGCTGGAAATCCCGATCCTCTATCTCAGCCGCCACATCATTCGAACCAAGAACGACTACTACCGCCTGCTGCAGGTGGTGCGCATCGCTGTCGGTGCGTCGTACGGAAACGCCGAATAGGCCGGAACAACTACTACATAAACACGAATCTCGTGCAGTTATTGGTCGGCGTATCTGAAGAGTCGCCATGAGTTATCAGAACGGATCGAAGAGCAGTAAACAACGTTTGTCAGGGTTTTCCCGCTTCGATACACTCGCCCTTCATGTGCAATAGCCGGCCTGCGGGCCGGCGCTGATTGCCGGAGCCGGGGCAGGCCCAAAGGGCCGCGGATTCGGCCAAAACATAGCAACTATCAAGAGGACACTGGAGACCCAATGCCGCGGAGACGCCCGAAAAGTCACAATAAGGGCCGAACCGGCAAGTCCGGGAATGGCGCGAATCTCGGGTTCGCGGCGCAGCTATGGGCAGCCGCCGACAAGCTGCGCGGCAACATGGATCACTCCGACTACAAGCAGGTCGCTTTGGGCCTGATCTTCCTCAAGTACATTACCGATGCCTTTGAGGCCAAACGGGCCAAATTGCTGAAAGACGAGCTCTCCGACAACGTTTTCTGGGTTCCCGAAAAGGCCCGCTGGAAATTCGGCCTTCCCCCAACCGGCAACGCCAACTACGCTTGGCTTCAGCACATCCACCATCACCTCGCCCCCGGGGGCACGGCGGACATGGTGCTCGCCAACGGCTCCATGTTGTCCGGACAGTCCGGCGAAGGAAACATTCGCCGTGCTATGGTGGAGACCGATGTGGTGGACCGCACCCGCAGGGAACTTGCGGAGGAAGACATTGGGCAGGTCGCCCGAACCTACCATGCTTGGCGGGGTGAAAAAGACGCCGGCGGATATCAGGACCTGCCCGGCTTCTGCAGGGCTGCAACACTGGAGGAAGTCGGTGAGCGCAACTACGTCCTGACCCCGGGACGCTATGTTGGTGCGGAGGCGACCCAGGACGACGGCAAGCCTTTCGAGGACAAAATGCAGCGGCTCGGCACCCGGTGGCTTGAACAGCAGGCGCAGGCGGTGAAGCTGGACGCGGCCATCAAGACCAACCTGAAAAGCCTCGGATTCGACCCGGAGAAGGCGTGACCATGCCAGCCGTTGAGCGGCGGCGGGCAAGACACGCAACATGTCCAAATTTATAACATATCTCGCTCAACATGGTAAAAATAGGATTCTTTGGCATGTTCGTGCTGATATGTGCGGAAAACGACATGAGCGTTAACATATCGCCGAGCCAAGGGTTCGCCGTTGTCGAACACAAATGACCTGAAAGCCCTGGGGTTTCAAACATGAGCAACACCGACCCAATACGCTGGCGACAGAGGTTGGAAAATTTCGCTGCGGCACTCGCACAATTGAACGAAGCGTGCGAGCAGGAACACTACAGCAACCTTGAACGTGCGGGGTTGATCAAGACCTTCGAGTTCTGTTTCGAGCTGTCATGGAAGGTGTTGAAGGACCTTCTGTTCTACGAAGGCTATGAGGTCAAGTCGCCCCGCGCCGTCATCTGCAAGAGCTTCGAAGTGAGCTACATCGCCGAGAGCGACTGCGAAACCCTGCTCAATGCTCTCGACCAACGCAACCTGCTGAGCCACACCTATCGGAAAAGCGTTGCGCTTGAGGCGGAAGCCTTAGTCAAGGATCACTACCACCCTGTCCTGATGCGGCTTCACGAGACGTTGAGCGCGAGGGCGAGTTGATGGTCGACGGCCTGAAGGACAAGCGCCGCAACGCGATCATCGAGGTTCTTGACGCCAATGAACACGTGGAGCGGGCCGTCCTGTTCGGATCACGGGCGATGGAGACCTTCACATCCGGTTCCGACGTGGACATCGCGCTGTTCGGTGAAAAGCTGACCCTGGCGGACCAGGGCCGTCTGTCCGCGGCCCTGGAAGAATCGACCATCCCGCAACAAGTGGACCTAGTTCTCCATGACCGGATCGACAACGACGCGTTGCGAGAGCATATCCGGCGGCACGGCGTCGAGTGGTACACAAGAACGAAGAACACACCTACTGCTCGGCTCTATCATCCAGCTTTTCCAGAGAATTAGTTACGGCGATCACTGCACTCAATGGCACATTGGGTTAATGGGATCGCCTTCAGGCATATCCAGTTCTCAAAAACCGGACGCCCTGTGATCAAGATTGCTGAGGTCAAGGGGGCATCACTGGTCAAACGAAATTCACTCAGCAGACATTCGACGAGTCTGTACGTGTTCGGACGGGAGACCTTCTGTTTTCTTGGTTAGGACAACCCGAAACGTCTATCGACGCCTTCTGGTGGCGGGGGGTTGAAGGTTGGCTGAACCAGCATGTATCTCGCGTCACACCGAAAGAAGGGATCGACACAGTCTTTTTTTCTACCTACTCCGTCACCTTAAACCAAACTTTGTAGGGATTGCTCGCAACAAGCAGACAAACGGGTTAGGTCATGTTACCAAGCGAGATCTTATATCACTCGAAGTTTCATACCCCGAACTCGCTGAACAACGTAAGATCGCCCACATTCTGGGAACTCTAGACGACAAGTTCGAATTGAACCAGCGGATGAACAAGACGCTGGATGAGATGGCGCGGGCGATCTTCAAAGACTGGTTTGTGGATTTCGGTCCTACCCGCGCGAAGATGGAAGGCCGTACGCCCTACCTACCTCCCAAAATCTGGAACCTGTTCCCCAATGCCCTCGACAAGGCAGGTATACCCATTAGTTGGCACAAGGGGTCACTGTTGGATTTAGCCTCGCTTAACACTGAATCTTGGTCTGGAAAAAATTATCCGCGCGAAATCGAGTATGTCGATCTTGCTAACATAAAATGGGGGGTTATTGAGACGACGCAACACATTCTCTGGAAAGATGCTCCTAGTCGAGCAAGACGGATATTACGTCCGGGCGACACTATTGTAGGTACTGTACGGCCTGGTAACGGCGCCTTCTCGTTTATTGGGCGGGATGGCCTAACAGGTAGTACTGGCTTTGCAGTGCTCAGGCCAAACCAGCAGAGCTATCGTGAATTCGTATATCTTGCCGCAACCAGCGCGGAAAATATGGAACGCTTATCGCATCTTGTAGATGGAATGGCTTATCCAGCAGTTAGACCGGATATCGTAGGAACAACCGACACCGTAGTTCCGTGTGAACGAGTGCTGCAAGCCTTCTCTGCTAGGGAACCTCTGAACAAGTCCCGGAAGCCCAGAGGAGCCTAAAGGGCGTGATGGCAAGGCGCGGCGAAGCCGTGTGGCAGGTCCCACACAATGCGCCGCAACACAGCCAGCGCGCCCTTTAGGCCCTCCCGAAGGGCGCCCCGCGGCGCACGGACTGTGGAATGCCTGCTCTGCGGGTCGCCTTCCCTTGGCCGCAACGCCATCTCCGCCCGCAAACAGCGGGGCGCTGGGCGAACGCGACTTGTTCAGAGGTTCCCTAGCACAGCACCAATCATTGATCATGTTGAGGGAAAGCGGAGTGAAAACAAAACTCTTACTGCCATCCGCGACCTCCTTCTCGCAAAACTTATGTCCGGCGAAATCCTTCTGGCCGAAGTGGAAAGGACGGTAGAGGCCATGACATGATCGGCGTTCCCGCCAAACCCGAGCTTCTTCGCTGGGCGTGTCAGCGAGCTGGTCGGATCTCACTCAGCTTGCGCAGAATCCCCGCGTGTTTGCTTTCCGGAACTTCGTGATGGGATGGCATATCTCCTACCTGTCGGCGGGCGATGCCCGTGGACAGCCGGAAACCGGGGCCTCAGGAGCGGCTTAGCCAAACCGGTGATAATCTTGCGAACGTCATTCAGTACCTGTCCGACCAGCATGATGCCCGCCGTTTCCGGCGCCGACCTGCATTCGCCCGCGAAACTCATCGCTGGGCCCTTGAGTGGTGATGTTGATGGCGCCTCCCACGGCGTTTCGCCCGTAGAGCGCGCCCTGCGGCCCCTTCAGCACCTCGATCTGCTGAATGTCTAGGAGCGCCTGGTTGAACTGGTTGGGGCTTGTCTGGAGCATCCCGTCAACGGAAACCGCCACCGGCGGCTCGTTGTTGCGGACTTGGGTGATGCCCCTTATGGTCAAGAAGGTCGTGCCGGCGTTCTGCGCCGCCACCAGCGCCACGTTGGGCACCAAGGACAGGTAGTCGCGCGGACGCCGGATCCCCGCATCCTCGATGTCCTGGCGCGAAAACGCCGCCACCGTAACCGGAACCTCCATCAGGCGCTCGCTGCGAAGCCGCACGGTCACGATGACCTCCTCAATCGACAGCATCAGGCTGCTGCGGCGCGAAGTGTTCGGCCCCATCCTGCATGTTGTGCGCTTCCCGCCCTGCGGCCCCCAATTACCTGCTCCGCTTCGCCAGCGAACGCACCCGCACGGAAAACATCGCCGCCAAGGGGGCAATGTGCAGTTGCTTGGGCTGGAGGGATGATCAAGCACATTCATCTCCAACGCTTCGTCGTCAAGCACTTCCGCCAACGTCTAGGAACCTCTGAACAAGTCCCGGAAGCCCAGATGGGCCTAAAGGGCATGATGGCAAGGCGCGGCGGGGCCCCACACAATGAGCCGCAACGCGGCCAGCGCGCCCTTTAGGCCCTCCCGAAGGGCGCCCCGCGGCGCGCGGACCGTGGAATGCCCTCTGCTCTGCGGGTTGCCTTCCCATGGCCGCAACGCCATCTCCCGCTGCTGGGAGCGGGGCGCTGGGCGAACGCGACTTGTTCAGAGGTTCCCTAAAGCACTTCCATCCTCGTGCGCACTTCCGGGGATTCCGCCATCTGGCGGCGGGATTGAGGCTGGTGGGGGAGACGCGGGGCTTTGTCCGGTAGAGGATCGTCCTGCTGATCCGGCACAACCCTTCCCCCACCATCCAGGTTGCGGTAAAATGCGCCGCCTTTTTCAGGGATAAGCAGTTCATGGTGACCATTCGTCTGGCGCGTCGCGGCGCCAAGAAAAAGCCGTTCTACCACATCACGGTGGCGGACAGCGCCGCCAAGCGGGATGGCCGCTTCATAGAGCGTGTGGGTTTCTTCAACCCAGTGGCGCGGGGGCAGGAAGTGCCTCTGCGGGTGGACTTGCCGCGGGTGGATCATTGGCTGGCGGTGGGCGCCCAACCTTCCGAGCGAGTCAGGCAACTGGTCAAACGGGCGCGCAAGGAGGCCTTGGCGGACGAAGCTGCCCCTGCTTCAGAGGTTGCCTCCGCCGAAGCAGGCCCAGCAGCGGAGGTTGCGTCCAGCGCGGGCGAAGACTGATTTCCGCAACCCCTGAAGACGAAGATGTAGTGACTATCGGGCAAGTCCGTGGTCCCTATGGAATTCAGGGCTGGGTGCGCTTGGCTTCATTCACCGCGCCGCCGGAGGGCTTGCTAGGCTACCAGCATTGGTTGTTGCGTCGTAAGCGCGGTGCCGATGCTTGGGACGCATGGCGCAGGGTTCAGCTCGATGCGGTGAAGCCCCATGGGCAGGGCTTCATTGCCAGCTTCGGCTGTGTGCGGGACCGGGACGCCGCTGCGGCGCTGGCTGGTGCGGAGGTCGGCGTGCGCGCCTCCAGCTTGCCGCACTTGGACGCGGATGAGTTCTACTGGCGGGACCTTATGGGCCTGACGGTGATCGATCAGGATGGCCGAACCTTGGGTGTTGTGCAGGGCCTGATTGCCACCGGCGCCCATGATGTGCTGGCGATCAAGGGTTGCGACGAGGTGTTGATACCCTTTGTGGCGGCCTACGTAACGGCTGTGCTTCCTGGCGAGGGCCGCATCTGCGTGCGCTGGGAAGGAATGGATTGAAAGTTTGCATTGACCATGTGGATCGGCTTGATCTCCATATTTCCGCAGCTGGTTGAGGGCATCGCCTCGGTTGGCATATTGGGCCGCGCCCTTGTCCAGGGCAGGCTGCAGCTTGAGGTTTTCAACCCCCGGGACCAGGCTGCGGACCGCCGCAGCACGGTGGATGACCGGCCCTACGGCGGTGGTCCAGGCATGGTGATGATGGCGGAGCCCCTGTTGGCCTGCATCGCCGCAGCCCGTGACCGCGCCCCGTCGTCGCCGCAGGTGATCTATCTGTCGCCGCAGGGGCGGCGCCTGGATCAGGGCCGGGTGCAGAACTTGGCGCGGTTGGACAGCCTAGTGCTGGTTGCCGGCCGTTATGAGGGTGTCGATGAGCGTGTGCTGCTGCAGGCGGTGGATGCTGAGATATCCATCGGTGACTACGTGCTCAGCGGCGGCGAACTGCCGGCGATGGTGTTGGTGGAGGCCCTGTGTCGCCTGCTGCCGGGCGCTCTCGGCAACGAGGCGTCCGCCGTGCGCGAATCACACCTTGATGGATTGCTCGATTGCCCGCAATATACACGCCCTGGCTCGGTGGCTGGCATGACCGTGCCGGAAGTGCTGCTCAGCGGAGACCACGGGGCCGTGGCGCAGTGGCGGCGCAGCCAAGCGTTGCTGCGCACTTGGCGGCGCCGACCGGACCTGCTCAGCCGGCGCGCGCTGGACGATGATGATATGTCGCTGCTGCGTCGGGCCTTGGAGACCGCCGCAGCAAGCGAAGGCAACAACGCGGAATGGAGGTGAACGCCATGCGCAGAAACAGCACCCTCGAAGAGGTGGAGAACGAACAACTAAAGGCGAACCTGCCGCATTTCTCTCCCGGGGATACGGTTGTGGTGCAGGCCAAGGTGCGCGAAGGTGGCCGGGAGCGGCTGCAGGCCTTTGAAGGCGTGGTTATCGGCAAGCGCAACCGCGGCCTGAACTCCGCCTTCACCGTGCGCAAGATCTCCCACGGCGTGGGGGTGGAGCGCACTTTCCAGACCCATAGCCCGCTCATCGCCGACATCGAGGTGAAGCGGCGTGGGGACGTGCGCAAGGCCAAGCTGTACTACCTGCGCCAACGCTCCGGCCGCTCCGCCCGCATCAAGGAGAAGGTGTAGCTCAACGCGGCCATGGCGCAAGGGTGCGCTCGTCGGTCCGGTTCGAGGGCGTCGAGCCCCGTCATAGAACAGTATTTGCAGGAGGCCTGGCTGGAGAAGGGCCTTGGCGCCAACACCCTGGCCGCCTACCGCCGGGATCTGAGCGGCCTGCAGGCGGCGTTGGGCAAAGGCTTGCTGGAGGCCAGCGCAGGAGATCTGATGCAGGCCATGGCGGAACGCTTCGATCGCGGCTATCGCGTCACCAGTTCCGCCCGCTGGCTTTCCTGCGTGAAGGGGTTTTATCGGCACAGCCTGCACAAGGGCCGTATTGCCGCTGATCCGTCTGCCCATCTGGAGCATCCCAAGCTTGGCCGCTCCTTGCCGGCCACGTTGATGGAGGCGCAAGTGGAGGCGCTGCTGCAGGCGCCGGATGTCAGCACCCCTGTGGGACTGCGGGACCGCGCCATGCTGGAGCTTTTGTACGCCACCGGCCTTCGGGTGTCGGAGTTGGTGGGCTTGACCTTGTCGTCCCTGAATGCCCGGCAAGGCATCGTGCGGGTGCTGGGCAAGGGCGGCAAGGAACGGCTGGTGCCGGTGGGCCAGGAGGCGTTGGCTTGGGTGGCGCGTTTCCTGGCCGAGGGCCGCTCTGCGCTGCATGGCGGCGGCGTCTCCGTGCTGTTTCCCAGCCGCCGGGGGCGGCCCATGACCCGGCAGACGTTCTGGCACGCCGTCAAACGGCATGCGCTGGCCGCCGGCATAGAACAACCCCTTTCTCCCCACGGCCTGCGCCATGCGTTCGCCACCCATCTGCTCAACCATGGCGCGGACCTGCGCGCTGTGCAGATGATGTTGGGGCACAGCGACCTCTCCACCACGCAGATCTACACCCATGTGGCCCAAGCCCGTCTGAAGTCCCTACACCAAACCCACCATCCCCGTGGTTAGTCCGCGTATCGCGCTAAGGAGCCTTTGAACAGGTCTTGGAAGTCATAGAGGTCCAGATGGCGTGATGGCAAGGCGCGGCGCAGCACCTCGCACGTGGTGAGCCCCGACATCTGCCCGAAGGCCTCGTCGACCTCCGCCAGCAGGCGGACGCCCGCCGTCGTGCACTTGCGCGCGAACGGGTGGCCGCGGTTGCCGCCCCGGCGGTCCCCGATCCTTCCCGTCTCCCGCCACTGGCGCACCAGCCGCTCCATCTGCTGGCGCGAGATGCCGGTCGCCGTCACCAGGAACGCTGGAACCGCCCCATTGTCCCGCCGCCCGAGGCCCCGGCAGCCGAAGTGCTCCAGCGCCCCCCACGAAGCCGTAGGCCTCGCCGCGATCCCGAAGCTTGAACTCCACCGCCTCGCCGCCCTCCACAAAGGCCCGAAACTGCTCGATCATGCGTAGCCGCCGCGTCTGGATGTCCAAGATCATCCCCCGATGATGCGCCGGAACCCCCCTTCACCCTCACTTCGCGTTGGACAGTTCGGCTGTTTGGGGTTGGCTGTGGAAAAAGGTATGATTGTCCTGACTTGCGGGCCCGGGCCAAGTTCTCTTGGCGGCCGTGCCCGCTCATCGCAAGTTCGCGCTGCGCCGCCCACCAGGAGTTGACATGAAAGCATTGTTTCCCGTGACGTTGGCTTTGGCCGCTTTTGGCGGCGTTTGCCTGGCTGCGGATGAAGTTTCGGACGCGGATCAGCTAGTGTCCAAACTGGAAGCCCTGCATGAGGACTTGAAGGTGGAGTCCCTGGCGCCGTCGCCGGTTGCTGGATTGTGGCGGGTGGAGTTGGTGGATGGCACCTACCTCTACGCAACCGGCGATGCGCAGCATCTGCTTATTGGGGACCTATACGAATTCAAGGGCAATGTCTTGGTCAACCTCACCGAGGCCCAGCGTGATGGGCGGCGCCAGGAGCTCATGGCCGGGGTGGCTGAGGACGACATGATCGTCTTCTCCCCTAAGGGCAAGCCAAAGGCCTCCGTGGCTGTCTTCACAGACGTGGACTGCGGCTACTGCCGCAAGCTGCATATGGAGATGGACGAGATTAACGCCCTAGGCATAGAGGTGCGCTATCTGGCCTTTCCCCGTGCTGGGCCGGGCTCCCGCTCCTATGAGAAGATCGTGTCCGCTTGGTGCTCAACGGACCGCAATGACGCCATCACCACGCTGAAGATGGGCAAGAGCATTCCAGACCGAACCTGCGCAAACCCAGTGGCGGACCAGTTCGCCTTGGGCAATACCATGGGCGTTACGGGTACGCCGGCCTTGGTTACTGAAACTGGGAAGCTGGTGCCGGGCTACCTGCCCGCGCCGGACCTCGCGGAAGCCTTGGGCTTGTAGCGGGTCCGCCTTCCCCCGCGCTGCAGTCGGCCTTTTCCATCGTCGCCAGGTCGGGAACCCACTACATTGCGTCCTTTGAAAGTCGGCATCGCCGGCCTAGGCACGGTGGCTGGCGGCGTGCTGCGGCTGTTGTCCGCCAATGCCGACGCCCTAGCCCGCAAGGCTGGACGTCCGTTGGCCCTGGTGCGAGTGGCCAGCCGTACGCCAAGGCCGGAAGTGGATCTTGGCGGCGCCGTCTTCACCACGGATTTGACCGCCCTGCATGACCCGGACATCGATGTGGTGGTGGAGCTCATCGGCGGTGAGGGCCGGGCCTTGCAGTTGGTGCGCGAGGCGCTGGGCCGGGGTCAGCATGTGGTCACCGCCAACAAGGCGATTCTGGCGACCCACGGCGATGCACTGCTCAGCTTGGCGGCGGAGCGGGGCGCCGCCCTGGCGTTCGAGGCCGCCGTGGCTGGGGGTGTGCCGGTGCTGGGCGCCCTGACCCGGGGGTTGGCGGCCAACCGCCTTGGCCTTATCGCCGGCATCATCAATGGCACCTCGAACTACATCCTCACCGCTATGGAGGAGCAGGGGG
This sequence comes from uncultured Pseudomonadales bacterium, assembly GCA_964348115.1. Lineage (GTDB taxonomy): Bacteria > Pseudomonadota > Gammaproteobacteria > Pseudomonadales > Azotimanducaceae > Azophilus. The sequence continues at coordinate 10,357 of CAYGBY010000049.1, forward strand.
CGTCCTTTGCCGAGGCGCTGGCCAGCGCCCAGGAATTGGGCTTTGCCGAGGCGGACCCAACCTTTGATGTGGAGGGCGTAGACGCCGCCCACAAGCTGACCATTCTGGCGGCCTTGGCCTATGACATGAACTTCCGCTTCGCCGATGTCTATACCGAGGGCATAGCGCACATTACCCAGGAGGATCTGGAGTACGCTAGGGAGTTGGGCTACCGCATCAAGCATCTGGGGCTGGCCCGCCAGACGCAGGAGGGCGTGGAGGCCAGGGTGCATCCCACCCTGGTGTCCAAGGCCAGCCTGTTGGCCAGCGTCGGCGGCGTGATGAACGCGGTGTGGATGGAGGGTGATGCAGCCGGCCCCACCCTGCACTACGGCGCCGGGGCCGGCGCCTTGCCGACGGCTTCGGCGGTGGCGGCGGACCTCATCGCCATCGCTGGGGGGGATGCGTTTGCGCACCGCACCGGCGGCCGGGCTTTGCCGGTGCTGCCTATGGAGCGCGTCACCTCCGCCTACTATCTGCGCATTCCCAGCCTGGACGCCCCGGGGGTGTTCGCGGAGGTGGCCACCATCCTGGGCCGCCGCGGCATCAGCATCGAGGGCGCCATCCAGCGGGAGCAGGCGGTGCGCGCCGCCGACGCCAGCGGCGCCTGGGTGCCCATCGTCATCCTCACCGCTCCGGTGGCGGAAAGCGCCATGAATGCAGCGATGGCGCTGGTGCAGCAGATGCCGGAAGTGGTGGGGAGCATCACCCGCATCCGCGTGGAGCATCTGGCTGATCGGTAGTCCGGCGGCATGGCCCGGCCACCAAGCCTGAAGCCATGTCGATGAGCCCGTCCCTAAGTCGCTCCGACCTGCGGAACAGGGACACCGCCTCTTCCATCCGGCGGGAATGCTCCTCGCGTCGTTCCACCAGGGCATTGGGTATGGGCAGCTCCAGCAAGGTGTTCTGATTGAACCTTGGATGGTGTCCGCCTTCCTGCGATGCCGCAAGCACGGTCTGGACAGGCTTCGAGAGCAGAAACGGCACGAGGAAGCTGATCGGTTGATCGTCCGCGGACCGCAGGACGAAGAACTCCATCGAGCAGTACATTGGCGCGTCCGCGCCCCAGCCTGGAACCTCGCCGTCAACGTAGGCCACTTGCCTCAGGTAAGGTCTCAGCCGGGAAATCAGGACGCAGCCTCGTTCCACCAGCTTTTTCGTGCTCCCGATCTTGCGCGCCGGGACAGGTCCCTTGCGGCAACTGACAATCCCTTCCCTCGCGTCCGAGGTGTCTAACACCGGCACTCGCGACTTTCCCATAATATCTCCTCGAATTCGTCTTCCCCAGAATTCGCTAGCACCAGCTCCTCAAGGTGCAGGAACAGCGACTCAAGGTCACCTTCGCGATTCCAGTGTCGCTTGGCCATGGTTCTCCGGGTAGGCGCTGGTCTTCCGAGCGCCGTACCAGCGTTTCAGGAGATACGTCAAGACGATGGTCACAAAGCGACCATATATACCATTTTGGAATATTCACCAATGGGTGAGAATCTGAAGCACTGTCGCTGGGGCCTTGCAACTGCCCGGCCGCAATGGAATCCACGTATGCAAGCAGCCCATGATCCCCGCTATCTTGAGCTCGTAGCCAGGCTGCGGCAGGCGAGGAAGGACAAAGGCTTCACCCAAGCGCAGCTGGCCGCCCTGCTCGGCAAACCGCAGCCCTACGTATCCAAGGTCGAGACCTGCGAACGCAGGATCGACTTGGTTGAGGCCGCGGAGTGGTGCATTAGGCTAGACATCTCCATCGCGGAAGTCCTCCCTCGAAGCCTCGCCCGGGCGCTCGCTCCCGACTCCCGGTCTACGCCAGCCTAGGAGGGCTTCGCTTGACCCTGCAATCCCGCATCACCGGCGAACAGCTCGGCGAACTTCGTAACGCGCTTCGGCCGCTTGTTAAGGTCCAGTTAACGAGTCTTAGACTGCCCAAACCGACCCTTGCCGACATGGAGCCGTCACAGGTGGGCACTATCGTGGGAACGCTCATGGATGCGATGATCCCTCACGTATGGGCGCAAGGCCGATGAGGGCAAGGACTACAATGAAGACACCAACTTCGGCAAGGTCGGGCGAATCCCCCATGCAAAACTGCAAGCATTCCTCCAGAAGCACTCTGACCCTTGGCACGAGCCTTAAGCTGGGCTGATGCCTCCGCAAACGCAAATCGCAACCGGCGCCGCCGAAGACGTGCGATCTGGCCTGCATATCGCGTCAGGCCGCTTATTGCCGCGCAGAATGTTCCTCTTTTGCACCGAGGTTGCTGAACGCCCGGCCAGCATCCGCCCGACGCCATGAGCGTCATCAGGCCGATCGTCGAGAGGGACGGCCCATTGCCGGATCTGCCCGGCGCGCCGTTTTTTCTGCGGCGGGTCTATGGTGCGCGCGGCGTTCGCGGCAAGGCGGATCTGGACCGGGGCCTCGGCGGCCTGACGCCGCCCAGCGGGCTGCAGGACAGCGACAAGGCGGCGCTGCGCATCGCTCAAGCGGTGCGGAAACAGGAGCGCATCCTGCTGGTAGGGGACTTTGACGCCGATGGCGCCACCTCCGTAGCCCTTAGCATTTCCATGCTGGAGTCCTTCGGCGCCCGTGAACCGGACTTCGTCGTGCCCAACCGCTTCGAGTTTGGCTACGGCCTGTCCCCGGAAGTGGTGGATCTGGCTGCCGCCAAGAACCCCAAGCTGCTCATCACCGTGGACAACGGCACTTCCAGCATTGCCGGCGTGGCGCGGGCCAACGCCTTGGGCATGGACGTGATCATCACGGACCATCACCTGCCTGGGGCGGCCTTGCCGCCAGCCTACGCTGTCGTCAACCCCAACGTGCCGGGCTGCCGCTTTCCCAGCAAGGCTTTGGCGGGGGTGGGCGTCATCTACTATGTGCTTAGCCGAACCCGCGCCCACCTGCGGGAGGCGGGCTGGTTTAGCGAACTGGGCCAGCCCGAGCCGGTGCTCGGCGACTGGCTGGACCTAGTGGCCCTGGGCACCGTGGCGGATGTCGTGCCCTTGGACCAAAACAACCGCCGCTTGGTGCATCAAGGCGTCTTGCGGATGCGCAAGGGCCGCTGCCGTCCGGGCATCATGGCTTTGGCGGAGGTGGGAGGGCGCAAGCTCGCCAATCTCAAGGCGGAAGATCTGGGCTTTGCCCTAGCGCCAAGGCTGAACGCGGCTGGCCGTTTGCAGGATATGGGCATTGGCATCCGCTGCCTGCTCGCGCCCACCTTGGATGAAGCCCGGCCCTATGCGCAGCAACTGGATGAACTGAATCTCCGCCGCCGCCAAATTGAAGCGGATATGCTGGCGGATGCGGAGCTCTTGGTGGCCCGCCATGAACTGGGCGTGGCGGACCGCTATGGCTTGGTTGTTTATGACCCCTCCTGGCACCAGGGCGTCGTGGGGCTGATCGCCGGCCGTCTGAAGGAGCGCCACCAGCGTCCGGTGGTCGCCTTTGCGGATGCCGACGAAGGCGGCACGGAACTCAGGGGCTCCGCACGGTCCCTGCCTGCGGTGCATGTCCGTGACGCCCTGGACGCCATCGCCACCCGCGATCCGGGTCTGTTGACCAAGTTCGGCGGTCATGCCGCGGCGGCCGGCTTGAGCTTGCGCCGCTATGGCCTTGAGCGTTTCGCCAAAGCCTTTGATGAGGAAGTCCGCCGCCGCATTCCGCCAGGCGCCCTGCAAGGCTGCCTGGAGACGGATGGGATCCTGCGCTCGGAGGATCTCACCCTGAACAATGCTTTGCTGCTCGCCAACGCTGGCCCTTGGGGTCAAGGCTTCCCGGAACCCCTGTTTCACGGCGAGTTTGACTTGGTTAGCCAACGGGTGGTGGGCGAGGAGCACCTGAAGCTGGCTTTGCGTAGTGCAGGACGCCTCATCGCGGCCATCGCCTTCCGGCAACCGCCCTTGCCCTCCTGCAGTCGCGTGCGCTTGGTTTATGCGTTGGACGCCAACGACTACAACGGCCTCACCCTGCAACTGCGCGTAACCCAGATGGAGCCCCTGGACTGAGCGCAAAACATCACGGAACAACGAACCCGGAAAAAGCCATCCCTCGCGCAAGCGGGATGGAGCCAGCGCACCCGAGGCCGGGGCGAAAACTCCTGGGCGGGTTATACTGGGCCTGTCTCCAGTTGCCCGCGGCGAAGTGGAAATCATGGCCGAAATCACATCCGTTAGAGAGCGCATCAAGGCGTTGGGCGACCGCGCCGGCGCCCTTCGGGGGTATCTTTGACTTCGACCAACGCCGTGAGCGCCTAGCCGAGGTGGAGCGCGAACTCGCCGCCCCGGCCATTTGGGAGGATCAGCCCAGGGCGCAGGCTTTGGCGCGGGAGCGGGCGACCCTAAGCGACATCGTGTCGGTACTGGGCGAAGTGGCGGCCCCGGTGTTGGATGAACTGGCGGAACTCGCGGAACTGGCGGCGGCTGACGGCGACCAGACCGCCCTGGCCGACGTGGATAGGGAGCTTGACGGCTTTTTGGCCAGCCTGCGCCAACTGGAGTTCCGCCGCATGTTCCAGGACGAAATGGACCGCCACAACGCCTTCATCGACATCCAATCAGGCTCCGGCGGCACCGAGGCCCAGGACTGGGCGGAAATGCTGCTGCGCATGTACCTGCGTTGGGGCGAGAAGCAGGGCTTTCAAACGGAAGTCATGGAGCTTTCGCCCGGGGAGGTTGCCGGCCTCAAGTCCGCCACCGTGCAGGTGCGCGGAGCCTATGCCTTTGGCTGGCTGCGCACGGAAACCGGGGTGCATCGCTTGGTGCGCAAGTCCCCCTTTGACGCCGGCAACCGCCGCCACACCTCCTTCGCCTCCGTGTTCGTCTCTCCGGAGCTGGCGGACGACGTTGATATCGACATCAACCCTGCGGAAGTGCGGGTGGACACCTACAGGGCCAGCGGCGCAGGTGGGCAGCACGTCAACCGCACCGATTCCGCCGTGCGGCTGACCCACCTGCCCACCGGCGCCGTGGTGCAATGCCAGAGCGAGCGTTCCCAGCACCAGAACAAGGACCGCGCCTTCAAGCAACTGCGCGCCAAGCTGTATGAGCTGCAGATGCTGGCGCGCCGCGCCGAGCAGCAAGCCATCGAAGACGCCAAGGCGGACATCGGCTGGGGCAGCCAGATCCGTTCCTATGTTCTGGACCAGTCGCGCATCAAGGATCTGCGCACCGGCATTGAGCGCGGCGACCCCAGCAATGTCCTGGGCGGCGACCTGACGTCCTTCATGGAAGCCAGCCTAAAGGCGGGGCTGTAGCCCGGATGTCGCACCCCAAACCCCTTGCGAAATATCAGAATGCCGTTAACTTGCGACGAACTGGCCAGCAATTTGGGGAGATTAGCCATGCTGCCGACCGCGCTGGCCGCGCCTTGGGCCGACATCCGGCGTACCTGTCGCCACCCTTGGCGTCCTGTGCGGGCTAGCCAGTCGCCGCCATGACGGAGCAAAGAGACCCGGTGCAAGTGCGCCTAGCCCGCCACCGGCGATGGCGGGGGGCGGGCGGCGCCTATGCCAACGACTTTCGTCGCCAAGCCGAGTCCCAGCAACTGCAGGACGCCTACCGGGATTTCGACCGGGCGGCCTTGGCGGCGCGGCCGGTGGCGACCGCCGTGGCCGGGCGGGTGATGCTGCGCCGGGTGATGGGCAAGGCCAGCTTCATCACCCTGCAGGATGGCGCTGGGCGCATTCAGTGCCACCTCAGCCGCGACGGCTTGGGCGCGGAGGCCTACCAGGAATTCAAGGAGTTGTGGGACATTGGCGACATAGTGGGCGTACGCGGCGTCCTCATGCGCACCAACAAAGGTGAACTGACCGTGCAGGCCAGCCAGGCCGTGCTGCTGAACAAAACCCTCAGGCCCCTGCCGGAGAAGTTCCACGGCTTGGCCGACACCGAAACCCGCTATCGGCAGCGCTACCTGGATCTGATGATGAACGCCTCCGTCAGGCGCACCTTTCGCATGCGCTCGCAGATCGTTCAGGCCCTGCGCCGCTTCTTCCTGGACCGCGGCTTTATGGAGGTGGAAACCCCCATGATGCAGCGCGTTCCCGGCGGCGCCAATGCGGCCCCCTTCAAGACCCACCACAACGCCTTGGACCTGGATCTGTACCTGCGGGTGGCGCCGGAACTGTTTTTGAAGCGCCTCACGGTGGGCGGCTTCGAACGCGTCTTCGAGATCAACCGCAACTTCCGCAACGAAGGGCTTTCGCGCAAACACAACCCCGAATTCACCATGCTGGAGTTCTATTGGGCCTATCAGGACTACCAGGACTTGATGGAGCTCACTGAGGAGTTGCTGGAGAAGCTGGACAGGGACCTGTTCGGCGACGACGGGTTCCCCAGCCAAGGCCGGCGCCTGAAGTTCCGCAAAGGCGTCTTCCAGCGCATGACCATGGCGGAATCCATCGTCCACTACGCCGGCCTGAGTGCGCAGCAAGTTGACGATCAAGATCAACTGCGCGCCTGTCTGCGCCAATTGGGCGCTGCGCCGAAAGCGGATTGGGGGCCGGGTCGCCTGCAGATGGCGGTTTTCGAGGCCCAGGTGGAGGCCAAACTGGTGGATCCCACTTTCATCACCCAGTATCCCGTGGAGGTCTCCCCTCTGTCCCGCCGCAACGACAGCAACCCTTTCTACGCCGATCGCTTCGAACTGTTCGTGCAGGGCCAGGAAATCGCCAACGGCTTCAGCGAACTGAACGACCCGCAGGATCAGGCGGACCGCTTCCGCGCCCAGGCGCAGCGCAAGAACGCCGGCGACGAGGAAGCCATGCACTACGATTGGGACTACGTTACAGCCTTGGCCTACGGCCTGCCCCCCACCGCTGGGGAGGGCATCGGCGTGGACCGCTTGGTGATGCTGCTGACGGATTCGCCGACCATTCGCGACGTTCTGCTTTTTCCCCTGATGCGTCCGCGGGCGCCGGAGGCGGGTTGATGCGTCAAGCCGGCCTGCGGGTTCCGTGCGGCCCGCTGCGCAACCAGAAGTGTGGCATCCCCAAGGCCATCCCAAGTCGTCCATCAGCCCGCGGCAAGGCCCTATATCGATGGTTTATGAATTTTTTTCGGCATGTTCCGCAATATTCTGCGGCATCTAATGAGCCTTCAGAACTTTTCCTTCAAGAGCGAACGCTTTGGGATGGTCCTGATGGCATCCCAGCGTGCGGAATATTTGTGACGGAACGTTGAGCCAAGCGAACGCACAGGACCGGGTGCGCCTGGAGGCATCCTGGAAGGCCGCCTTGGCCGGCGAGTTCGACAAACCCTACATGCGCAAGCTGCGGGAGTTCCTGCGGGCGGAGAAGCAGGCCCGCAAGATCGTCCACCCCAAAGGGGGCAACATTTTCCACGCCCTGGACCTGACCCCGTTGCCGGATGTAAAGGTGGTGATCATCGGCCAGGATCCCTACCATGGCCGGGGCCAAGCCCACGGCCTGTGCTTTTCCGTGCTGCCCGGTGTGCAGCTGCCGCCGTCCCTAGTGAACATCTTTCGGGAGATCAACGACGATCTAGGCGCTCCGGGCCGCCAACTCCACGACGACAGGGGCTGCCTCATTCCTTGGGCGCGCCAGGGCGTGCTGCTGCTGAACGCTGTTCTCACCGTGGAGCAGGGCCGCGCCGGCGCCCACCAGGGCCGCGGTTGGGAGACCTTCACGGACGAAGTGGTGCAAGTGCTCAACCGCGAACGGGAGGGTCTGGTGTTTCTGCTTTGGGGCAGCTACGCGCAGAAGAAGGGCGCCATCGTGGACCGGGAGCGCCACTGTGTGCTGACTGCCCCGCATCCTTCGCCTTTGTCCGCCCACCGCGGCTTTTTCGGCTGCCGACACTTCTCCACCGCCAACGCCTACCTGACCAGCCGCGGCCTTTCCCCGATTGATTGGTTCAAGGTGGACTAGGGCCTGTTAACACTATCTGGGTTGACCCTGTTGCGTCCCAGGCCGCGCCAATCAAGGCGCGAGGAGTGCGGTTTGGCCGGCGTCAAATGAGCGACGAGCAA
>CAYGBY010000050.1:0-10746 GCA_964348115.1 uncultured Pseudomonadales bacterium
TCCACAGCCCGACCGCCGCGGGGCGCCCTTCGGGAGGGCCTAAAGGGCGCGCTGGGCTTCCGGGACTTGTTCAGAGGTTCCCCATCGCACCAACGGGCGAACGCGCATGACGACCCGTCGCCGTACAGGCTGGGTTCAGGAAGGCAGTGGCAATTTGCCGCCTGCGGCAGCCTTCGTCCCGGGTGGTTGGCCTGAAGCCGCGGAGCAGGGAAACATGGTGGCAAACACACTGAAGACCGTCTTATTCGTCTTGGCGGGGCTGCTGTGGGCCTGCGCCCCCATTACCCCGTTTCCGCAGCCATCCTCGCCTTCATCGCCATCTTCTTCCGGGTCGCCTGGGGGTGCGCCAAGCGGCGGGGGTGCGCCAAGCGGCGGGGGTTCGCCAAGCGGCGGAGGCGCGCCAAGTAGCGGGGGCGCTCCCGGCGGCGGAGCGCCAGGAGGCGGGGGTGCGCCCGGCGGACAAAGCGGAGGCAGTGGAATGCCCGGCGGTTCAGGAGGCGGCGCAAGCCCTGGCCTGCCCGGCCCCACCGGCCTGCCCGGAGGCGTGCCACTGCCCACGCCGCCCAGTGCGCCGGGCGCTGGCTTGCCCGGAGGCGCGGGAACCCCCGGCGGCGGCGAAACACCGGGCGGTCAAAGCGATGGCGGCGGAACCCCCAACGGCGGAGGGGGGGCAGCAAGCCCAGGCGCGCCTGGAGGCGGCGGGACACCTGGCGGTCAAAGCGGCGGCGGCGCAATGCCCGGCGGTTCAAACGGCGGCGCAAGCCCCAGTGCGCCGGGCGCCGGTTCGCCGGGAAGCCGTCCAGGCGAAGGGGCGGGACAGATTCCACCTCCGCCCGGCTCCTCCGGCGGCTGGGAAACCAGCAACCAACTGCCCCCTGCCGCCAACCCATCGAATGCGCCGGGCGTTCCCCAAGGCGATAAAGGCGGTCCATCCGGCAGCAAGGATGGCGCCTTGGACGGCGCCCTAGAGGATTTTGACGGCGCAATCCTGGCCGAAAGGGCCGTGATCGCCCAGCAGGCCAACGAGCGTTCAGCCAACCAAACAGGCGGCGCCCCGGCAGCGCCGGCCGCCAACGCACCGCAAGGCGCAGGCGCCGGGTCGTCGGCCCCGCAAAGCGCCTCCCAAGGCGGCGCGAGGCCAAGAACACCCCGTCCAACACCCTCCATGCCGGGCGGCGGCCAAGGCGGCCAAGGCGCCAACGACCTGCCGGACGCCAAGGACGACGACATCATCGCCCGCCAATTGCGGGAAGCCGCCATGGCGGAGCAGGACCCAGAGCTGCGCGAGAAGCTCTGGGAGGAATACCGCCGCTACAAGGGCCGTTAGCATATGCGATACCCACAGTTCGTCCTCATCCCCGTCCTGATGCTCGCCTTGGGCGCCTGCGTCACGGAATCCGTGCGCACGGTGGACATGACGCCCCCCAAGCAATACCAAGGCATGCAAAGCGAAGACCAGCTACTCGATATAGGCGTGGCCGTATTGGACCCCAACATCCCCGATAGCTTCGATGAGCAGGCGGAGCAGCTCATCAACCCGGACGTCCGCCGCGCCGAAGCCCAGTTCATGCCCTACTACGCCAAGAACATGCTGCAGAGCACCGGCAACTGGGGCGCCGTGCGGGTGGTGCCACGCCCCACCCATGCCGTGGACGTGACGGTCACCGGCAAGATCATCGCATCCGACGGAGAGCGCCTAACCCAGGAGTTCACCGTCCGGGACGCCCGCGGAACGGTCTGGTTCACCAGAACCTACCACACTGAAGCCAGCAAGTACGCCTACTCCCCCACCCTGCCCCCGAACATCGACCCCTTCCAAGCCAACTACAAGCAGTTGGCGGATGACATGCTGGCCTATCGCGAGCGTTTGCGCGATGCGGACACGCGCCTCATCCGCGCCACGGCGGAGATGAAGTTCGCCCGCGCCTTCGCCCCGGACGCCTTCGGCGACCACGTGCGGCCCCTGCCGGATGGCGGCTTCGCCCTGCTGCGCCTGCCGGCGGAGGATGACCCCATGCTGCGGCGGGTGCGACGGGTGCGGGAGCGCGAATACACCTTCATCGATACCTTGGACGACTACTACGCCAATTTCCACCGGCAGATGTACCGCCCCTACCAGGAGTGGCGCAGCGCCACCTACTCCGAGGCCCTAGCACTGCGGGAATTGAAGGCCCAGTCACGCAACAGGGCCTTGGTCGGCGCCGCCGCCATCGGCGCCGGCATTGGCGCCATCTACGAAAGCAGCAACCCCTACGTCGACGCCACCGGCTTGGTGGCCATCGGCGCCGGCGCGGCCCTTATCAAGAACGCGGTGGCCAAGCGCAACGAAGCCGTCATGCAGGCCGAAGCCCTGCAGGAGATCGGCGAGGCGGCGGAAGCCGAGATCATGCCCCATACCCTGGATCTGGAGAACCAGACCGTGCGCCTGCAGGGCACGGTGGATCAGCAATACCAGGAACTGCGCCGCATCCTACGGCGGCTCTATTTTGAAGATCTGGGCCTGCCGCCGCCCGAACCCGAACCGGTGGAGCCGTCTGATCCCGCCTAGCCCCATGCCCGAGGGTTCAGACCTCATCCAGCCCAAGGCGGTTCCGCTCACCCACGCCAGCCAGTCGGTCGGCAGCGTTCCGCAACAGCGCAATTGGCTGCTGGGCGTCCTGATCGCCTTGGCTGCGCTGCTTGTGGCGCTGCTGTTCATCCTGGCGCCGGGCTTGGTGGAACCCATCAGGCTTCCAGCCCCGGCGCCGCCAACGGCGGCCCCTGAACAGGCCGCGCCCAAACCGCAGCGCGACGACCGCCCGCCGCCCTTCCAGACCCTGCGCCTTGAGCAAGCCCGGGCGGAGGCCCAGAACCAACTGGCTCGTTTCGTGGAGTTGGAACTGCAACTGCGCGAAGAACTGCACATGGGCGCCTGGGGGCAGGCCGGTTACGAGAACGCCCGGGATCTGGCCCAGGCTGGCGACGAAGCCTTCGTGGCGGAGCAGTTCGATCAGGCCATCGATCAGTACCGCCAGGCGGCAGACGCCCTGGCGACCCTGATGCAGTCCGGCCACGAGCGCTTCGCAACCGCCCTAGCGGCGGCAAGCGAAGCCATACAGGACCAGCGGCCGGACGCGGCCAACGCCAGCCTCGCCGAAGCCGCCGCAATCAAGCCGAACGACCCGGCCCTGCTGCAGGCGCAGACCCGCGCCGGGCATTTGCCGGAGGTTATCGCCCGCCTGCGCAGGGCGCGCAACCAGGAACTGGCGGAAGACTGGGCCGGGGCGCTGCGCACCTACGAGGGCATCCGCACCCTGGACGCCCAAACCCAAGGGCTGAATGCGGCCATCGCCAACGCCCGCCACAACCGCTCGCAGCAGATACTAAGCCAGCGCCTGTCCGCCGGGTTCGCCGCCTTGGGGCGCCAGGACTTCACGGCAGCGGAAAAGGCTTTCCAGCAGGCCCTGGCGATAGACGCCAACAACTCATCCGCCTTGGGCGGCCTGCAGGATGTCGCCGACCAATCCGTGCTGGCGCGCATCGAGGCGCGCAAGCAACAGGCATCCGCCTTCGCCGCTGCGGAGCAATGGGAGGAAGCCGCCGCCGCCTACGGCGACATTCTGGCGCAGGACGGCAACATTCAATTCGCCCGCGCGGGGCTGGAGCAGGCCAACATGCAACGCGAAGCACTTAAGGCATTGAACGCCGTCATTGCCGACCCAGGCAGGCTTTCCTCAGACGCCCACTACGAATCGGCGCAAGCCACCGTGGCCCAAGCCAAAACCCTGAGCCCGCAGGGTCCGGCCCTGATCGCCGCCCTGCGGCGCAGCGAAGCGCTGCTCAGACACCATAGCCTGCCGGTGCCGGTGCTGCTGCGCTCCGACGGCGCCACGGAGGTGCTGCTTTCCAATGTCGGGCCATTGGGACGCTTCTCTGAAAAGCGCCTGCAGTTGCGTCCGGGCGCCTACACCCTAATCGGCAGCCGTGACGGCTGCCGCGATGTGCGCACGCAGATCAAAGTTGCGCCTGACATGGCGCCCGTGGACATCCGTTGCCGGGAAGTCCTGCAGCCATGACCAGAGACGCCCAATACGCCATCGCGGCAACCCGCACAAGGACTTCCCGCGCCCCAGTGTGCTGTCCCGCAAGCAAGTGGGTTTTAGTTGCTAGACCATTTTGGCTCCTCATGGGCTTCCGGGAGTTGTTCAGAGGTTCCCTAGGAGTATTCATGTTTCAACTACCCTGTTTCGGTACGCCTTAATGGGTCGCTTGCGGTGACGGTTTGGCGTGTTGACAAGGCGACAAAGCTGACGCCTCCTTGCGCTCCCATAGGCGCCCTGTGAACGACTCCCCGATCATCGAGGCGGTGCGCTACCAACCGCCCAAGGGGGGTGGGCCCAAAAGATTCAGCATCAACCCGCTGCGGGCGGCTTTGCTGGCGGCCGCCCTAGGGGCGGCGGCTGTGTTGGCGTTTCTGTTCGCCGCCCGATCCGTCGAGCTCAACTTCAGCCCCCCAGCCGACCAAGTGGACATTTCCGGCGGACCCTCGCTGGCCCTTGGCGGCGTGCATCTGCTGCTGGTGGGCAGCTATGAAGTGCAGGCGCAGCGCCAAGGCCACCATCCCATAAGGTCCGCCCTGGAAGTGGGCGCCGAGCGCAATCAATCCCACAGCTTCACCTTTGTGCCCCTTCCCGGCCTGCTGACCATTAGTTCACGTCCGGCCGGCGCTGAAGTGTCCGTGGATGGCCATCCCCTGGCCACGCAAGGGGCAACAGCAGGCGCCCACAGCGGGGAGCATTCCCAACCCGAGCGACCCGCCGAGCTTCATGCCGCGCAGGGGGCAACAGCGGGCGCCCACAGCGGGCCTGCGCCGGGCGCTGATCAGGCGTCGCCGCGAACCACCACCCCTCTGACGGAGGTGCCGGTGGCCGCCGGCCAGCGGCGCTTCCGCTTCACCTTGGCGCGCCACCAACCCAAGGAGTTGACGGTGAACGTGGAGGGGCGCGAGCAGCCCCAGCGGGTGGAGGCCGAACTGCTGCCCAACTGGGGGGAGATCAACTACGTAACGGTTCCGCCGGGCGCCAGCATTCTGGTGGACGGGCAGGACACCGGACTCATCACCCCCGCGGTGGTGGAGATGCTGGCCGGGGAGCACGAAGTGGCCCTGACGCTGTCTGGACACCAGTCCCACCGGCAACGCATCTTGGTCACGGCCCTGGAGGAGCGCAGCCCAGCGCCCATACAACTGCGCAAATCCGACGCCAGCCTGCAAGTGCGCACAGAGCCCGCCGGAGCGGGCGTGACCATCAACGGCCAGTACCGCGGGGAGTCTCCGGTGACGGCTTCCCTGCGGTCCGGGCGCACCTACCGGGTGCAGGCGTTCAAGGCCGGGTTCGCCCGCAACGAGGCGAGCCTTCGCCTCAAACCGGGGGAAGCGCGCAAGCTGACCTTGCGCCTGCGCCAGATCACAGGCAAGGTGGCTGTGGAGGCGGTGCCCGCCGAGGCGCAGCTATATGTGGATGGCGCGCTGCGCGGCGCCGCCAACCAGCTAATCGAGTTGCCCGTGCGTCCCCATCGTCTGGAGATCAAGGCGCCCGGATACGCCGGCTACGCAACGGAGATCAGGCCGCGCCGGAACCTCACCCAACAGGTGCGGGTGAAGCTGCTCACCTTGGCGGAAGCCCGCTTGGCGGCGCTGCGCCCGCAAATCACCAGCGCCCAGGGCCATAGGCTGAAGCTATTTCAGCCCAGCCCCATCACCCTTGGCGCATCCCGCCGGGAGCCGGGACGGCGAGCCAACGAAACCCTGCGCGAGGTGGCGCTCAAGCGCATGTTCTATCTTGGCTTGCACGAGATCAGCAACGCCCAATTCAGGGCCTTCGCCCCCGGCCACGACAGCGGCGAATACGAGGGCCAAGCGCTGAACGCGGACGAACAGCCCGCCACCGAACTTAGCTGGCACGAGGCCGCGCTGTATTGCAACTGGCTGTCCGCGCAGGACAGCCTGCCCCCCTTCTATGTGGAGGAGTTCGCCAAGGTCACAGGCTTTAACCCCAGCGCCACCGGCTATCGGCTGCCAACGGAGGCGGAGTGGGCCTGGGCCGCCCGCCATCAGGAGGGCGACGACCTGCTGCTGCGCTTCCCCTGGGGGGAGGCCCTACCGCCGCCCAGCCGCCAAGGCAACTACGCCGATCGCTCCGCCGGCCATCTGGTGGGCCGCATCATCTTCGGCTACAACGACAACTACGCGGTCGCAGCGCCCGTGGGCGCCTACGCAGCCAGCCTCAAGGGCATCTTCGACCTCGGCGGCAATGTGGCGGAATGGACCAACGACTTCTATCAGCACCCGGTGGCGGCGGACATCGGCCCGCTCGGCCCCCCCGGCGGGGAGTATCATGTGATCCGCGGCGCAAGCTGGATGCACGGCACCGTAACGGAACTGCGCCTGTCCTTCCGGGATTATGGCGTGGATGGGCGCCGGGACCTAGGCTTCCGCATTGCCCGCTTCGCAGAGGCGCAATAGCTTGGCCACGCCAACTGGCCCAAGTAAGCTGGCGGCTGGCCGAACAACCGGCAATACCCTTGGGAGTGAGCGACTGATGGCGCGGTTCAATATTCCAGCGGATGGTCCGCATCCTGGCGCATCGCACCCTTACCGCGGGCGATGCGTCCCAAGGGCGGGCGCAGGCGCCGCCGTCGTGCTGACATTGCTGCTAGGCGTCAGCGCGCCCGCCGCGCAGGGCGCCCCGGATGACGAAGAGCCGGCGGCGGCCATTCCAGAACAGGTTGAAGATGCGTCCGCAGCCGAACAGGATCCGACCCCAGCCGACGACCGGAACGCCGAGGCGTCCGCCGAAGTCTTCCTGCCATCGGAGGAAATCTCCGAAGACTACGCCGTCGCCTTCCCAGTGGACATCTAGCGGCCCATGGTGAAAGTCCCCCTGCATTCCAACGCCGATGCATCCCGCCCGACCGCGTTGCTCGTCGCCCCAATACGCCCGATACTCCCGCGCCTCGCACGTCGCTAGCCCAACCACAGAGCACAACCATGAAGCGCCAACTGCCCACAGAAGCCATCTACCAGATCAGCGCCCTGGTGCTGTCGCTCATCCTGGTGCATCTGCTCTACATAACCCTGGTGCGCCCCAATGCACAGGCGATCCTGGAGCTGCGGGCGGAGCAGGCCGCCGCCGGGCAGCAGGTGGATGAGGAGCAGTCCATCTTCGTCATGCTCAAGGACTTTGAGCAGGAGGCCTGCTTTGTGCTGATGTTCTGGGCGATGGCCATCATGGGCTACAAGACGGCAAGCGCATTGGCGGAGCGCAAGCTGCTGGCCCAGGAGCTAATCAAGGTGGCGGATGGCCTGAGCATCCTGCCGGAGGACGTCCGGGAGCACACCCGGCCCATACAGGCCCTGCCGGAGAGCGTACGCGCCCGCCTGTTGCCGCGCGCGCTGCTGTCCGCCCTGCAGCGCTTCTCCTCCACCCGCAACGTGCAGGACGTATCAGTTGCAGTGAAGGCCGTATGCGAAACGGAGTCCGACCGCCTGGACAGCGAACTCGCCATGGTGCGCTACATCGCCTGGGCAATCCCCTCCATCGGCTTCATCGGCACTGTGCGGGGCATCAGCCAAGCCTTGGGGCAGGCTTACAAGGCCGTGGAGGGGGACATCGCCGGCGTCACCGCCAGCCTCGGCGTAGCCTTCAACTCCACCTTCATCGCCCTGGTCATCAGCATCATCATCATGTTCCTGATGCACCAACTGCAACTCATCCAGGAGCGTTTGGTGCTGGATGTGCAAACCTACTGCGACCAGCGCCTGTTGAGCCATCTGCAGGTGCGCGACCCATGACCCTGCTGCTGGAGCTCAACGACGCAGCGCTGACGCTGCACCGCGATGGCAGGGTCCTGTACCAGCAGCCGGCCATCGCCGCCGTCAGCGGCGACCAGCTCAGCTTTGGGGAGCAAGCCCTAAAGCGCGCGCGCCTGCACCCGCAACAGGCCAACCAGCAGTATCTGGCCCGCATGAACGCGGATCCGCTGGCCAGTCCCACCAGGCAGGTGGCCAACCACGCCGATCTGCTGTACCGCCATCTGCTGGCCTTGAAGCCCCTAATCGATGCGCCGCTGATCGTCGCCGCGCCCGGCTTTCTGGCCCAGGCGCAACTCGGCGTGCTGTTGGGCATCGCCCAAGAGGCCGGCATCGGCATCCGCAGCTTCGTGGACAGCGCCGTTCTGATGGCGAGCGTCGCGCCGCTCAGCGCTCCCGTCTGGCTGCTGGACCTGCACGCCACCCGCTGCTGCCTGACGAAACTGGATGCGGCGGGCAGCGTGGCCCGGGCCGGCTGCGAGGAGTTGGCCGCGGCCGGTCTGAACTCCTGCCTGGACGGCTGGGCAAACCTGCTGGCCGACCGCTTCGTGCAGGACATGCGCTTTGATCCCCTGCATGCCGCCAACACGGAGCAACAGCTTTACGACCAGCTGCACGCTTGGGTGCGGGACGGCGGCCAGGGAGATCTCGCCGTGGAGATTCGCCAGGGAGAAACCAGCAGGCGCGGCCAGCTGAGCGCCGCCGCATTGCAACGCAAGCTGGCGCAACGGCTGCAGCCCATCGTGGAGAAGGTGCCGACCGCCGCGCAACTGTTGGTGTCACCCCGCAGCGCCGCGCTGCCCGGCCTGTTGGCGGCGCTGCGCACCCTTGGCCTGAACGCCCAGGGCTTGCCGGCCGACACCCTGGCCCGCGCCCTGGCGGCCCACGCCCATATGCTGACAGAGCGCCGGCTGGTCACAAGCCTGCCGGCCAATGTGAATGTGGTGCGGCGGGAAACGCCCGCCGTTGCGTTCGCCACCCATGCGCTAATCGGCGACCGCGCCTGGCCCCTAGCCGGCAACAGCTTGGGCCTGCCGCAACGGGGCCGCTTGGGCGAAACCATTGAACGGGACGGTCGGCGCTTCCAACTCATCCGCGTGGAGACCGGGACGCCACCCGAACAGGATTCAGCCTCCCAGCCCTAGGAAGGGTCCGCTGTGCAACCATCCCAGCAAGAAAACTTTCATGGAAGCACCCACTTCCGCGCGGGCCGGCGCGCCGGATGCCGGAGCGAAAAAGGCCTGGGCCATGGCCAGACGGCGGCGTTTAAGCGTTTTCTCCCTCTCCTTCCTGGACGTCATGTCCTGCGGCTTCGGGGCTGTGGTGCTCATCTTCCTCATCATCAACCATGAGACGGAGGAGGACGCCCGCTTGGTCAACAAGGATCGGCTGGCGGAAATTCGTCTGCTGGACTACCAAGTGCAGAATGGCGAATGGGACCCGATTGAACAGGACGGTCGGCGCTTCCAACTCATCCGCGTGGAGGCCGGGACGCCACCCGAACAGGATTCAGCCTCCCAGCCCTAGGAGGGGTCCGCTGTGCAACCATCCCGGCAAGAAAACTTTCATGGAAGCACCCACTTCCGCGCGGGCCGGCGCGCCGGATGCCGGAGCGAAAAAGGCCTGGGCCATGGCCAGACGGCGGCGTTTAAGCGTTTTCTCCCTCTCCTTCCTGGACGTCATGTCCTGCGGCTTCGGGGCTGTGGTGCTCATCTTCCTCATCATCAACCATGAGACGGAGGAGGACGCCCGCTTGGTCAACAAGGATCGGCTGGCGGAAATTCGTCTGCTGGACTACCAAGTGCAGAATGGCGAACGGGACCTGTTCGAGCTCAAGGAGCGCCTTGTGGGGCTGCTGCAGCGCCTGAGCGACTCCAACCGCAAGCTGGTGAGCACCAAGGCCGACGTCGACCAGGCCCGCCGAACGTTCGAAGATCTTGACAGGAAATCCGCCGCGCAGCGGGAAACCCTGCAGAAGCTCAGCAGCGATGTGGAAACCCGCGAACAGGAATTGGCCCGCCTGCGCGAGATCGAGAAGGCCAACGAGGGCGGCCGGGTGCGCGCCTTCGCCGGCGAAGGCGACCGGCAATACCTCACCGGCCTGAAGGTGGGAGGGCGCAACATCGTCATCGCCGTGGACGCTTCCGCCAGCATGTTGGATGACACCATCGTCAACGTCCTGCGCCGGCGCAACATGCCAGATGAACGCCAGCGCCAAGCGCCAAAGTGGCGTCGCGCCGTGCGCACCGTGGAGTGGCTGGCCGCGCAACTGCCCCTGGACGCGGATTTCCAGGTGTTCGCCTTCAACACGGAAACCTTCTCCCTGGCGCCGGGCGACGGCGAGCGGTGGCTGGCCTTGGGCGATGGGCGCTCCCTGGCTGATGCGATGGACGCCCTGAATGCGCTCAAGCCCGCCAAGGGCACCAGCCTCAGCCGCCTCACCGCCAAGCTGGCGGCGCTGAATCCTCTGCCGGACAACGTCTATCTGGTGACGGACTCCCTGCCCACCCAGGGCGACAGCGCCCCGCGCCGCGCCACCATTTCCGGTTCCGCCCGCCTGGATCTCTTCCGCGACGCCCTGCGGAAGCTGCCGCCGCAGGTGCCCATCAACGTGATCCTGTTCCCCATGGAAGGGGATCCCCTGGCATCCGCTGCGTTCTGGAACCTGGCGCGCACCAGCGGCGGGGCCTACATGGCCCCATCGCGGGACTGGCCATGACCAGCACCCGCCAACGGCGCCTGATGGAAGGGGATTCCTTGGCGTCCGACGCGTTCTGGAACCTGGCGCGCACCAGCGGCGGGGCCTATATGGGCCCATCCCGGGACTGGCCATGACCGGCATCCGCCAACGGCGCCTGATGGAAGGGGATTCCTTGGCGTCCGACGCGTTCTGGAAC
>CAYGBY010000050.1:10846-18243 GCA_964348115.1 uncultured Pseudomonadales bacterium
CTGGCGCGCACCTGTGGCGGGGCCTATATGGGCCCATCCCGGGACTGGCCATGACCGGCACCCGCCAACGGCGCCTGATGGAAGGGGATTCCTTGGCGTCCGCCGCGTTCTGGAACCTGGCGCACACCAGCGGCGGGGCCTGCATGGGCCCATCGCGGGACTGGCCATGACCGGCATCCGCCAACGGCGCCTGATGGAGGAGTTCAGCGTCTCCTTCCTGGATGTGATCTGCTGCGGCTTCGGCGCCATCATACTGTTGCTGATGATCACCAAGACGGTGGCGCCGGTGCTGCTCGAGAAATCCGTGGTCGACCTCGACGGGCAGGTGGCCAGCCGTGAGGAGGCCCTGTACGACATTCAGGGCCAGATCAAGGAACTGCGGCGGCAACTGGCGGAAGCGTCCGGGCAACTCGACCAAAATCTTCTGGCCCTGGCCCAACTGGAGCGGGCGCTCAGCCGCATCCTAGGGCAATTCACCGCCACCACCGAAATAAACGAGGAAGTGCGCAAGGAAACGCTGAAGCTGGCCGCCGCCCGCCAATCCCTCACCGACGAGATGGAGCGCCTGCTTGGCCAGGACTTCCGCCGCCAGACGGATCTGGTGGGCGGCATCGCCGTGGACAGCGAATACATCATCTTCGTCATCGACACCTCCGGCAGCATGTTCAACGGCGCCTGGGCGCAAGTGCTGCGCAAGGTGCAGGAGACCCTGGATGTGTACCCCACCGTCAAGGGCATCCAAGTGATGAATGACATGGGCGAATACATGTTCACCAGCTTCGCCGGCCGGTGGATTCAGGACACGCCGGCGCGGCGCCAGTCCATCATCAACACCCTGCGCAGTTGGGCCCCGTTCAGCAACTCAAGCCCGGTGGAGGGCATCCAGGCGGCCATAGACACCTACTACTCCCCGGACAAACGCATCGGCATCTACGTGTTTGGCGATGACTACAGCGGGGACTCCGTGGAGGCGGTGGTGGACGCCGTGGACGCCATCAACATAGCCGACGAGACCGGGCGGCGGCGGGTGCGCATCAACGCCGTGGGCTTCCCCGTGCATCTGCAAAGGCCCAACGCCCGCATCTACCGCTTCGCCGCCCTGATGCGCGAGCTCGCCTACCGCAACGACGGCACCTTTGTAGGCCTGTCTGATTTCCAGTAGGCTAAGCCCATGCGCCATTTCAGGTCACCATTGCCGGCATCCGCCGTCCACCATCCCCCTGCTGCCGCGCATCGGCGGCGGAATGCGGAAACGCCAGTCCCCCGCCTAGGCAACGGCGGCAGGGGGCCCCGCAAAGCGCGCCGCGGCGTCCTTGGAACGAAACAGACTTGCTCCCCGCAATTCCCTTCGGGGCGTTCCGCGTGCAAAGCGCGCCGCGGCGCCCTCGGAACGAAACAGGCTCGCCTCCCGCAATTCCCTTCGGGGCGTTCCGTGTGCAAAGCGCGCCGCGGCGCCCTTGGGACGAAACAGGCTGTGCTGATGGCCGCGGCGCTGTTCGCCTTCGGCTGCGCAGGCGCAAAGGTGGCGGTGCCCACGACGCAGTTTCCCGTGCCCCTGGTGGCCAAGGTGCCCTTGCCGTTGGGGCTGTATCTCGATGAGTCGCTGCTGACCTACATCCACAAGGAATCGCGGGAGCAGCAAGGGGATTGGGAGATTGAAATCGGCTCCGCCCAGCCAGCCATGTTCGCCAACCTGCTGAACGGCATGTTCATCGGCCATCGCCGGGTGGAGCGGATTGGCGACAGCCACGGGGACATCGCCGCGGTGCTGGCGCCCGCCATCGAGGAAATCCAGTTCGCCACCCCGGAGCAAACCCGCACCGACTACTACGAAGTTTGGATCCGCTACCGGTTCGATCTGCACAGCAACCAGGGCGCGAAGCTGGGGGACTGGAGCCTCACCGCCTACGGCAAATCCCACAAACAGAACCACTCCGGCGCCTCCCCCGCCCTGCGCGAAGCAGCCTTGGCCGCGTGCCGGGACGCCATGGCATTCTTCACCCAGCAGTTCCCCACGGTGCCGGTGGTGCAGTCCTGGCTGCGGCAGGAAGGCATCCTGGAGTCGCAGGACAATCCATCCGCAACATCGCAGGCGCAAACATGAAAACATCCAGGGCGCACACATGATTGGGCGGCAGTGCGAGCGGCGCCGGGGCGCACGCACGATCGGGCGGCAGCGCGGGCGGCGCCGGGGCGCTCTCGATGCCGTGCGTTGGGGAAAATCAGTGGCCGGATCACTGCCGCGGAAGTGTGGGCGGCGCCTCGGCGCTGTCGATGCCGCACCGCGAGGGGCGAGCAGTACGCCGAGGACGCCGCGGAAGCACCGGCGGCGCCTCACCGCTGTCGATGCCGCACCGGGCCTTCGCCACGTGCCGCCAAGGCTGGCCGCGGCGCTCCTCACGGCGGCCCTGCTCAGCGGCTGCGTCACTGCGACGGTGCAGGAAATCCGCGAGACGGACACCGCCATGTCCCAAGGGGACGCCATTGTGGTGCTGGGGCGCCGCAGCCAGCCCACCACGGCGGAAACGGAACTGGACTTCATCTCCTGCGTCGCCAACAACCTCGGCCGCGGCGCCGGCGCCCTGAACGTCATCGATGAACAATATTTCATCGACGCAACCTTCCCTTGGTTTGAGCCGCGCATCGCGCCTGTGCAAAACACGGACCTGCCGGAACTAATCAAGCAGCCGCAACTTGCGCAACGGCTGGGGCAGATGCAGTTAAAGTACTTGGTGTGGATCGAGGGCCACACCCAGCGCATCGACTCCGGCGGCTCCATGACCTGCGCCGTGGGGCCTGGCGGCGGCGGCTGCTTCGGTTTTCTTTCCTGGGAGAACGATTCCTCCTACGAGGCCTCCATATGGGACGTGCAGACCGGCCGAACCGCCGGCAAGATCAGTTCCGAGGCCAGCGGCATGAGCTACGTCCCCGCGGTCATCGTCCCCATCCCCATCATCGCCAGGGTGCGCTCCTCCGCCTGCAGCAGCCTAGCCAGTCAACTTAAGGACTTTGTGGTGAACTAGTGTGCTGTAGGCCCCCTCGCGCCTGTTGCTGGATACCACCCTCCGCCCGCAGCAGCATGGCCAACAAATTGAGGGACTTGGCGGCGAATCAGCCGTCGGCGGCGGCTAGGCTGGCGGCGTAGGGCTTGCGGGCAAGCTGCAGCAGGATGAGGCCGATGAAGCCAAAGACGCTGGACACGATGACCAGGGAGTAGCGCACCCCTTCGGCTTCCGGGAACACCCATTCGTTGAAGGCGCCGGTGATGGGCGGCCCCAACAACATGCCCAAGGCGCTGACGAACAGATAGACGGCGGCCACCTGGGCGCGCAGATGCGGCGGCGTGATCACCGGCAGGGCGCCGGCGGCGATGCCGAAGGGGGAGTTGATCAGCATCATCGCCGGTGCGTACAGCACAAAGGCCCACAGGGCGTTGGGCGCGAACTGAATGATCAGGATGGTGACGATGGCCCCAAAGCCGCCGATCATGCCGGCCAGGATGTTGGCGTCACGCCGCCCGGCGTCGCTAAGACGCCGCGCCAACATGGCCACCACCACTGGGCCGAGGGGCCCCGCAACCAGGAATATCCAGCCGAAGATAAGGGAAGCCTCGGACGCCTCATAGCCATGCACACGCACGAAGAAGGATACGGTCCAGAACACGAAGGCGTAGCCCGCCAGCACCAACGACAGGAAGCCCAGGTGGTGCAGCGCCAAGGTGGCGAAGTGTTGGCGGTAGAAGTGGACAATCTCCCCGAAGCCTTGAACCGCCCCGCCCGCTGGCGATGTCACGCCCACCGGCCGATGCCCCCGTCGGGCGGGCTCGCGCAGCAGGGCGAACAGCAGCGCCACCAGCAGCCCAGGGGCGCCAAGGTAGAAGAACGTCTGCTGCCAAGGCGCCAGGGGCCCGAAAAAGGGCAGCACCAAGGGCGCGGCCTCCTCCACCAACCCCAGCACGTAGCCGCCGATGATGAAGGCGATGCCGGAGCCCATGATGGGGCCAATCTGAAACACCGACATAGCCAGGGGCACCTGCTGGCGGGGAAAAAGATCCCCAATCAAGGAGGTGGTGGCGGGGCTTAGGGTGGCCTCTCCCACGCCCACGCCAATACGCGCCAGCAACACGTGCCAGAAGGCTCTGGACAGCCCGCAGGCCATGGTCATCAGAGACCAGAAGAAGATGCCCAAGGCGATGATGGCCTTGCGGCTTTTGCGGTCCGCCAGCCAGGCGATGGGCAGGGCGGCAAGGGCGTAGAAGACGGCGAACACGCCGTACAGCCAGCCGATCTGCGCATCCCCCACGCCCAAGTCCGCCTTCATGGGGTCCACGACTATGGCCACCACTTGGCGGTCGATGAAGGCCACCAACGCCGCCACCACCAGCACCGCCACCACAAACCAAGCGTAGCGGCGGCTGGGGTGCGGCCCAGACGGCTGCGGGCCGGGGCCGGCGCTGGTCACTTCAGGGTCATGCTGGTGCGCCTTCCGGCAAACTGCGGGCATCAGCTGCCTTTTTGCTGCCTGGCCTGCCGCCCGACGGCATTGCGCCTTGCCCAAACGCGCACTGGGCGCCTGCGCCGTAGGAAGTTACGAAAGCGATTTTGCAGCCGTGATTTCCCAAGGCGCAGGCTCCTAGTTTGCTGTCCCGCAAAAGTGGGTTTTAGTCGCTAGGCCATTTTGGCTGCCGGCAAGGCGCGACGACGCCCTGTGGCGGGCCCCGCACAAGGAGGAGCAACGCGGGCCGGGGGCCAAAAGGGCCACGAATAATCACACTTACTTGCGGGACAGCACACTAGTCAGTCCGCCCCTACATCTGGTAGGAGAACTCCACTGCGTAGGTTTGCGGAGCGCCCCAGCCTTGGAAGCCGGTATTAGGACCGCCCAGAAACAGCGCCTGCTCTTTCCATTCCTCATCCGTCAGGTTCTTGCCGAAGACGGAGATGGACAGGACGCTGCCGTCATTCAAGGTCCACTCATAGGCCACCCTGGCGTCCAGGCCAAAGTAGCCGCCTTCAAACAAGCGTTGATCAGCGCCCCCGCCCGTGTTCACCAGCAGGAAATCCCCAACCTTTTTCCAGCCCAGGTTGGCGAACAGGCGGCCCGGCCCCATTTGCCGTTGGAACGCCAAGGTCACTGCGACGTTCCAGTCCGGCTGGCGGGAATCGTCGTTGCCGCCCAAGGTGCGCAGGGTGCCAGGCGGATCCAACACGCCGGGAACCGCAGTGACGCAGCCGTCCAGAATCGCGCAATCGATGGTGAACGCCTGGTTCTTCACATCCAGAATGCCGCCGTTCACCACTAGGCTGAACTCCTCGTTGATGAGCCACTGCGACTCCAGCTCCAACCCCGAGTACTCCGAAGTGCCGCCGTTGTTGATGATGGTGGTGGTGCCTGGAATGGAGCCCGGCGGCAGCGGGATGATGGAGCTGAACTGCGCGCCGTCACGCTCTAGGTGGAAGTACGCCAAATTGAGCCGCAGGCGCCCATCGAGGAACTCGTTTTTCAGGCCAGCTTCTATCTGAAAGGCATCCTCCGGCTGGAATGCGGCTTCCGCCGGGTCCCGGGCGGAGCGAATGCTGAAGCCGCCGCTGCGGAAACCCTCCGCATAGCTGACATAGGCGCGGTGGCTGTCCGTGATGGCCCAGTTGGCGGACGCCAGCAGGATCAGATCATCCCAGGAATCGCTGACCTCATAGGCGGTGCCGGCCCGCTCTGGACGCCCCGCAAAGTCGAACTCCTGGGTTACCAGCCCGGTATCGAACGTGCCGTCCGTGTAGTCGAAATAGGAATTGAAGGCGTCCTTCTCCTCATCGATGTAGCGGGCGCCGATGCTGAACTCAAGGTCTTCCCTAGGCCGCCAGTTTAGGGCGCCGAACAGAGCCACGGATTGCACGTCCTCCCCCGCCTTCTGAATGCTGCGGGCATTGGGGAACTGACAGAGCGCACCGCCCAGACCCGGGTTGGCGCGCAAGCCTGGCACAGCAGCGCAGGGCACGCCGGGAGGCAGTCCCAAAGCCACCGGCGGCAACTGCAGCACGTTGTTGGTGTTCTGCTGGAACTTCAACTCCGAATCGAAGTAGTAGACGCCAGCCATGAAATCCAGGCTGTCGTTGATATCCCCGGAAATGCGCACTTCCTGGGTGAAGACGTCGAACTTCTGGTCACGCAGGGTGTGCAGTTGCGCGAAGGGCACCGCCGCGCCGTCAATGGCGCCGCCGTCGAAGTCCTGGTTCACCTTGTCGTCACCGCTGTGCAGGCCGGTTATGGAATTCAGCACCATGCCATTGCCAAGCTCCCATTCCGCCCGCAGGCCGAATTGCTCCACGTCGTACTTCACCGGCTCCCTTTTGTCCGCCAAGTTCTCAAAGGGGTTGTCGCCGTTAAAGCGTGGATCTTGGGGCGGGATCTGGCTGCGGTCCCGGATGCGGTCATAAGTGAGCGTGGCGTCAAAGCGCTCCGTCGGCACCCAACGCAGGGCCAAGGTCTGGGCGGTGAAGTCCACATCCCCGGCGGAACCCCCAAGGGTGAGATTGTCGTAGAAGCCGTCCCGTTCGCGGGTGACGATGCCCACCTTCAGGGCCATGCTGTCTTCGATCAGCGGGACGTTGACGCGCCCTTTGCCAACTCTGGTGTCGTAATTGCCGATCTCAACCGCCACCTTGGCGCCGAAGTCATTGAACTGCGGGCGCACCCGGTTGACCACGATGTTGCCGCCGATGGTGTTCTTGCCGAACAGCACGCCCTGGGGACCGCGGTTGATCTCTATGCTTTCGACGTCAAACACATCGATCAGCTGCCCGGTGGAGGAGCCCATCTGCAAGCCATCGACAATGACGCCCACTTGCGGGCTTTGCGTCTTTTCAATGTCCGCATAGCCGATGCCGCGGATGTACAGGGCGCTGGCGGACGGTCCAGCGGTATTCATGCCAAGGTAGACGTTGGGAGCAAGGCCATCGAAGTCCCTCAGCGTCTGCGGCTTGAGCTGCTCGATCTGCTCCACCCCAAAGGCGGTTACGGACACCGGCACATCCTGTTGGGATTCCTCGCGCCGCCTGGAGGTGACCACGATCTCCTCAATCACCCCTGAAGCATCCTGCTCCGCCGCCACACCCGCTGGCGCCTGCAGCACAGCCAAAGGGAGCATCCCCGCCCCATAAACCAGCAGCGCTTGGCAAATTCTCCGCGCAATTTTCATGATGAACTCTCCTGTTAAAAACGCTCCTAAACCACCCCAAGGGGCAAAACCAGCTAACCAGACTGTTTTTACGCTAACCGCCGCCTGATGTCAAAGACTCATGCGGTGCGCCATCCTCAGCCAGCAATTCTCATTTGGCGTCCAACCTAACCCATCTTTACCAAATTCGTGGATTTTGGGGTTGGATTTGGCCCCGATCGCC
>CAYGBY010000051.1:0-18210 GCA_964348115.1 uncultured Pseudomonadales bacterium
CCCTTTAGGCTCCTCTGGGCTTCCGGGACTTGTTCAGAGGTTCCCTAGTGTCCTGTCCCATAAGTGGGACAGGACACTAATGGAGCCTTGGTCAGGGTGACCCTCAAGGTCGGCTTGGTGGCGGGGGAGGCATCCGGCGATCGGCTGGGCGCCGGTTTGATGAAGGCCCTGGCGCGCCGGCTGGACCGGGTGCGCTTTGTCGGCGTGGGCGGCGAGGCGATGCTGGAGGCGGGGCTGAACCCCCTGGCCGACATGGATCAGCTGGCGGTCAACCTGTTCAAGGACCCGTTGCTGAAACTGCCCGGCTTGCTGCGCCTGCTGGCTCTGCTGCGCCGTCAAATGCTCCTGGAGGGAGTGGACCTGTTCATCGGCGTGGACTTCAACGTGTTCAACCTGCTGCTGGAAAAACGCCTCAAGTCCGCCGGGGTGACCACCGTCCACTATGTCAGCCCCTCGGTTTACGCTTGGCGGCGCGGGCGTGTGCGGCGCATCGCCGAAGCCGCGGATCTGCTGCTGGCCCTGTATCCCTTTGAAGGCGCCTTCTACGCCGACACTTCCCTTTCAGTGGCCTTTGTGGGCCATCCGCTGGCGGACGCCATCCCTTTGGACGGCGGCAGCGAAGCCAACCGCGCCAGCGCGCGGCGGGCGCTGGGCCTGCCCCAAGGGCGTCCGGCCATCGCTCTGCTGCCGGGCAGCCGCATGGGAGAGGTGCATCAGCACCTAAGCCTCATGCTGGACGCCGCCGCGCTTGTGCAGCGGCGCCTGCCAAGGGCGCAGTTCCTGATTCCCTGCCCAAGTCCGGCCATAGCCGCGACGGTGGCCTCGGCCGTGCAGGCGCGGCTTGGCTTGCCCGCCCACAGCCTGCCAGGCGATGCCCGGCAAGCCCTGACCGCCTGCAACGGCGCCATCATCAAATCCGGCACCGCCACCTTGGAAGCCATGCTGCTAGGCCGCCCCATGGTCATCACTTACCGCCTGGGCGCATTGAACTACCGCATCGCCCGCCTGTTGGTGCGCACGGAATTCGTCGGCCTGCCGAACCTGCTGGCTGGGCGGCCACTGGTTCAAGAGCTTCTTCAGCATCAGGCCACGCCGGAAAGCCTGGCCGCGGAACTGCTCAAGGCACTCGACAAATCCGCCGCTCAGGCGGAAACTTTGCAGACCTTTCGGCTGCTGCATGAGGAGTTGCGGAAGAACGCCGATGAGCAGGCCGCACAGGCGGTTCTGGAGCTGCTCAACTAAGCCTGTTTCTCCAATCCATAGGGATGCGCCGCAAAAACACATCCACAGGTTCGCCTTGGGCTTGCCACCGGCGTGGCGGCGGCGGGAACGGCGCCGCGGCATGATTGCGCCACAAGATTGCGACGCCGCCTGGGCAGGGGTGGATGAAGCGGGGCGCGGCCCCCTGGCCGGGCCGGTCATCGCAGGGGCGGTGCTGCTCGATGCGCACCGCCCCATCGACGGACTGAAGGACTCCAAGCGGCTTTCCGCCAAGCGTCGCGAGCAACTGGCGGCAGTCATCCGGCGACGGGCCCTGGCCTTTGGCTTGGGCCGAGCCGAAGTAGCCGAAATAGATGCACTCAACATCCTCAAGGCAAGCCTGCTGGCCATGGCCCGCGCCGTGGCGGCCCTGCCCGTGCAGCCCAAGGGCGTCTATGTGGATGGCAGGCATCCGCTGCGCCTCGGTCTGCCGTCCGTAGCGGTGGTGGGCGGTGACGATCTGCTGCCAGCCATCAGCGCCGGCGCCATACTGGCCAAGACCGTGCGGGACGCCGAAATGCGCCAGCTCGCCACCACCTATCCCGGATACGGGTTTGCGCAGCACAAGGGCTACGGCACCAAAGCGCATCTGGCAAGTCTGCAGGCGCTGGGGCCGAGCCCCGCGCATCGCCGCAGCTTCGCGCCAGTGCGGCGCACCATGCAAGCGCAGCGACAGAATCGCCGCATGGGCCGGTACGCCGCCAGCCAACATGCAATCCTGCACGCCCAAGCCGGCAGCGCCCCAACATGACCGCCAACGAATTCGTCCACCTGCGCATCCATAGCGACTACTCCATGGTCGACGGCCTAGCCAAGGTGGCGGATCTGGCCGAAGGCGCAGCCGCCCTCGACATGACCGCCCTGGGCCTGACGGACCACGGCAACCTGTTCGGCCTGATCAAGTTCTACCGCGCCTGCCTTGCGGCGCGAATCAAGCCCATCCTAGGGGCGGACCTTCGCCATCAGCCTGAGGGTATGGAGGGCAGCCTGCGCCTTACCGTGCTGGCCTGCAACGCCATCGGCCACAGCAACCTGCTTCGTCTGGTCTCCTGCGCCTACACCAACCCGGACCGCCACGGCTGCGTGACGACCCAGCAGGTGGTCGACCAAGGCGAGGGCTTGATCCTGCTGTCCGGGCCTAGGGACACGGAAATCGGCCAAGCCCTGCTGCGTGAAGATGCGGAAGGCGCCGCCAAAGCCGCCAAACATCTGGCGCAGCACTTCCCGCAGCGCTTCTATCTGGAGGTGCAACGCACCGGTCGCCAGGACGAGGAAACCTGCCTGCGCGGCTGCGTGGCCATGGCGGAACGCCTGAACCTGCCGGTGGTGGCCACCAACGAAGTCTGCTTTCTGCAGGCGGAGGACTACGAAGCCCACGAGACGCGGGTGTGCATCAACGAAGGCCGCACGGTGAACGACCCGCGCCGCCGCCGCAGCCACAGCGCCGAGCAGTACCTGAAACCCGCCAAGGCCATGGCGGAGCTGTTCAAGGATTTGCCGGAGGCCTTGGAGAACAGCCTGCAGATCGCGCGGCGCTGCACGGTGCAGCTAAACCTTGGGGATTCGCGCCTGCCGGACTACCCCGCCCCCCAAGGCGAAACCCTGGAGGACTACTTGGAGCGCATGGCCCGGGAAGGTCTGGAAAGACGCCTGGAGGAACTTCGCGCCCTAGGCGCCTATCCCCTGGATGAACCAACCTATCGGCAACGGCTGGCCTATGAGTTGGCGGTGATCAACGAAACCGGCTTTCCCGGCTACTTCCTCATCGTCATGGAGTTCATTGCCTGGGCGAGGGCGCAGAACATCCCCGTGGGACCAGGACGCGGCTCCGGCGCCGGCTCCCTGGTGGCCTACGCCCTAGGCATCACCAATCTGGATCCGGTGCACTACGACCTGCTGTTCGAGCGCTTCTTGAACCCGGAAAGGGTGTCCATGCCGGACTTCGACGTGGACTTCTGCGTAGAGGGCCGCGATCAGGTCATCACGCACGTCTGCGAACGCTACGGCGCCGAGGCGGTGGGCCAGATAGCCACTTTCGGCAGCATGGCGGCCAAGGCGGTGGTGCGTGACGTGGCTCGCGCCCAAGGCAAGCCCTTCGCCTTAGGGGACAAGCTGTCCAAGCTCATTCCCAACCGCCTGGGCACCACCCTGGCCAGCGCCCTGGCGGAGGTCACGGAACTCCGCACCTTCCTGGACGAGGACGAGGAAGCCGCCGAAATCATGGACATGGCCCGCAAACTCGAGGGCGTGGTGCGCAACATCGGGCGGCACGCCGGCGGCGTTGTCATTGCGCCCTCCAGATTGACTGACTTCGTGCCGCTCTATGTGGACGATCGCAGCGGCGGCCTGATCTCCCAATATGACAAGGACGATGTGGAGCGCGCCGGGCTGGTGAAGTTCGACTTTCTGGGCCTGACCACCCTGACCATCATCAACTGGGCGGTGCAGGCGGCGAATGAGTCCAACGCCAGCCAAGGGAAGGGCGCCGAACCCATCGACGCGAACAAGTTGCCCCTGGACGACCAAACCACCTTTGAACTGCTGAAGCGCACGGAAACCACCGGCGTGTTCCAGCTGGAATCCCGAGGGATGCGGGAACTGATCCGCGGCCTGCAGCCGGACAGCATCAACGACATCATCGCCTTGGTGGCCCTGTACCGCCCGGGGCCGATGGAGAACAACGCCCACCAGGAGTATGTGGAGCGCAAGCATGGGCGCAGGAAGGTAAACTATCCGCACCCAGCGCTTCAGCCGGTGCTGCAAAGCACTTTCGGCGTGGTCATCTACCAGGAGCAGGTGATGCAGACCGCCCGCGTTCTGGCGGGCTTCAGCCTAGGCCAGGCGGACATCCTGCGTAAGGCCATGGGCAAGAAGGACCCCGATGAGATGGCCCGGGTGCGCGGCCAATTTCTGCAGGGGGCCAAGGCCAACGGCGTGCAGGAGAAGCTGGCCAACAAGATATTCGACCAAATGGCCACCTTCGCCGGCTACGCCTTCAATAAGTCCCATTCCGCCACATACGCCTTGGTGGCCTATCAAACCGCTTGGCTCAAGGCCCACTATCCGGCCGAGTTCATGGCCGCCACCCTGTCCGCCGACATGGAGAACACCGACAAAGTGGTGTCCCTGGTCGCCGAGGTGCGGCGCATGAAGCTGACGCTCGCGCCACCCAACGTCAACAGCAGCGAGTACCGCTTCTCCGGACGCGGCCGCCAGATTGTCTATGGCCTCGGCGCCGTGCGCGGCCTCGGCCGAGGGCCGGTGCAGAGCATCAGCGAAGCCCGTCGGGCGGGACCCTTCAAGAGCCTCGCCGAGCTCTGCCGAAGGGTGGATATCAAGCGCGTCAACAAGCGGGTGCTGGAAGCCCTGATCCACGCCGGGGCAATGGACGAATTTTCCGCCGAAGGGGAGCGAAGCGGCTATCTGCGAGCGCGCCTGCTGGGCGAACTCGACCAAGCCTTGCTGGCTGCCCGCCAAGCCTCCAGGGACGCCGAACTGGGCATGGGAAGCCTGTTCGGCGACAGCCAGGAAGAGGTGGCGCGGCCCGCCAAGGTGCGGCCGCTGACCCACACGGAGCGTCTGGATCTGGAGAGGCAGACCCTCGGCCTGTACCTCACCGGCCACCCCATGCAGCCCTACTTGCCGGAGTTCCGCGGCAAATGCCCACGCCTTGCGGATCTGCAGCCGGGCAATGGCGTTCAACTGGCGGCCGGCTTGGTGGTGGAATGCCGCACCCTAAGGCGCGGGCGCGGACGGGATATGGAGATACTGGTGCTGGACGATGACTCCGACCGTCTGGAGGCGGTGCTGTATCCCGAGGTGGGCAAACGGGAAAAGCACAAGCTCGAGAAAGGCCGCATTCTGGTGCTGGAGGGCAAGGTGGAGGCGGACGACTACAGCGGCGGACGCAGAATGCGCGTGGAGCGCGCCCTAAGCATCGACGAGTGGCGCCAACGGGCCCGCGCCCGCCTGCACATCGATCTGACTTCCGGCCACATTCCGGCGGATCTGACCAAACGCCTCACCGCCGCCCTAGCCTCCTACCGGGTGGGGGAAGGCGGCTGCCGAATCACCATCGGCTGCCGCACGGCCAGTCTGGCCGGCGTCATCGCGCTTAGCTGGCGCGTCAGGGCCAGCGAAACCCTCATAGCGCAGCTAAGGGCTGAATTCGGCGACGACCGCGTGGCTGTGGACTTCGAGGATGCCGCCTGACTCCGTTATCCTGCAACTGCAGCGGCGTCTGCGCGGCGCCCTAGCCGGCCTGACCGGCAGGCGCCGCGTCGTGGCCTTCTCCGGCGGCCTGGATTCCACCGTATTGCTGCACTTGGCCGCCGAAGCTGCGCCGCCAATAACCGCCCTGCACATCAATCACGGCCTGCACCCCCAGGCAGCCCATTGGCAGGAGCACTGCGCACGGATATGCCGCAAGCTGGGCGTCCACTTTCTGCGCCAATCCGTGCAGGTCGGCCCAGGCAACCAGGAGGCCGCCGCCCGCGCCGCGCGCTACCGCGCCTTTGAAGCATCCCTGGGCAGCGCGGACCTGCTGATGCTGGCCCACCATCAGGACGATCAGGCGGAGACGCTGCTGCTGCGCCTGCTGCAGGGCCGCGGCCTGCTCCCCATGCCCCCCAGACGCCGTTTGCGCTGCGGCGCCCTGCTGCTGCGTCCGCTGCTGGAAACCCGCAAGGACCACTTGCGCCACGCCGCCGCGGCCCTGGGCCTGCGCTGGGTGGAGGATCCGGGCAACGCCGACCCCCGCTTGGACCGCAACTATCTGCGCGCGCAAGTCTTGCCGCAACTGCGCCGGCGCTGGCCCGGCGCTGCCGATGGCCTGGCCGCCACCGCCGCCGCCCAGGCTGGCAAGGACGCACTGCTAGGCCATCTGCTGGATGTTGAGGCCTTGCCCCTGCGACGCCTTCCCGCACAGAGCCGCCCAGCCGCTCTGCGCGCCTGGGTGCGCCGCTTCCACGAACCGGATCCCTCCAGCCGCGCACTGGCCGAGTTCTGCGCCCAGCTAAGCGGCCGCGCAGACGCCCAACCACAACTGCGCCTGCGCCATGGCAGCCTGCGCCGCTGGCGCGGCGAAGTGCATTATGTCCCCCATGTCCCCAATCAACCGCAACTGGCCAGCGTCCACAGCCTGCGCCCGCCTGCTACCCTGACCCTGCCCCACGGCGAACTGCGCGTTGAACCCAGTCAGGAAGGCGGCTTCCACGCCGCCGACGACCTGCAAGTGCGCTTCCGCCAAGGCGGGGAACAGATCCGCTGGCGCGGCCACACCCGTTCTCTGAAGACCCTGCTGCAAGCCGCCCATGTGCCGCCCTGGCGCAGAGGCAGCCTGCCGCTGATTTTCCGCGGCGACGAACTATGCGCCGCGCCCGGCATCGCCGCCGCCGAACAGCCGGCGCAACAGCCTCGCTGGCAAGCCATCTGGCGTCCCCACAAACCGGGCGCAAAACAAAGGCAGGACTAAAGCCCGCCAGCCCGCACAGGCTCGCGACGCCAACCACCAAGCCTGGAAAGGAACCTCTGAACAAGCCGCGTTCGCCCAGCGCCCCGCTGTTTGCGGGCGGAGTTGGTATTGCGGCCATGGGACGGCTATCCGCAGCGCGGCGGGGATTCCACAGTCCGTGCGCCGCGGAGCGCCCTTCGGGAGGGTCTGAAGGGCGCGTACTTGCGACCGCAGTCTCAGCAAGGCTCCACCTACCCGGCGCAAAAGCGCAGGGGGTCAGAAGCAGTCGCTTGCTGTTGCACTAAGGCATTTGGTAGCTTATTCTTGCAGTTAGGCCACCAGGGTGGAGAAACATCATTAGCGAGCGGCCCTCTTTGCCGGAACTCGAGAGTCTGCTGCTGAAGGATCTGGACAGCTACCTCGCCAGCTTGAAGGCGCGCGACCACTTCGTCCTATGCCAGCGCCTGGGCATTGGGCGCCCTGCGGAAACCTTGCAGGCCGTCGGGGACCACCTGCCGGGCGGCAGGGTGACTAGGGAACGCGTACGCCAGATACAGACCAATATCCACGCCGGATGGCAGCAACATATGCGCATTTCCAAAGAAGAGCTGTGGAACAACCTAAAAGGAAACCTCAGCCTGATGCGCAACCCCATCTTCCCAAACTTGCGGCGGCGCTTCAGCAGCGAAGCGGGGTTCTACGGCTTCGTCAGCATGACTTGCGGCCTGGACAGCGGCCACCTGATGCGCATCTTCCACCCAAGGGGCGGTGCGGAGACGCTGGACAGCTTCTGGGTGACGCACAGATCTCCCGCTGAACTGGCCGAGGCGACCACCTTCCTGATGCAGCAGGACGGCATGGAGCCGGTGGTGGCGGAAAACCTGATCTTCAACCTGCTGGGCAAAGGCCTCAAGCGCACGGGAAGCCAAATCGTCCCCACGCAGCTAGCCAAACCCATCGGCATTGCCAATACCCTGCTGGACTTTCCCGAGGGCCTTGACTGGCGGCAACTGCATCAAGCAGTGAACCGCAAGGGCGTCACCAAGGCCTCCATGTCCAAAACCCGCATCGATGGCGGCATTCCAGTCGCCGTCAACAAGGGCTGGGCCTATCAACACAACCGCGGCGCCTACCGCCACACACAGTTCCTCAATTCCAAGCCCGCCACCATCGAGAACACTCTGCGCCAAGTGACCGCCACCCTGCAGAAAGCCAAGGCGGAAGGCCGTGACGCGCTGAACCTGTCCGTGGACTTCTACCAGCAGCAGCCCCAAACCCTGCCCTACTTCGAAGTGCGCCACATCGTGCGCGCCCATGGCGCAGCCGCGGGCGTCCACTTCAAAGGCAAATCCGGCGCCGACACCATCAGCTTCAGCCGGGAATTCGGCTTGGTGGGCCAGCAAGGGGTGCTGCTGCGGCTGTTCAAGGAGGCCACAACCCCCTTGGACAAAAAGTTCATCGCCAGCAAGATCCGCAGCCAATCCGTTGGCCATGCAGCTTTCTACGTGGATGAACTGGTCAAGCAAGGCGAGGTGGTGCGGGTCGGGGAGGATACCTACGCCTATGTGGAGAAGGCCTTCGCTGGGCTGGATTTGGCGGCGGTGGTGTCAGCGGCGGCGCAGTTGGTGGAAAACGAACCCAGAATCATAGAGGGCGAACAACTGCGCAACCATCTCAACCGAGCCCTTGGGCTGGAACACAACAAGGTTTTCTACCTCTCCCTGCTGCGCCTGCATGCACCGCGCCAAGGCCGCCGCTGGCACTATACCCACAACCTGATCAGCCGCAGCCCCATAGGCTTCGAGAGCCTGCGGGATCTATGCCGAAGCCTGCGGCCCCGTTCCGGGCGCCGGGAAGAGTGGGCCAGCCGCATCCAACGCCGCTGCCTGATTTCCCAAGAGCGCCTCAACATCGTGCTGGGCGCCCTGCAGGCGAGCGGGCGCCAGCGAACCTGAGGCGCGGCCAGCACACTGCCCCGCGACGCTTCCCCGGATATCGAAGGCGGCGCCATTGGCTGCCTTGGCGGAAAAACTGATGTCAAAAGGGCAGCAGCCCGGCTCAACCTCAATCGTTTCCGAAGAACTGTTCGTGCCACAGCGCATCCAAAAACACCTCCCAAGGCGTCACTTCAATGCCGTCCACGAGGCGGCGCGTGGGCTCCATGCACACCAGCAGGTGGCGTTTGGTGATGCCTTCCTCCTTAAGCGCCGCCAAGCCGCGCAGGTCCCGGACGCCGGCATTGGCCTTCGCCTTCACTTCGACGGCGATGTCCTGAAACACGAAATCCACCTCGAACCCGGACTTGGACCGCCAATAGCCGGGCGGGTCGAGCAGATGGTGGCTGCAGTAGGCGGTGATTTCCTGGTGAATGAAGCTCTCGAAGGCCTCCCCGTATTCCGGCGTGCCCGGCGCCAGACCGCTGCGGCCCTGCAGGTACCGCGCCAAGCCGATGTCGAACAAGTAGTACTTTGAGGTGGACACCGCCTTGCGCTTGCGAGTTTCCGTGACGGCCGGCACCTCGTGGGCGATGAAAGTGTCCTTGAGAATGTCGTAGTAGGCCCTTGCCGTCGAAGCGGGCACCTGGGCGTCGTTTGCGAAACTGGCGAAGTTGATCATGCGCCCGTGGGCCAGGGCGGCGGCGCTCAGAAAGCGGCTGAACGCGCCGACGTTGCGCACCACCGCCTCCGCAGCAACCTCCTCCTTCAGATAGTCGCCGGCGTAGGCCGCCAAGTCTTCGCGGGGTGCATCGGAAAAGTAGATGGGTGGCAACAAGCCATGCTCCAAGGCGCGGTTCAGGTCGAAGCGCGTTCCCAACTCATGCTAGGTGAAAGGATGCAGCGCACGGGATCGAGCCCGGCCGCCAAGCAAGTTCACGCCCTTGCGGCGCAGGCGGCGGGCGCTGGAGCCGGTCAATAGAAACCGCACCCCGTGCCGCTCAATCATGAGCTGCACTTCATTCAGCAATTCTGGCAGTTTTTGGATTTCGTCTATGACCACGAGGGTCGTTTCCGGCGTCAGGGCTTCCCGGATCAGCGCCGGGTTGCGCGACAGGCGCAGATACAGGGTTTGGTCAAGCAGATCGTAAACGGGGCAGCCCGTTAGCTGCTGGCGGATCAGCGTGGATTTGCCGGTTTGGCGGGGGCCGAACAGGAAGCAGGACTTGCTTTCGAGCACCTCGGAGATGTTTAGGTGTCGTGGGATGTCGGGCTGGAGCATTGAAAACAATCGACGGCATTGCTGTTGATTATCATGATAATCAACAGCAAAAGAGTCAATCGTCACAACAACGCTGTGTCATGAAAGCGGAGCGCGCCGCGGAGCATTGCGGTGACCGGGCCGGTCGACCGTTGGGGAACCTCTGAACAAGTCGCGTTCGCTCATGCAAGAAAATTTCCAAAGGTCATTGGATGCCGCAGAATATTGCGGAATCCTCCGAAAAATATTCATAACCCATCTACATAGAGCTTTGCCGAGGGACGGCGGACGACTTTGGGACGGTCCTGGATGTCTCAGATCAATCAGTTGCGTCGGGGCGCGGTGGTTTGTTAGGCTGCAACCCCATCTTGGGCGTTGCCCAGGCTGGCGGGCGCAGTGGTGCTGATGCCGCCCGCCAAGCTATGGATGCGGCGCGCCACCAGGATGGAGACGCAGGTTGCTGATTTCCGACCAGCCAAGAGCCAATCCATGACGCGCTTCGTTTTCGTCACTGGGGGGGTGGTGTCATCCTTGGGCAAGGGCATTCTCACGGCATCCCTGGCTTCGGTGCTGGAGGCGCGCAAACTCAAGGTCAACGTGCTGAAAATGGACCCGTACATCAACGTGGACCCCGGCACCATGAACCCCTACCAGCACGGGGAGGTTTTCGTCACCGCCGATGGAGCGGAAACGGACCTGGACTTAGGCCACTACGAACGCTTCACCCACGCCCGCATGTCCAAGCACAACAACTTCACCACCGGCAGCATCTACGCAGAGGTCATCCGCCGGGAGCGCAGAGGAGACTATCTCGGCGCCACTGTGCAGGTCATCCCCCACATCACGGATGAAATCAAGCGCCGCATCCTGCTGGTGGGCGAAGGCATGGATGTGGTGATCGTGGAGACCGGCGGCACGGTGGGAGACATCGAATCCCAGCCCTTCCTGGAGGCCATCCGCCAACTGCGCCTGGAGATCGGGGCCAAGCGCACCCTGTACATTCACCTGACCCTGGTGCCATATCTCATGGCCGCAGGGGAGATCAAGACCAAACCCACCCAGCACTCCGTGAAGGAGTTGCGCTCCATTGGCCTGCAGCCGGACATCCTGGTGTGCCGCTCCGATCACGCACTGCCCGCCCCGGCCAGGGCCAAGATCGCGCTGTTCTGCAACGTGGAGGAACGGGCGGTGGTGTCCGTGATCAACGAGGAGACCATCCACCAAGTGCCGGAGGCGCTCAACCAGCAGGGCGTGGACGAACTGGTGGTGGAGCGCTTCGGCCTGGACTGCCCCCCTGCGGACCTGTCCAGTTGGGAGCGGGTGGTGGATGCGGAACTGCGTCCCCAAGGCGAAGTGCGCATCGTCATCGTCGGCAAGTACCTAAGCCTGCTGGACGCCTACAAGTCCCTCATCGAGGCGGTAGGCCACGCCGGCATCCAGCACCGCACCAAGCCGCTGATAGATTGCATAGACGCGGAGGAGCTCGAGCTCGCGGGCATTGCGCGCCTGCATGGGGCAGACGCCATTCTAGTGCCGGGCGGCTTCGGACAGCGCGGCTTCGAGGGCAAGATTCTGGCCGCCGGCTACGCCCGGCGCAACCTAGTGCCCTACTTGGGCATCTGCTATGGCCTGCACGCCGCCATCATCGACTATGCCCGCAACGTAACCGGGCTGGAAGGCGCCCATTCCACGGAGATCCACAGCGACACGCCCCACCCAGTCATCGGCCTGATCACGGAATGGACCGACCGGGAAGGGCGGATCGAGCAGCGCAGCGGCGCGGATGATCTGGGCGGCACCATGCGTCTCGGCGCCCAAGCCTGCCGGCTGGCGGACGGCTCCCTAGCCGCACGCACTTACGGGCAGGCAGTGATCCACGAACGCCACCGCCACCGCTACGAGGTCAACAACCGCTACATCGCGCGCCTGCAGGCGGCGGGCCTGGACGTGGCCGGCCGCTCGGAGGACGGCGAATTGGTGGAGATGGTGGAGCTGCGCGACCATCCTTGGTTTCTGGCCTGCCAATTCCACCCCGAGTTCACCTCTTCTCCCAGAGGCGGCCATCCCCTGTTCAACGGCTTCATCCAGGCAGCGTTGGTCCGGGCAGCGCAACCCGCTCTGGTCAACGACCGCACAGGCTGATGCAGTTGTGCGGCTTTGCGGCCGGGCTCCGCAACCCACTGTTCCTAATCGCCGGCCCCTGCGTGATCGAAAGCGAGGCGTTGGCGCTCAGCAGCGCGGAGGCGTTGCAGGACATCACCGAGCGCCTCAACATCCCCTTCATATACAAAAGCTCCTTCGACAAGGCCAACCGCACCTCCCACCACAGCTACCGGGGGCCAGGGCTGGACGAAGGCCTGCGCATCCTGCAAAAGGTGCGGCGGGAACTGGCGATCCCGGTGCTGACCGACGTGCACGAAGACACGCCCCTGGACGAGGTGGCGGAAGTGGTCTCCGTGCTGCAGACCCCCGCCTTTCTGTGCCGGCAGACGAACTTCATCCGGCGGGTGGCGGGATGCGGCAAACCGGTGAACATCAAGAAAGGCCAGTTCCTGGCGCCGGCGGACATGGTCAACGTCGTGGCCAAGGCGCGGGCCGCCGGCAACGAGCAGATACTGGTCTGCGAACGCGGCGTGAGCTTCGGCTACAACAACTTGGTCGCGGACATGCGCGCCTTGGCCGTGCTGCGGAAAACCGGCTGCCCGGTGGTTTTTGACGCCACCCACTCCGTGCAGATGCCGGGCGGTTTGGGCAACGCATCCGCAGGGGAGCGGGAGATGGCGGCGGTGCTGGCCCGCAGCGCCGTGGCGGCCGGCGTGGCGGGGCTGTTCATGGAGACCCACCCGGATCCGGACAAGGCCCTCTCCGACGGCCCCAACGCCTGGCCCCTAGGACGCATGGAGGAACTGCTGCGCACATTGAAGGGCCTGGACGAGACAGTGAAGGCGCGGCCGTTCCCGGAGCGGCTGGAGGATGGCCAATGAGCCGAATTCTGGCGGTCCGGGGGCGGGAGGTGCTGGATTCCCGGGGCAACCCCACCGTGGAGGCGGAGGTCCTGACCGAAGACAATAGCCTGGGCCGGGCCATCACACCCTCCGGCGCCTCGACGGGAGCCAAGGAAGCGCTGGAGTTGCGGGACGGGGACAAGGGCCGCTACCTGGGCCGGGGGGTCAGGCAGGCCGTGGCGAACATCCGCCGCCGCATCGCGCCAGCCGTCACGGGCATGGCGGCGGAGGACCAAACCGCCCTCGATGCCCGGCTGCGCGAACTGGACGGCACCGCCAACAAGTCCGCCCTGGGGGCCAACGCCATGCTGGCCGTATCCCTGGCGGCGGCCAAAGCCGCGGCCCAAGACGCCAAAACGCCACTGTACAAACACATCAACGCCTTGGCCGGCCACCCGCCCATGCGGCTGCCGGCGCCCATGATGAACATCCTCAACGGCGGCGCCCATGCGGACAACAACTTGGACATTCAGGAATTCATGATTCAGCCCGTCTCCCAAGGCAGCTTCTCCGAGGCCCTGCGCTGCGGCGTGGAGGTCTTCCACAGCCTGCGCGGGGTGCTGCGGGAGCGGGGTTTCGCCACCAGCGTAGGGGATGAAGGCGGCTTCGCCCCCAATCTGGCCAGCAACGCCGAGGCCCTGAACATCATCCGGCAATCCATCGAACAGGCCGGCTATGCCCCTGGCCAAGCCGTTACCCTGGCCTTGGACTGCGCCGCCTCGGAATTCTGCGTAGATGGGGAATACCTGCTGCGCGGCGAGGGCAAACGTCATGACAGCGCCAGCTTCACCGCCTATCTGGCCGACTTGGCGGCTGCCCACCCCATAGCCTCCATCGAGGATGGCCTAGACGAGGAGGACTGGCTCGGCTGGCGGCGGTTGACTGAGGTTCTGGGCGAACAGCTGCAGCTGGTTGGGGACGACCTGTTCGTCACCGACGCCGCACTGCTGCAGCGCGGCATCTCTGAGGGGGTGGCCAACGCCATCCTGGTCAAGCTAAACCAGATCGGCACCCTTTCGGAGACCCTGAAGACCATTCGCCTGGCCCAACAGGCCGGCTATGGCGTGATCGTCTCCCATCGCTCCGGGGAAACCGAAGACGCCACCATCGCAGACTTGGCGGTGGGCGCCGGCGCTGGGCAAATCAAGACCGGCGGCCTGTGCCGTTCCGACCGGATGGCGAAGTACAACCAATTGCTGCGCATCGAGGAGGCGCTTGGCGGCCAAGCGGTCTATCAAGGCGGGACGGAGGTGAAAAACGCATGAAAATTCTGATAGCCGTTCTGGTTCTGCTGCTGCTTGTCGTGCAGCACCAAGCTTGGTTCGGCCGCAGCGGCCACCATACCCAAGCGGCCTTGCAGGCGCAATTGCAGGAGCAGCAGCGCCGCATCGAGCTGCACCAGCAGCGCAACCGCCGCCTGCGCAGCGAGGTGATGGCCATGCAGCGCGGCAATGCAGCCATCGAATCCTTGGCGCGAACGAACCTTGGCATGATCAAGGAAGGCGAAGTCTTCTACATCCTGGCTGACAACCCGCAGTGACCCGCTTCGACCTGACCGGCATCGGCATGACCTCGGCGCGCAGCCGGGCGCGGCTGGTGGACAAGCTGGAGCGCAAGGGCATCGCCAACAAGACGGTGCTGGACGCCATCGCTGCGGTGCCTAGGCACATCTTTGTCGATGAGGCCTTGGCGCATTTGGCCTACCAGGACAACGCACTGCCCATCGGCCACGGCCAGACCATCTCGCAACCCTCCACAGTGGCGATGATGACCTCGGCGCTGCTGGAAGCCCCGCGCCCCAAGGTGCTGGAGGTGGGCACCGGGTCAGGCTTTCAGACCGCAGTGCTGGCCCATCTGTGCCGCTCCGTCTACACCGTGGAGCGGCTGCGGCCGCTGCTCGAGCAGGCATTGGAGCGCTTGCGGGCCCTGAACATCGACAATGTGCAGGCGCGGTTGGGGGACGGCTACCAAGGCTGGCGGAAGCAGGCCCCCTTCACCGGCATTTTGGTGACCGCCGCGCCGCGCGCCGCGCCTGCGGCTTTGCTGGACCAGCTTGCGGTGGGCGGACGTCTAATTGCGCCGGTGGGCGGAGAGTCCTCCCAGGAAATGCGCGTCTATGACCGCACCGCCGACGGCATCCGCGAGGACGTGCTCCACACAGCCCGCTTCGTGCCGTTGGTGAAGGGCGTGGAAAGCTAGTGCGCGCGCAGCATCCCCCCAAATTCCCGGCCAACCCAGCACATACAAGCAACACCCCCCAACAACGCCAAAGGCGCGGCGCCCGGGAGCCGGCGACCAAGTGGCTGGGCCTGTTCGTCCGTGGTCTGGCCATGGGCGTCGTGGAGGTGGTGCCAGGCGTATCCGCCGGAACCATCGCTTTCGTGACCGGCATCTACCGGGAGTTCGTAGGCAGCCTGGCATCCTTCACCCCTAGAAGCATCACTTGGTGCATCACCGATTTCGGGCGCTTTTGGCGTCACCACAACCTGCCCTTTCTGGCCTGCCTGGGTTCGGGCATGGCCATCGGCTTGGTGGCGTTCGCCAATCTGATGAACCACTGGCTGCAAACCGCTCCTGTAGTCGTGTGGGCGTTTTTCTTCGGGCTGATACTGTTTTCCGCACTGGACATCGGCCGCGCCCGCAAGCCCTCCAAACTGGCCACCTTCGGCCTGATCGGCGCACTGTGCGGCTGGCTGATCACCAAAGTCTCACCCCTTGCAACGGACCTCGGCCTAGCCGCCTACTTCCTGGGCGGCGCCCTGGCCATTGGCGCCTGGCTGCTGCCGGCAGTCTCCGGAGGACTGGTTCTGCTGCTGTTGGGATTGTATGAAGACGTGCTGGCCGCCCTGGTGCATTGGGACTTGGCCTTGCTGGCTGTCTTGGCCAGCGGCTGCCTGGCTGGCTTGGCCCTGTTTTCCCGCTTGGTCAGAATGCTGATGCTGCGACGCTTCGAAACGATGATGAGCTTTCTCACCGGCTTGCTGGCCGGCAGCCTGATGCGCTTGTGGCCCTGGCAGCACGAAGGCGCCTTGCTGAGCCCAGCAGCCTTCACGGAGCAGACCGCCGCGCCCGCGAACCTAGCCCTGGCGCTGACGGCGCTGCTGGCTGGCAGCGCCACCCTATGGCTGCTGACGCGGCTGCGCACCTAATCCGAGGTCGCCAAGGCGCTGCTTGCCATGCCACTGCCCAGCACCGCCTTCTCCAACGC
This sequence comes from uncultured Pseudomonadales bacterium, assembly GCA_964348115.1. Classification (GTDB taxonomy): domain Bacteria; phylum Pseudomonadota; class Gammaproteobacteria; order Pseudomonadales; family Azotimanducaceae; genus Azophilus. The sequence continues at coordinate 16,121 of CAYGBY010000051.1, forward strand.
CGTAGATCCTTGGCTAAGGCGCATCGGTCAGTGGTCGTCCTGGCTGTGGGTGGCGCTGCTCGCAGTCATCGTCGTCAACGTCGTGCTGCGCTACGCGTTCGGGCAAGGGCGCATCGAGTTTGAGGAAATCCAGTGGCACATCTACGCCACCGGCTTCCTGCTGGGGCTGGGCTACACCTTGCACAAAGACGCCCACATTCGCGTGGACGTGCTGCATGAACGGCTAAGCCCAAGAACCCAAGCCTGGATCGAACTGTACGGCATCCTGCTGTTGCTGCTGCCGTTCATCGCCGTGGTGCTGATCTTCGGCGCACCCTTCGTGGCGGCCAGCTTCAAGTTGGGGGAGGTTTCCCCCTCCCCAGGCGGGCTGCCCTACCGCTGGGCCATCAAGGCCATGCTGCCGTTGGGCTTCGGCCTGCTGCTGCTGGCCGCCCTGTCCCGTCTATCCAAGGTCTGGGCCTACCTGTTCCTGGGCCGGACAGCGGATGCGGCCCCTGCCGAACAGCCCGGTTCGCCACCGCAAGGAAGCGCCCGTGGACCCTAATGAAGCCCTGGCGCTGGCCATGTTCCTAAGCTTCATCAGCCTGGTCTTCACCGGCTTTCCGGTCGCCTGGATCCTAGGCGGGCTTGCCGTGCTGTTCACGGCTTTGGCCATCATGCTGAACGTCGACTTCGCCTTTCCCTTCGCCATCGACTGGAGCTACACCTCACTGGTGGTTGACCGCTCCTGGAACGTGATGGAGAACTGGGTGATGGTGGCCTTGCCCATGTTCATCTTCATGGGCCTGCTGCTGGACCGCTCCGGCATCGCCAACCAACTGATGATCAGCTTCTCGCGGCTGTTCGGCGGCCTGCGCGGGGGGCTGGCGATCAGCGTCACGCTGATTGGCGTGTTGCTGGCGGCCACCACCGGCATCATCGGCGCCTCCGTGGTGCTGCTGGCGCTGCTGGGCATGCCGGCGATGCTGCGCCAGGGCTACGACAAGGCGCTGGCGTCCGGCACCGTGTGCGCGGTGGGCACGCTCGGCATACTCATTCCACCCAGCATCATGCTGGTGCTGATGGCGGACCGCATGGCCATGAGCGTGGGCGACCTGTTTCTGGGCGCGGTGTTTCCCGGCCTGCTGCTCGGCGGTCTCTATGTCGCCTACCTGCTGATATACGGTTTCAGCAAGCCGGAAGCGGCGCCGGCAGCGGCGCACGACCCAGTTGATTGGCAGGCGGTGCGCGACCTTTTCATCGCCATCCTGCCGCCAGCCATTCTGATCCTGGCCGTGCTGGGCAGCATTTTCCTCGGGCTTGCAACCCCTACCGAGGCGGCTGGGGTGGGGGCGGCAGGCGCCCTGTTGCTGGCCACGCTCAAACGGCGCATGGACGGCCAAGTGCTTAAGAACGTGCTTTACGAAACCACCCGCACCACCGCCTTCATCTTCGCCGTGCTGCTGGGGGCCACGGCCTTCGCCCTGGTGCTGCGCGGCTTGGGAGGAGATGAGCTTATCGAGCGGGCTTTGCTGAACCTGCCCTTCGGCCCCAACGGCATCATCATCACCATCCTGTTCGCCACCTTCCTGCTGGGTTTTTTCCTGGACTGGATCGAACTGACATTGATCATCCTGCCCCTGGTGTCACCGGTGGTGGTCAGTTTGGGCTTCGATCCGGTATGGTTCACGGTGCTGTTCGCCGTATGCCTGCAGACCAGCTTCCTAACGCCGCCGGTGGGCTTCGCCATCTTCTACCTAAAGGGGGTGGCGCCGCGCGACGTTGGGGTGCACACCATCTACAAGGGCGTGACGCCGTTCATCATTCTGCAGCTAATTGGCCTGATCATGCTATTCAACTGGCCCGGCCTAGTCACCTGGCTCCCGGCCCGGGCATACTAGTGTCCTGCCCCGCAAATAAGTGGGTTTTAGGCGCTAGGGAACCTCTGAACAAGTCGCGTTCGCCCGGCGCCCCGCTGTTTGCGGGCGGAGACGGCGTTGCGGCCATGGGAAGGCGAGCCGCAGAGCAGGGGCATTCCACAGTCCGCGCGCCGCGTGGCGCCCTTCGGGAGGGCCTAAAGGGCGCGCTGGCCGCGTTGCGGCTCATTGTGT